>CALKHN010000042.1 GCA_937991535.1 uncultured Sphingobacteriales bacterium
GGTCGGGGGCAGAAGGGAATGCTAATATCCCGCCTGCGCAAAGCCCGGGCGTTGTACGAAATTATGAGAACCACTCTAACATATTTGGCTTTCCTTTTTATTTTCCTGCAGTGTAGACAACAACCTTCAGACAAAGGGATTGTGATAAAAAGTTACTATGACAACGGAAAATTAAAAGACAGTATTACATTAAACACAGATAGCCTAAAGAACGGTAAATGTTTCTATTTTGATGACGAAGGTGATTTGGATTCAACTGTTACTTTTCTAAATGGCAAACGTAACGGACTAAAAAGCAAATTCTTCGGAGAGTACGGAGTGTATACTTATAATTATATTAATGACACACTATTTGAGGAAAGAAATTACGACACACTAAACAGGTTAATATATATTGCCCCATTAGACGTTAACAATTTACCCAAAACTACTTATAAGCTTTTAAGTAATTCAGCATCCGTTGACAAAATAAAGGGCGACACCATTTCGCTAATAACTCCAGGATTGCCTTCTTTCAACAGAGGACTTAATATTATTGGCGCTACATTTCGAAATTTAAAAGAGGAAAATACTTATGAAATTCGTACCACTAAGCAAATTGATTCTTCAAAAAATGTCTTCATTCTAGTAAAGATTTACGACAGATGGATTGGCGAGGATCAAATTCCAACAAGGATAGACACTTTGATAATTCCGGTAAAATAACTTCGTACAACAAAAGGTTTTGTGCAATTGGGGCTCGACGTTGAAACAATCATCGGCAGTGCATATCCCAGCTTTATATTCGGCGGACGGAATTCTGCTGGGCAGTAGTTCTTAACTTCGGCTTTTAGTTATAAATTTAGCTTCAGTTCCGGGCGGACAGTTGGTCAATTCCACAACTGCACAAAGCCTCGAACGTTGGCTGCAAAATTTTGAGAACCCTACTTTCCATAATGACAATATTTATCTTGGCTGCCTCTTGCAAGTCCGGCACAGATAAGACGATTTACTCTAACTCTAAGTTTGACACATTACAAAGACCTGTTGACAGCGCCACATTTTATTTTAAGACAAAACCTAATTGGCAAGACACGACTGTTAACGCTGTTGACAGTTTTAGAAATTCTTGGTATTCAAAAATGTTGTTTGCGATGAAAGAGCCTGTTTTGAAAAACTATAATGGCGACAAAGAAGTTTATCGGTTTACTTGGTTAAGGACATTTAATCACCCAGTTTCAGTACGACTTGAAAAGCAAGGCGACATTATCAAACTATTTTCCAAAGTCTGTGATGGCGCAGGTGGTTACGAACCAGGAAAAATCATTTTTGATACAACTATTAACTTGACACAAAAGCAGGTAGACACGACAAACCTCAAACTTGACAATGCAAGGTTTTGGACTCTTCAAACTGAATCAAGAGACACGAACGGAATGGACGGCTCTGAATGGATAATTGAAGTTTACAAAAATGGCAAATATCACATGGTTGTACGATGGACACCAGAAAAAGGAACAGAGTTTAGAGAAATAGGAGAATATTTATTTTCAATTTCTCAAATAAGAAATGAAATGACAGGTAGAGACCAAGGCGATTATTAATTCTGCAGCCAACAAAAGGTTTGGCAATAGGCTGGCTGAAGGAATAACAATCGGCTGTAGTTCGCTATCAGCAATAGTTCCGGGCTGAAGAATAAAAATCAGCTTTTTGTTTTATCTTCATCTTTTGTTTTTCAAATCGGCTGAGGTTCGGGCGAAAAGTACATTGAATACCAGCCCATCGCCAAGCCTTAAACGTTGCCTGCAACCTTATAAGCTACATTCTTCCATTTAAGCTTACCACAATTTGCTAAATGCGACCCAGACAGACATCTAAAACCAACTATCTCGACAAGTTGCGAGATGAAGTAATCAGCACACAAAAAGCGATTATTCAACGACAAGCTGAAATTATTGAGACATGTAAAGCAATTTTGAAATCTAGAGGAATAATAAAGCAAAAAAGATACTCTGACAAACAGAAAGAAGAGATTATTGCAATTGTTGAATCAACGGAAAAAAGCAAGAGAACAAAATTGAAAGAGTTGGGCATCAACTCTGGTTCTTATTATTATTGGAGAAAGGAAATAACACTAAAAAGAGCAACAAACGAATTATCAGAACAAAGGCATTATAAATTTGAAAAGGAAGAATACAAAAGCGCCTTGTTTTCTATTCTCCATTCACCGCCGAAAGATTTTGGTTTCAATCGAGCTTCGTGGCGTTTAGAAGATATTCACGCAGCAATGAAATCAAAAGGTCTACCCCTTGGACACAATTACATATGCAGAATAATCAAAGATGCTGGATACAGATTTCGAAGTGCCAAAAAGGTGCTTACGAGTACAGACCCAAACTATAGAAATAAATTAAAGAAAATAACACAAATTCTATCTAATTTAAAAACGAACGAGAAATTCTTCTCTATTGACGAGTATGGACCTTTTGCAATCAAAATACAAGGTGGTAAGTCTTATGTGCCGCCTGGAAAAGCCCGAGTAGTTCCGCAACTTCAAAAAAGCAAAGGATTTTTGATTATAACAGCAGCTCTCGAATTATCGTCTAACCAAATTGTTCACTTTTATTCCAAGAAGAAAGATACAGACGAGATGATTAAGCTGTTAGAACTCCTTATTTCAAAATACTCTAATGAAAAACGAATCTACTTCTCTTGGGATGCAGCCTCTTGGCATGCGTCAAAGAAGTTTAAACAGGCAGTTGACGAACATAACAAAAGCAAAAAGCTGCCCAAAGTAAAACTTGCCCCTTTACCTGCATGTGCTCAATTTCTAAATGTTATCGAATCTGTTTTTAGTGGTATGGCGAAAGCAATTATTCATAACAGTGATTATCAAAGTGTTGATGAATGTGCTCGAGCAATTAACAGATACTTCAGTGATAGAAATAAGTTTTACATACAGAATCCCCAAAAAGCAGGAAACAAAATTTGGGGGAAGGAAAGAGTTGAGCCAAGGTTTAGCGAAAGCAATAACTGCAAAGACCCACAGTACTTACACAACTTTAAGCAGACGAAAGGCAGCAGGCAACAGTGCATTGGCGCATATGGCGGTGCGACGAATAAACCTTCAGCAACAAATCGCTAATCATCACCTGTCCGGTCAGACGCAACGCAGGTTGGGCTTTGTGAATAATCAATGAACTAATTAACTTTACTCAGCATCGGCTCAGGGGCGACACAACACGGAATACCGCCACATCGCCAATGCTTCAACGTTGTGCGTCACCTTTTCGACTAACTCATTACGAAACTCCAAAAAATGTTTACTTACTTAACAATTATAATTGCAAGTGGTATCTCACTAGTTGGAATTTTTCTAAAAACGAAAGAGGACTCAAAATCTAGTACTTTTTATAAGCTAACTAAAGGTGGATGGATTCTTGTTGTTTTGGCATTATCGCTACTAACCATTTCTATTTTAATTCAATTTCAAAAAGATAAAATACAAAATTTACAAGAGATTGCTCAAAGTAGGAAAAGATCAATTGATTCATTAAATCAAATATCACAAAGACAAAAAATTGAGCTATTACTTAATAACCAAATGGAAAAGTCAAAAACTGACTCACAAAATCTTACGAATCAAATTCACCTATTAGATTCAATTAGAAAAAGTCAAAATTTAACATTAACTGAGCAACGTTCGAATAATTCCTATTTACTAAGGCAATTACAAGAGTCAGAAATTAGAAGTAATCTTATAAACTTTCCAATTGACACCCTATATTTAAGCGCAGCAATTGAAATTCACTTGAATGATAGTTCAGCTTTAGCAATTCAAAAGGCTTTTCTTGATTATATCCCAGTAGAAAAACGATTATCTGGTAGTAATGCAATTCTAATTGACAATTCATTTCCATTTATTTATAAATACTTCCCAGATTTATACTTAATGATGAAGAATCTTAAGCTCATCATTCAAAAAAATTGGCATCAAAATTCAAATTATTTCTACGCTAAATTTACCTATAATCTGAATGAATATATTGACACAGTAAACCTATATAATAATCCTCCATTGACTCTATGTGCGACCGAAACCCAAGACTCTCCCTTTTATAGCTATCTAACTATATTAAGTTCCCATAGGTTGGTACTAACTATTCATTTAATTACGCCAGCACAAGTAGATCCAATTTATTACAAAACCTCATTAAAGGACTTTTGCGATACCGATTTAGAAATGGTTGTATTGTCCAAGAATATAGAAGATAAAAAATACATTAAATTTATTGAAAGCCCTTGCTTGACCCTCGTCAATAATAAAAAAGAACGAATTTGGTCACAAACCAATAGCTTTAAAATGATTTCTGAAGGTAAATTATCGGATTTCATTTGGCAACGGGTTTATTCCTTTAAATCTCGTTGTAACTTTTATTGATTAGGGAAATATCAATGGCGAACGCACAACAAGTGCATTGGCAATAGCAGGGGGCGACGAATATAATCTCAACTTTTTGTCCGCTATCAGCTTTGGTTCCAGCTTGACGTTAATAATTTAGCTTTTGTGCTTATCTTCATCATTGGTAATTCTATTCGGCTTCGGTTCGGGCAGACGATTTTCAAATGCCCTGCCATCGCCAATGCGTTACCGTTATATGCGATTTTAACAGACCGTTACTACAGATTACAAACAGACAAAATGATAACAGGGAAAGACTTAATAGACTTAGGGTTTAAACCAAACAAATGGTTCAAGGTCGTTATCGAATATGCGAATCAACACCAGCTTAGTGGCGACAATTTGAAAAGCTATGTTGAAAGCGTTCGACCTAAATATATTGAGCCGCATTCCGAACCGGTGGACTTTTATAAAAACATTAGACCCGAAACAGAAGAAGAAGCTGATAACGTAAAAATGGTTCTTGACACAATGCAAGACCTTATGAAAACACCAACATTGGTTGGTGGTGCGGTAATGCCTGACGCTTGCCCGACAGGGGAAGGGCAAATTCCAGTTGGTGGAGTTGTTATTGCAAAAAATGCAATCCACCCATCAATGCATAGTGCAGACATCTGCTGTTCCGTAATGATGACAAATTTCGGAATGTTATCACCAAAGACCGTTTTAGATATGGCTCATTCTGTTACTCACTTTGGTGGTGGCGGACGAGAAGAATTTTCAATTCTTCCAAAAGAGTTTGAAGAAAAAATATTGTATAACAAGTTTCTAAATTCAGAACGTAGTTTAAATTTTGCTAAAACCCACTTAGCGACACAAGGTGACGGCAACCATTTTCTTTTTGTAGGTATTTCAAAAAAGACAGGTGAAACAATGATGGTTACGCATCACGGTAGCCGTGGCTTTGGCGCAAATCTATACACTCAAGGAATGAAAATAGCGGAATACTTTAGAAAAGAAATTTCACCAAAGACAGCAGAGAAAAACGCTTGGATACCTTACGACACAGACGAAGGGAAATCTTATTGGGAAGCATTGCAGTTAGTTAGAGAGTGGACGAAATTGAACCACACTACTATTCACAACGCTACAACTCAGAAGTTAAACATTGACCCATTCGATAGGTTTTGGAACGAGCATAATTTTGTGTTTAAGGAAAATGATTTGTTCTATCATGCCAAAGGCGCAACGCCATTGGACGACAAATTTGTGCCTGACAGCAAAGACGGGTTAAGACTTGTTCCATTGAATATGAGTGAACCAGTTTTAATTGTAAAAGGCAATACAACATTAAATAATTTAGGTTTTGCACCTCACGGAGCAGGACGAAATATTAGTCGTGGGCGACACAAAAGAAACAATGCTCACAAAACAATTGAACAATTATTTAACGAAGAAACACAAGGTTTAGATATTCGTTTTTTCTCAAATCACATTGATATTTCAGAATTGCCAAGTGCATACAAAAACGCAAATATGGTAAAACGGCAAATGCAAGAATTTGGACTTGGCGAAGTGCTTGACGAAATTATGCCTTATGGTTGTCTAATGGCGGGCGACTGGGAAATTGACGCACCTTGGAAAGTTAAAGCAAGAGAGAAGTATAAGAACAGACAAGAAAATAGCGGAGTTAAAACTGACGAATGACAAGAAAAACCGCATATAACAGGTGCATTGGCAATAGCAGGGGGCGACGAATATAATCTCAACTTTTTGTTCGCCATTGGGCTTCAGTCCGGGCTGGACTTTTACTATTGGGCTTTTGTACTTACCTTCATCATTAGTAATTCTATTCGGCTTTGGTTCGGGCAGACGATTTTCAAATGCCCTGCCATCGCCAATGCTTTACCGTTATGTGGCATCCAAAACAACGACAAATTAACATGCGAAAACTTTTAATATTATTTCTTGGAAGCTTTGCAGTTTCCACTACTTCTTACGGTCAGCGAGACTCTCTCTGGAGTCAGGACGACATTTCAAACGTGACAGTATTTCTTTATCAAAAGACCTCTGATACAAGTGCAAAATCAGGTTCCGGAACCATTATTAGTCATGATGGAAAATATTTTTTACTCACTGCAAACCACGTTGCAAAAGAAATGCGCAATGACGCTAAGGTGGTTTTTCGCATAAGTGGAGATAAGCCTGGCATTATTGACCTGCTTGTTTTAAGTAAAACCCATTCATTAAATTGGACAAGCCATCCAATTGCAGATTTATCCTTAATGGAACTATCAACAACTAATAAAGACATTGAAAAAAGGTTAAAAGAATGGTCATTTCCTTCGTATTTGATTTATGGCGGTAAAGACGCAGCACCAAAAGACGTTGACATAACTTTTCTTGGTTATCCGTTATTAGATTTACAATTAGAGCACTTTTCCCCATTGATTTTTACAAGTCATTTAGCAAGTGGACTAATAACACAGACAAGAGCGGATACGAAGACAAAATGTACTTTTTTCTATTTGGACCTTCCCAGCATGCAAGGCTGTAGTGGTTCTGGTGTCTATTATTCTGTAAAAAAAGCAATGTTTATTGGCGGAAATAAAACAATATTCTTAGGAGTCGTACATGGCACACAAGGAGACAACACTGGTGGCAAGCTTGCGGCGATTACACCATCGTACTATATTTGGGACATGCTAAAAGACTGAACGCCACATAACATTCGCATTGGCAATAGCAGGGCTGACGTGCATTTCATCAGCTTTTTGTTCGCTATTGACCGTAGTTCCGGCTGAAAGTTCTCTGTTGAGCAATAGAATAAAAATCTCAGCTTTTTGTTCGTTTACTGTACTTTTGTTCCGGCTGAAAAATCATTGAATACCCTGCCATCGCCAATGCGTGGCCGTTGTGTGCTACTTTGTCGGGCACATCCGCTGCATGCCAATCACTTTTTAATTATGACATCAAACTCATTTAGATATGCGACAAAAGTTTGGTTGACAAGTGTTGTTGTTGCACCGTTCTTATATTTTTTAATCAGCGGTACTTTTGACATTAAGAAACTTCACATAGAAGCAGCAGGACTTGGATTATATACGTTGTTTGCTATTGCATTCGGACTTTTATTCTCGATACCTTGCTGGACAATATTAATATTTGCAGTTAAAATCATAAACAAACAAAATGTATCATTGACAAGCAAGAAAGTTATCATAATATTAATAGGAGTTGTGTTGACGTACCTTTTATTTTATCTATTATTTTTTAAAGACAGGATTGACAGCGAACAACTAAGCTTTAATATGAGACTCGCTACAGCTTATTGTTTGACAAATATAATCGGTATGACTTTTTACAAATTAGAGCCAGATTTAAAAGGACAAAAAAGCAGCACACAACACGTGCATTTGTAAAAGCATGGCTTGACCAGCAACACTTGTGCAGCAGTAATTCTTATCATCTTCTGTTCAAGCCGACATTTTGCTATTGAACATTTGTAATTATCTTCAGCAGTAGTTTTTCAATTATGCTTTTGTATCAGGCTGACGAAACGCAAAATTCCATGCCTTCACAAATGCTTTAACGTTGTATGTCACCCTATTGGGACACATCGTGCCTTTAATATCGAAACCTTATAAAACTTTCAAATCGGTTAGTAAATGTTTAAAACGGAGGTGACAGATACCACAACAAGCAAACTAAAAATAGACTTGGGGTTAATTGTATTATTTAAAGTGGCCATGCAGAAAATATCATATAAATAATATACTAAAAATGAAAGGCAAATTATTTCTGGTTATTTTCCTGACGTCATACTGCTATGGTATGACGCAAACTACCTCGTCAAAAAAGAAGTCGCAAGTAGATTCCCTGATTCATATCGAAATGAAAAACCAAAGAATTCCTGGGTTATCGGTTGTTGTAGTAAGAGACGGAAAAATTGAATATATAAAAGGCTATGGTAATTCTAACTTGGAGCATAATGTACCTGTAAAACCCGAGACTGTTTTTCAAACAGCATCTGTTGGTAAACAGTTTACTGCGTTTGCTGTAATGCTGTTGGTGCAGGATGGTAAATTGAGTCTCGATGATAAGCTTTCAAAATTTTTTCCCTATGCACCTGCCGGTTGGGATTCCATTACCATTGAAAACATGCTCAACCACACCAGCGGATTTGGCGACTACATTGACAACTTTAATTACCAGGCCCACTATACCGAAGACAGCTTGTACCAGGAATTTAAAAAAAGACCATTGTTGTTTAAAGCCGGTGAAAAACAGAAATACAGCAATATGGCTTATGCAACACTCGGTATCATTATGAGTAAAGTGACCGGTAAATTTTATGGCGACTTTTTAAAAGACCGTATTTTAATACCATTGGGAATGACTACTGCAAGGATCAATTCAGAAGAAGATATTGTTCCCAACCGGGCATCAGGATACAGGATGGTGAATGGTGTAATAAAGAACCAGGAATGGGTGTCACCTACTACTAACACAACAGCAGATGGCCCACTCCTTTTAACCGTACTCGATATGGCCAAATGGGAAGCAGGATTAAATGTCGGTAAACTATTGAAAAAGGAATATTACGATTTGATGTGGACGCCTGCAAAACTAAATGACGGAACTTTTGCAAGATATGGTTTTGGATGGGCAATAGATTCTTTAAATGGTAAGCGGATATTGCAACATAACGGAAGCTGGCAGGGTTTTGAATCAACAATCAAACGCTATCCCGAGAAGAAAATGGCAGTGATTGTATTTGCTAATCTCAAACGAGCCAGTACTTATAAAATTTCAACCAAAATATTACAAATTTATCATCCCGAGCTAAGCATTACCAGTTTAAAAACAATAGAAGATACAGAGCCTGAGATAACAAAGTTGGTAACCGGGTTTATAAATAATGTGATGGACAAAAAAATGCGTGCAGATCAGTTCACAGCCGAATTGGCTAAAGAAATTATGGATAGCACTATGCAGCAAAGAGGTTCGGAATATTTCAAATCAAAAGGTAACTTTTTAAAACCTGAACTGCTTTCAAGAAAGGAATTGGATAATGGCATCCGGGAGTATCATTACAGACTTTTATTCAGTAAAGAAATATTAGGGTTCATTATACAGGTCAACAAAGAAAACAAGATAGAAGATTTTAAAACGATTGAGTGAAAACTTTTGAAATTCAAAAAGGCCTCGACGAAGGGCGTACATACAACAGGGAGTTTGTTGCTATGCTGGCTGACGAATAAGTTCTCAGCTTTATATCGCTATCAGCCCATATCCAGCCGATTTCTATGAACTTTCCAAATCTATTTTTACTTCGTTTTTAAGCTGCCGAAATGCAGTTATTAACAAACGGCTTCCCATTCTTTACAACAGCAAAGGCACGTAATACAAGTTTGTTTCGTATGGCATTGATCACACTCATTTTATGTTTTCCTTCTTCCACCTTTCTATCGTAGTATGCCCGCAGTTCTTTTACATAGCGCAGTGATGATACAGCACACAGGTGCAGGAGTGCTTTCAGATTCTTGTTAGCCATCTTATGAACCCGGTGTTTTCCCTTTATACTTATGCCGCTTTGGTATTCGAAAGGCACTACCCCGCAGTAGCAGGCAAGTTGCTTGCCGGTTTCGCACAGCGTAAATGCATTTGTACATGCAATAAGATATGCTGCTGTTACAGGCCCTATGCAAGGGATAGATAAGAGCAGTTCGTATTGCCTGGATGTAAGCTTATTGCTCTTTATTTTTTTCAGGAGTGCAGCTTCAATTTTGAGGATAGTATTTTTCGTGGCAGTGATGAGCGGCTTATGTATTTTCTCCAACTCCTTCACCGCAGCCGGGTCAGTGGTGAGTTTAAGTTCTTTTAAATTGCTGCGCAGGGCACTGAGCTGGGTGATATGCCGGTTACGCAAGGTGATAAGATCTTTCACTGCCTGTATGCCTTCATGCAGTGCTGCTGCGGGTTTTAGGCGATCGGCAAACCTGAGCGCATAGGTTGCCAACCGGCGGCTATCTACCTTATCGCTTTTGCCACGGGCAATGCCCAGGCTCCACTTTACCTGTGCTCCATTTTCGATACACAATTGAATTTGGTGTTTGTTGCAAAAACTTACGAGGCGGCGGTGATAAAGCCCAGTGTTCTCAATAACGAAAATAGTATTAGCATCAAGCGTAACGGACTCCTTGTTTAACCATGTTTTCATTTGGTGCAAACCAGGATCGGTATTGTCAAAAACCTTCCAGCGGGGCTCCGTTTTTTGTTCTCCTGATTGAGCAATAAAAGCTACATCAATTGTTTTTTTAGAAACATCGATACCAACATAAAATTTTCTGTTCATAACCTGTATTTTTAAGTTGACGAAAAATGAACTAACCGATTTTGCTGCCGGTTCAAGTCCTTAATAATGGGTATAAAATCCCTAATTTCTATCTGAACAAAAGGCGGCAAAAGAGTGGAGGAAGATTGCATCAGCCGATGGGTAAAAAACCCTGACGAAATAACCTAAAGCGCTTCCTCCACTGGTTAGTTTATCAACAAATTACTGTGAATAGTAAAAGAAAAAAAAAGCAAAAAAGAAAAAATAATAGTAGTAATAGAATTTAATCAATATTTTCATAGTGCAATGCTAAAGGACGGAATTCTATCGGCTTTTGTTGTTATCTTCATCATCAGTTTTTCAATCAGCAGCGGCTCCGGGCTGGACTTTAATAAATCCCAGCACAGCAGCAAGCTCTGTCCGTAAGGTGCAAGCTGGTTTGACCTGAACGAAACGTACCTTTCGTTTTCTTCGCA
>CALKHN010000043.1 GCA_937991535.1 uncultured Sphingobacteriales bacterium
CCGGGAAACAGCATTCCGCAGATAAAAGGGATGGTACAGGGTACAAGGTACAGGGTGCAGGGTACAAGGGAGAGGAGAGAGGAAAGAGGAGAGAGGATAGAGGACAGAGGACAGAGGCCACGGGAAGAAGTTCCGGAAAACAGCATTCCGCAGATAAAAGAGATGGTACAGGGTACAAGGTACAGGGTGCAGGGTACAAGGTGGAGAGCAACGGGTTGAGGGTTGAGCGTAAAAAAAGCGAAACGCCACAAAGGAATGCTGCCGGAATACGGAAAGCAGGAAACAAGCAGCAGACAGCCGGATCTCAAATCTCAAATCCGGAAATGCCGCTGAACAAGTTTATAGCGTGGAGCGGCGTTTGCAGCAGGCGTGAAGCTGCCGACCTGATCAAAGCCGGCAAAGTAATCGTAAACAACCAGGTAGTTACCGAGCCGCCTTTCAGGGTAAGTCAAAGCGACAGCATAAAAGTAAACGGCAAAAAAATAACCATACAAAAAAACCTGGTCTACATTCTTCTTAATAAACCCAAGGATTATATTACCACCACCGATGATCCCGAAGGACGTAAAACAGTAATGGACCTGGTTAAACGTGCAACGGAGGAAAGAGTATTCCCGGTAGGACGCTTAGACAGGAATACAACCGGTGTGCTGCTTATTACCAATGACGGCGAATTGGCCCAGCGTCTTACACACCCAAAATATGAAGTGAAAAAAATTTACGAAGTGCATGTAGACAAGCCCGTTACCAAACAGCAGTTGGATAAAATTGCAAGCGGCATTACGCTGGAAGACGGATTCATTCAACCGGATGCCATAGCCTATGCAGATGCAAATGATAAAAGCATTGTGGGCATAGAAATTCACAGTGGGCGAAACAGGATCGTAAGGCGCATTTTTGAACACCTTGGATTTAAAGTAAAAAATCTCGACAGGGTGATGTACGGCATCTTTACCAAAAAAAATGTAGAAAGGGGCAAATGGCGCCTGTTAACGGAAAAAGAGATCCGTTTACTAAAACACCTGAATACTTCTTTCGCTAATAAAAAATCTTCCTGATATTATCGTGCAAAAACCAAAACCGGAAATTATTTTCGAAAACGATGCTTTTGTGGCGGTCAACAAACCATCCGGACTATTGTCGGTGCCCGACAGGGAAGGAACAGAAATTGCCCTGAAACAATTGTTGCAACAGCAATACGGACAAATCTGGACGGTGCATCGCTTAGATAAGGATACCAGCGGGGTTATTGTATTTGCAAAAGACGAGATCACCCATAAGTTTTTATCAAAACTCTTCGAAGGAAGAGAGGTAGAAAAATACTATACCGGACTTGTACTTGGTGTTCCTTCTGTGGAAAGCGGTTCAGTTGATGCATCCATTATGGAACATCCTGTAAAAAAAGGGTTAATGGTAACCAATAAAAAAGGCAAATCCGCCCT
The DNA here is from genome assembly GCA_937991535.1 of uncultured Sphingobacteriales bacterium. Lineage (GTDB taxonomy): Bacteria > Bacteroidota > Bacteroidia > Chitinophagales > Chitinophagaceae > Agriterribacter. The sequence goes on from CALKHN010000043.1 coordinate 1,443, forward strand.
TACCGATTTCACTCGCTTAGAAAGCTTCGGCAAATTCTCGCTGATGAGGTTTCGCATACATACGGGGCGCACCCACCAGATACGGGTGCACATGAAACACATTGGGCACCCCATCGTATGTGATCCACTGTATGGAAACGGTGAACCGGTAATGCTGTCATCCATCAAGAAGAAATTCAATCTTTCAAAAAAAGAAGAAGAAGAAAAACCATTGTTTAACCGGCTTGCATTGCATGCCGAAAGATTGCAATTCACGGATGCCAAAAAGCAAAAGCATACCATAGAAGCGCCGCTTCCCAAAGACATGCGGGCTTTGCTGCAACAGTTAAGGAAATGGAAAAGCTGAGCGTTTCACGCAAAGCCGCAGAGGCCATAAACGCACACAACAAAGCCAGACCTTTCCCTGCCGACAGACAAGCTGCGTCAGGATGACAAGCAATAGTACGTGGCTGAACTGTAGTACCAAAGCTGAAACATTATTCCCCTGCCCGTCAATGCTGAGGCACGAAGCACCTTAGGAATGAAGCATCTCTACAACACATGCCACCCCGTTCGTTATTGAGCAGACCCTTCCTTTCGTCAGGGTGACAAGCTGTGGGTTGTTAATTGGGCTTCGTTGCAGGTGCCCGGCACCGTTACTACTGTTTGTCATGCTGACGAAGGAAGCATCTGTGCGGCGTACGCCAATACTAAGCGCTGCAGCTTATACAACCCTCTTCCATACTGCACGATGGCCCTGCTGTTTCGCTTTCGCTAACCGGCTGCGCGCTGGCTGTATTTACCAATGGCTCAGTCATTTTACCTCCCTGCTTTTCTACGGTAAACTGTACCGCCTGTGAAGCAGCTTTTGTACGCAAATAATACATGCCTGTTTTTAATCCCTTCTTCCATGCATAAAAATGCATTGAGGTAAGTTTGGCGGCATTGGGATTATCAACAAATAAATTAAGCGATTGCGACTGGCAGATATAAGCACCTCTTTCGGCCGCCATATCTATGATAGTACGTTGCCTGATCTCCCAAACGGTCTTGTATATTTCCCTGATATGATCCGGTATTTCATCAATCTTTTGAACAGAGCCGTTGTGCACTATGATCCTGCGCTTCATATCATCGTTCCACAAATTCAGTTCTACCAGGTCTTTCAACAAATGCTTGTTTACGACCACAAACTCCCCGCTCAAAACACGGCGCACATAAATATTGGAGGTATATGGCTCAAAACATTCGTTGTTTCCCAATATCTGCGATGTAGATGCAGTAGGCATTGGCGCTACCAGCAAAGAATTTCTTACGCCATATTTCATCACTTCCTCTTTAAGTCGGTACCAGTCCCAGCGCATCGTTGGTTCTGCTCCCCACATATCAAATTGAAATACTCCTTTTGATACAGGAGAGCCGGCGAATGTTTCATAGGGGCCCTGCAATTTAGCCAGGTCTTTACTGGCCGTCATCGCTGCGAAATAAATCGTTTCAAAAATTTCAGCATTCAGCTTCCGGGCTTCTTCACTTTCAAAAGGCAGACGTAACAAAATAAATGTATCGGCCAGTCCCTGCACACCCAGCCCTACAGGGCGATTCCTCATGTTTGAATTCCTTGCTTCGTCAACAGGATAATAATTATGGTCTATGATCCTGTTCAGGTTTTTGGTTACTTCATAGGTAACCTCATAGAGCTTGTCGTGATCAAATACACCGTCATGCACAAATCTTGGTAAAGCAAGAGAAGCCAGGTTACACACCGCTATTTCGCCGGGAGAAGTGAACTCCATTATTTCTGTACAAAGGTTGGAGCTTTTGATAGTACCCAGGTTTTGCTGATTTGATTTCCGGTTAGCGGCATCCTTGTACAATAAGTACGGCGTACCGGTTTCAATTTGTGCATCAAGCATGGCAAACCAAAGATCCTGCGCCTTCACCGTTTTTCTTGCCCTTCCTTCTTTTTCATATTGTTGGTATAATTTCTCAAAGGCTTCGCCCCAGCATTCGTGCAGGCCCGGCGCTTCATGCGGACAAAACAAGCTCCAGTCTCCATTGGCTTCCACCCTTTTCATGAACAGATCCGGTATCCACAAAGCATAAAACAAATCTCTTGCCCGCATTTCTTCCTTACCATGATTTTTTCTCAAATCCAGAAATTCAAATACATCTGCATGCCAGGGTTCAAGATAAATGGCGAATGCACCTTTTCGCTTACCCCCACCCTGGTCAACATAGCGGGCCGTATCATTAAACACGCGCAGCATGGGAATAATGCCGTTGCTGGTTCCGTTGGTGCCGCCAATATAGCTGCCCGTAGCGCGGATATCATGAATAGACAATCCAATTCCACCTGCACTTTGAGAAATCTTTGCCGTTTGTTTCAGCGTATCGTAAATGCCATCTATACTGTCTTCCTTCATGGTTAATAAAAAGCAGGACGACATTTGCGGCTTTGGTGTTCCTGCATTGAAAAGCGTTGGCGTGGCATGTGTGAACCAGCGTTCGCTCATTAAATGATAGGTTCTAACAGCGCTTTCAATATCATCTTTGTGTATACCAATGGCCACACGCATATACATGTGCTGCGGACGCTCGGCAACCCTACCGTCTATGCGCAGCAGGTACGATTTTTCCAGGGTTTTGAATCCGAAATAGTCAAATGCATAATCACGATCATAAATAATGGTGGAATCCAGCAGTTCCGCATTGTCGTGGATTATTTTCCAAACATCATCTGCAAGCAACGGGGCCGCTTTACCCGTTTTCGCATCTTTGCAGCTATGCAACAATTGCATGGTATGCGAGAAACTTTTGGTGGTATTTTTATGCAGGTTGCTTACCGCAATGCGGCTGGCAAGCAATGCATAATCCGGGTGTTTTACTGTGAGTGAAGCGGCGGTTTCGGCCGCCAGGTTATCGAGCTCGGTAGTGCTAACGCCATCATATAATCCTTCAATAACTTTTTTTGCTACATCAATTGAATTTACAAAACGTCTGTCTAACCCGTAGCATAGCTTTTCAATACGGGCGGTTATTTTATCAAACTTTACGGACTCTCTTTTTCCGTTTCGTTTTATTACCTGCATGGTATGCGTTTTAATAGTTAATATTTAATGTGAGAGGTGAAAGGTGAAAAGACAGAGGTGAAAGAGAGAATACAGATGCTATGTTCTTTCAACCATTTTAGTTAATAACGCAAAGCAGGAGTTCAAAAGCAAATCCAATTCACTCAACTCATCCTTACTTAAATAATCAAGGTCTACAATTGCCTCGGCTGCGGCATCTATTTCAATTACTGATCCCCGGCTAATTTCCCAAAACCGTTTGCGTTCCGCTTCTGATCTTCTTGACGCACCTTCAGCAATATTCAACTTAACCGAAAGTGCTGCCCGTCTGATTTGCTGAACAAGATTAAATTTTTCTTCCGGTGGAAGGTGAAGTGTAATCCTGTAACAAACTTTCATTAACTGCCTGGAAATAGCATATACCTGCAGGTTCTTGTGACCAAGATTTAAAAACATAGGTTAGTATTTTGAGGTGAAGAAGTGATTGTATTAAAATTACAAAATACTTTCCCAAACTCTCTTCTGCCCTCTCTCCTCTCTCCTCTCCCCTTTCCCCTTTCACCTTTCACCTCTCTCCTCTCCCCTTTCCCCTTTCACCTTTCACCTCTGACCTCTCTCCTCCTAAAAATCTTCTTCCAAACTAAAAGCCTGTGTCTCCTTGCCTGCGCTTAGCACACCAGACTTCTGGTAGTCGCCAACGCGTTTTTCAAAAAAATTGGTTTTGCCTTCCAATGATATCATCTCCATAAAATCGAAGGGATTGGCGGCTTTGAAAATTTTATCGTAACCCAGTTCAGCCATCCAGCGGTCGGCCACAAACTCAATGTATTGCTGCATAAGTTTGGCGTTCATGCCAATAAGCGCCACAGGCAAAGCTTCTGTTATAAATTCTTTTTCTATCTCCACAGCATCTTTGATAATGCCATGCACCTGTTGCTGCGATAACTTTTTGCTGAGCATGCTGTACAACTGGCAGGCGAATTCGCAATGCAGACCTTCATCACGACTTATCAGCTCATTGCTGAAAGTAAGTCCCGGCATTAGACCTCTCTTCTTCAGCCAGAAGAGCGAACAAAAACTACCGCTGAAAAATATACCTTCCACCGCGGCAAAAGCTACGAGGCGTTCAGCGAATGAGCCGTTTTCAATCCAACGCAGCGCCCACTCCGCCTTTCGCTTTACAGCCGGTATGGTTTCAACCGCATGAAACAAGTGGTTTTTCTCTGCCGGATCCTTAATGTAGGTGTCAATCAACAGCGCATAGGTTTCCGAATGAATATTTTCCATCATGATCTGGAATCCGTAAAAGCAGCGGGCTTCGGGCAACTGCACTTCACTCATAAAATTTACCGCGAGGTTTTCATTTACAATGCCATCGCTTGCGGCAAAAAAAGCCAGCACATGCGAGATAAAATGGCGTTCACCATCGTTGAGACTGGCCCAGTGCTGCAGGTCACCACTGAGATCAATTTCTTCCGCCGTCCAGAAGCCGGCTTCATGTTTCTTGTACATTTCCCATAGTTTGGGGTAATTGATGGGCAGAATAACAAACCTGTCTTTGTTTTCTTTCAATAATAGTTCTGTTTCCATGTACCATTTGTTTTACAAGGTGAAAAATTAAATAACATGGCTAACGAAGAGAAGGCAGGAGAAGACAAGTTTGCGTATAGCGATAAAGATGCCTGACCCACCCTTGCTTTTCCTCCGAAAGCAAATAGTGAACAATGCCGACTGGCAGGTCTTCTGGCTTGGTTTACTGCTGAACACCTTCCCGTAGCGCATGGCGCCACAGTGGTATGAAGATTCAGCAGGTGAAAAGTTAAAGGTGAAAAGTGAGAAGTGAATGCCCGCCCGGCTGAACGCCGTTTGGACGGGGTGAAAAATATACACTTACTCATTCTACCAAAAACTCACAAACCTTACAGCTACGGGGATAGCACCGGGTTTACACCGGTTTCCCTTTTAATCTGCTACAAAATAATTTTTGTATTTGAACCAATGCGGGCATCAAATATAGAAACGAAACAATCGCTTTGCTGAAAGACTTATCAACAGGTGTGCAAAACCACCGGCGCCCGCTCTACCGCATGGGCGGGAGGTCAATTGTCTTTTCTTTTACTTTTTCTCTTGAAAGAAAAAGCAACAAAAAGTTCAAGCACGGATGAGGATACAACACATCCGTGCACACGCCCTGATGAAGCTATATTACTACTGTAGCTTTAGCTGCTTATCCCTGATCAAAATGCAAAGCACCTGGGTTTGTCGCTGGCTGGTGAAAACACCAGCCAGGGCGGCCTGCCGTGGGCGTTGTCTTCACCGCCCACATGAAGGAAAAACACGAACCTTATTGTATTGCCGCAATTTGCCTGCGGTTTGTCGCAAATCCACCCTATCCATTTTGAAAAATTATATCATCTTTATGAACACTTTTATCATTAAGTCCAAACAGCCTCATGCATACCAGCCATTCCGTAAAACTTGACATTTATATCAACTACCCCGGACATTGCGAAGAAGCATTCCGGTTTTACGAACAGCACCTTGGCGGTAAAATAATGATGATGACCGCCCATACGCAACCGCCCGCCAATTTTCCGAAGGCATGGACAAAACCCATTCTTCACGCAATGATGGAGATAGGCGGCGCCATTGTGAGGGGCGCCGATATTCCCAATGCCGAACCCATGCGCAGCGTTTACCTTACACTTAGATTTGATACGCCTGAGGAAGCAGAGCAAGTGTATAACCTGCTTTCCGGCGATGGTGAAATTTTTATGAAGATGGAAAAAACTTTCTTTGCAAATCGCTTTGCCATGCTGCGCGACAAATTTGGAACTTCATGGATGATCCTCAACGAAAATTAATATCGTTTCTGCTGATGTTGCAAATATGGTACGGATGAAACAGGTAAGCCCTATCCGCTAACGTTTTTTTCATAACTCATTTTGAAGCATAAAATTTTCCGGGAAACAGGATACAATGAAAACAGGTATGCAAATAACCAGTCTGCAGCTATGTCCAAATAACCCCGTTAATATGTCTATTCTGCACCCTGCCTGCACCGTTTTTAGACAATAACTTTGTAGCTCAACAAAAAGATAATTATGAAAAGTATTTATCACAGGCTGTTGATTGAAGCGCCGGCAGAAAAAGTATACGAAGCGTTGACCACTCAGGAAGGCTTGTCGGGTTGGTGGACACCGGACACAAAAGCAAAACCGGAAGTAAACAGCATATCAAGATTTGCCTTTGGCCCCGACTATTTTAAAGAAATGAAAATAACGGAGCTTACACCATTTAGCAGCGTAAAATGGCTTTGCCTTAAAGGTTATGAAGACTGGGTAGGCACCACGCTCAGTTTTGAATTGCAGCCGCACGATAAAGGAACATCGTTGCTCTTACAACACGAAGGATGGAAAGCATATACACCGGAGGTTGCTTCCTGCAGTTACGACTGGGCGCTTTTTCTCAGGAGTCTGAAATTTCTATGCGAAACAGGTCAGGGATTTCCCTATCCGGATTTTCACAGGTAATAGCTCAAAGCAGGTATAAGAATAATAAAATTGAATAGCCATTCATTCTAAAAAAAATAAAATGACAAAATCAGCAAACAACCAGGCAATGACAACGCAGGAAGTTGCAGCGCGGTTCAATGAACTTGCAAAGCAGGAAAAATGGTTTGAAATCCAGGACGAGCTCTTCTCTGATATTGTAAGAAGTATTGATCCGCCCAATTCTCCCTGGCTGGGGTATGCAGAAGGTAAAACCGCTGTTCGCAAAAAAGGCGAAGTGTTCGTAAAAAAAATTGAAGCTGTTCATAGAACACATACAACAGAACCCGTTGTGGGAGGCAATCATTTTGCAGTAGGACGGGAAACAGACATTACCTTGCAGGGCTTTGGAAGAATACAAATTAACCAGGTAATGCTTTATGAAGTAAAAGACGGCCGGATTGTGCTGGAACAATTTTTTTATTAAGGCATTTCCCGGTAATACGGCACAATTCAAATATTTGATTTATTACACAGCATGTTGGCAAAGTTTTTGAGCCAGACTTCGGGCGGAAAAAATTGAAGCCAAAGTTTGATTCACATCCTGGAACCGCGTAAGGAGAAGGGAAAAAAATCCGCCACAGATCAACAACTATGCGCACCCTGCTTTTTATACTCACGTTTTTTATATCTGCCACAGGCGTCGGCCAAAGTAACACTCAAAAATTAATCATCACTTCGCTCACCAAAGACTTTTATATCTACACCACGTTTGGCGATCCCGGCGATGGATCCCTGTATCCCGCCAATGGCATGTACCTGGTAACCACCCAGGGCGTTGTATTATTCGATACACCCTGGGACACTACACAGTTTCAGCCGCTGCTCGACAGCATAGCGGCGAGGCACCATCAAAAAGTGATCATGTGCATCGCCACCCATTTTCACAGCGACAGAACAGCGGGGCTGAATAATTACAAACAAAAAGGCATTAAAACCTATACAACAAAGCAGACGGACGGGCTGCTGAAAGCAAAAAATGGGCCCAGGGCGGAATTCTTAATTTATGGGGATACCACTTTCAATGTTGGGCAATATCGCTTTGAAACATTTTATCCCGGTAAGGGACACAGCCCGGATAATATTGTACTCTGGTTCGGCAGGGAGAAAATATTATACGGCGGCTGTTTTATAAAAAGCATTGAAACCAACAGTCCGGGCAATTTGTCGGATGCCCATATTGGTGAATGGATAAGATCAATCAAAAATATTCAAAACAAATTCGGTGATCCGGCTTTCAGCATTCCGGGGCACCTGGACTGGACAAATAAAAAGTCACTGTCCCATACCTTAAAGATTTTAAAAAAATACAAGAACGAAAACAGCCACTAAAGCCGCCAACATTTTACTTACGCGGCCGAACAAAAGGAGATGGTCGTGAACGAAAGACAATACCCAACGCCTCCATATTTCCCTGCATGCATTTGACCATCGCCCACTGCAGCATAAAAGGAAATGCGTATTGCCGGGTGCATTTCAAATTGTCGCCGGCTTGGTATCTCACCAGCCGTGGCAGCCTGCCGTGGGTTGTGTTTCACCGCCCATAGAAGCAAACATAATGTTGAAGAACCTGCAATGATTAAAGCGAAGATGGATTCCTCCTGCGTCGGAATGACAAACTGCTTTAATAAAGTTGAACTTTAGCAATAAAGCCGAACAAAAAACCCACTGCTTGTCATGCTGAGGAACGAAGCATCCGTGATGATTCTTGTCGTGGTTTGTGTGTACGAAACATTTAACCATCACCCGACAATTTGGAATGCACCCTATTGCATTTTGTAAAAATAAAATATCTCCTTACCTTGAAACTGTACAGATCCATCATTCTACAAATAGCCTGAACCCGTATTTTCACAATTCAATAACTTTTTTATGTGTCCATACGCAGCGCATATTGCGGGCTATGCAATTGCATGACTGTGACTGAGAGGGCGAAGCTGTGCTGTTAGGTTTGCAGAACAAACGGCAGCAACGATGGACATGACCCAGCATTTAAACACAAATTTTAAAGCTCCTGATTTCTTTATCTTTAAACCTTATTTATCACAGCATTATCACTTATGGCCAAAGCTAAAAAAACTGCAACTTCAAACCCGCCTGCCGTCCGCCCGGACGAGCCATTCGGACGGGGCAAGATAGGGAAGCCCATTGAACAGTATGAGCATAAAGACAAAGAGAGACTGAACAACCCACCTGTTGGGCTGGTAGACGCTCATACCGACAATGGAGGATACAAAAAGAAAACCTACGCATACGACCCGCACCTTGACCCGCAACTGCAATGGGCAGGTAAAGCCGAACATACCAGTTTTGATGTGCCAACCGTGAGCCTGCATGTGCATGAACGCATTGACCCCAGGCGCATTATTGAAACCGTGAAAAAAAAAGAAGAAGCCCCTATGCAAATGAGTTTGTTTGAAGAACAAAAGAAACCATTGCGGGAAGCCATTGAATTTTACAAACACAAAGAGAACTGGAGCAACCGGCTGATTGCAGGTGACAGCCTTCTGGTAATGAACAGCCTTTTGGAAAAAGAAGGTATGGGCGGCAAAGTGCAGATGGTGTATTTTGACCCGCCTTATGGCATTAAATATGGCAGCAATTTTCAGCCCTTTGTAAACAAGCGTGATGTAAAAGATGGGAAGGATGAAGACCTGACTGCAGAGCCTGAAATGGTGAAAGCTTTTAGAGATACCTGGGAGTTAGGGATACATTCCTATCTAACTTATTTGCGAGACAGGCTTTTACTTGCTAAAGAACTACTCCATGAAAGTGGAAGTGTTTTTGTTCAAATTGGAGATGAAAATGTACATAGAATCAGAACTCTATTAGATGAGGTGTTTGGTGAAAAACAATTTGTCAGCTTAATCACTTATAAGACATCTATTGGACTTGGTGCCAAAAACCTCGATAATGTTTCAAATTATTTAGTCTGGTATGCGAAGGATATAGAGAAAGTTAAATACCGCCAGTTGTTCAAGCAAGTTACGCTCGGTGGCGCAGGTGCTACGAGATATGATTTAGTTCAACTTCCTGATGGAGTAGTAAGAAGACTAACTGACGAAGAAGAAAGCAATCCGGATTTACTTCCACACGCAGCAAAAATATTTTTTAAACAGGGATTGACCTCACGTTCTGGTGGAGAAGGTTCTGCATTTGAAATAGAGTTTCAGGGGAAAAAATATAAACCTTCTGCCGGAGGGTGGCGAACTGGAAAAGAAGGAATCGAAAACTTACTACGGAAAAACAGAATTGCTATTGAGGGTAATCGGTTAACTTTTAAAAAGTATTTTGACGACTTTGGCTTTATTTCGGTAAATAATTTTTGGGAAGATGTTAGTGGTGGTATTTCAAGCCGTAGCGATCCCAAAATTTATGTTGTTCAAACAGCTAATAGAGTTATTGAAAGATGCCTTTTCATGTCTACAGATCCGGGTGATTTAGTGTTAGATATAACTTGTGGAAGTGGCACAACTGCAAGGGTTGCCGAAGAATACGGAAGGAGATGGATAACATGCGACACCTCACGAGTCGCACTAACTTTAACAAAGCAGCGACTTCTGATAGCAAATTTCAATTTCTTTGAACTGGCATATCCTCAAGAGGGCGTAGGCAGTGGTTTCAAATATAAAACCGTTCCCCATATTACTTTAAAAAGCATAGCCAATAACGAGCCCCCACCGGTAGAAACTTTATATGATCAACCTTTAATAGATAACAAACGGACGCGAGTAACCGGTCCTTTCACCATTGAAGCCGTTCCTGCGCCCGTTGCAAAATCATTTGAAGAAGTTGATGCTTCGACTTCGCTCAGCATGACAGAGCAGGAAGCCGATACTTCAGTTTCAAGAAGTGGCGAAACATTGCGACAAGACGAATGGAGAAACGAGTTGCTTCGTGCAGGTGTAAGAGCCAAAGGCGGTAAACTCATTGAATTTACAAGAGTAGAACCATTGAGTGGCACGCGGTATTTACAGGCAGAAGCCGAAACAAAAGTTGAAATCTCAAATAAAAACCTGTTCGACAAAAACCAGCCCACCTTATTACAGCAGCCGCAAAGGGTTGTAGTGTGTTTCGGACCTGAACATGCTCCATTAGAACAACGCTTAGTGGAACTGGCTCTGGAAGAAGCCAACCTGCTAAAACCCAAACCCCAAATCGTATTGTTCTGCGCCTTCCAGTTTGATGCAGAGGCCGCCAAAGACATTGAAGAAACCAATTGGCCCGGGGTTACCCTGCTGAAAGCACAAATGAATGCCGACTTACTTACTGATGATTTGAAAAAGAAACGCAGCAGCAATGAAAGCTTTTGGCTGATCGGCCAGCCCGATGTTAAGATGAAAGAAATCAAATCGGGTGACGATAAAGGCAAATATACTGTTGAAGTAAACGGCTTTGATTATTACAACCCGAAAACAGGAACGGTGGACAGTGGCGGTAAAGGCGATATAGCCATGTGGATGCTTGACCATGATTATGACGGCAGGAGTTTATTTCCTTCACAGGTATTTTTCCCGATGGCAGGAGCCAAAGAAGGTTGGGCAACCTTAGCCAAAAACCTGAAAGCCGAAATAGACGAAGAGAAAATTGAAGCCTTTGGGGGAACGGTTTCGCTTCCTTTTACCCCAGGTAAAAATGTAGCGGTAAAAATCATTGACGCCAGAGGAATAGAATCATTAAAAATTATCAGACTGTAAAATGGCTAAGAATAAAAAGATACAGGTAAAGGGAGTAGAAATTACCATTACACAAGAAGACATGGGAGATTTCATTTCACTTACTGATATGCTAAAAGCCAAAGACGGTGATTTCTTCATTTCTGATTGGCTTCGAAACAGAAATACTGTTGAATTTCTTGGAATTTGGGAATCCATCCACAACCCCCATTTTAATTATGGCGAATTTGCCATAATTAAAAGTCAGGCAGGATTAAACAGCTATAAAATCAGCGTGAAAGAATGGGTAGAAAAAACCAATGCTATAGGTTTAAAAGCCACTGCAGGCAGGTATGGAGGAACCTATGCTCATAGTGATATTGCTTTTGAATTTGGTATGTGGATTAGTGCCGAGTTCAAAATTTATTTGATCAGAGAGTTTCAACGCCTTAAAGCTGATGAAAACGACCGGCTCAAAGTGGAATGGAATCTGCAACGCACATTAGCCAAAGTAAATTATAGGATACATACAGATGCCATCAAAGAAAACCTGATTCCTGGTACTCTTACCAAAACACAGATCAATTTCCTGTATGCCGATGAAGCAGATATGCTTAATGTAGCTTTATTTGGAATGACAGCAAAGCAATGGCGTGAAAGTAATACGGCGAAAGAAGGTAATATTCGTGATCATGCTACTATAGAGCAATTAGTGATATTGTCAAATTTGGAAAGTATCAATGCTGTGTTAATTCATCAGGGCCTGAAACAAAACGAACGATTGCAGCAACTGAACAGCATTGCAATTACACAAATGAAATCGCTTGTGAGCAATGCTCAAATCCGGAAATTGAAAAAGTAACTGATGAAAAACATAAACAAGCTGATCATCAATTCCCCTTATGTTGAACCGCAACAGTATTGGGAATATATCAGGGACACGAGAGAATTTATTTTACAGGACGGTCGCAGACCCGCAGGATATGTTGTGGCATCCGAAAGTTCAAGATCTTTTGACGACCCCGGTACATTCATTGAAATTGATTTGGTGAACGCCATTCGGCCAAGAATTAAAAAATGGCGTGAAGATGGATACTCCGGCGTTACAGGCATTACCAAAAGACTTTTGCAACATTGGCAAGATCCGGAAGAACGCAAAGACCGCAGGTTTTTCTTTTGCCAGTTAGAAGCCATTGAAACACTGATCTGGCTTACTGAAGCACCCGAAGCAGATAAAACAGGAATAGATATCCCGGGTGATGGTGGAGCGTTCAGCCGCTGGTGCAACAAAATGGCAACAGGTTCAGGTAAGACTATTGTAATGGCGATGCTTATTGCATGGAATGTATTGAACAAAGTTGCAAATGGAAAAGACAGCCGTTTTTCAAAAAATGTATTGATCGTTGCCCCGGGCCTAACGGTTCGCAATCGTCTTTCGGTGCTCAATCCAACAGACCCTGGAAACTATTACGAAGAATTCAATATTGTTCCTTTGGGTTTAATGGACTCCCTGCGACAAGGAAAAATAAAAATCATCAACTGGCACGGTTTGGCCTGGCAAACAGAAGAAAAAATTGCTAAGAAAAAATCCGTTGACAAACGTGGAGCAAAAAGTGACGAGGCCTACGTAAAAGAAGTTTTGGGAGATATAGCCAACGCCTCAAACATTATTGTTATAAACGATGAGGCACATCATGCCTGGCGTATTCCTGCTGAAAGTAAAATCAAAGGTGTAAAGAAAGAAGATATTGAAGAAAGCACCGTTTGGGTTGGCGGACTTGACCGCATTCAAAGAGCAAGAGGCATTTTGCGTTGTTTCGATTTATCGGCAACCCCATTTGCCCCGAGCGGCAAAAAAGCAAGCGAAGAAGCATTATTCCCCTGGATTGTTTCAGACTTTGGTTTGAATGATGCTATTGAAGCAGGTTTGGTAAAAACACCAAGAGTGGTAGTTCGTGATGATGGAAATGTGGACAAGGATTTACGTTCACGTTTGTATCACATCTATATGGACGAAACGGTAAAAGACGACATCAACCAAAAAGTAGATGAATCCGTTCCGCTTCCCGACCTGATAAAAAACGCTTACTTACTGTTGGGCAAAGACTGGAAGGCAACGAAAGATGATTGGGAAAAGGCGGGCTACAAAATTCCACCTGTAATGATTACGGTGGCAAATACCACTTTTACATCAGCACGAATAAAATATTCATTCGACAAAGACACATTTCTGCTTTCAGTAGCAGGGCTGGGCGATTTATGTAACCCTGAAAAAACCTTGCAGATTGACAGCAGCATTCTACAGAAGGCAGAAGCAGAAACGGAGGAAGTAGAAATTGCAGAAGCAGAGGAAGCCGAATACGATTCGGAAGATGCACCAAAAGAAAAGCCGCCTGCCGGACGGGCAGGAAAGCTAACTAAAAAGCAACAAGCAGAACTATTAAGAAGAACAGTTGACACTGTTGGAAAAATCGGAGAACCCGGAGAACAGATTCAAAATGTAATTTCTGTTGGAATGCTCAGTGAAGGTTGGGATGCCAAAACCGTAACGCATATTATGGGTTTACGGGCATTCAGCAGTCAGTTGTTGTGCGAGCAGGTTGTTGGCAGAGGTTTGCGGAGAACTTCGTATGATGTTGGTGAGGATGGATTGTTTGAACCTGAATATGTAAATATATTCGGTGTGCCCTTCACATTCTTACCACACGAAGGTGGCCAGGACGGACCGCCACCGCCGCCACCTAAACCTAAAACAGAAATAAAACCTGTAAAGGAAAAAGCAGAACATGAAATCAGTTTCCCGAATGTGGTGAGGATTGACCACATCTATAAACCTCTACTGACAATAAATTTAGAAAAGGTCAAATCATTAGCGCTTGACCCATACGATTCAATTACAGAAGCTGAACTGGCTGCTATTATTGCAGGTAAACCAAACCCTGCCGCACTTTCGGAAATTGATCTGAAAGAAATTGCAGAAAAATTCAGGCTGCAATCCATCATTTTCAGAATTGCATCCACCATTTACAATTCAGAAAAGAAACCTGACTGGAAAGGGAGCAAAGAAACGTTCCTGATTCAACTGATTGGCATAATTGAGAAGTTTATTTACTCCAACAAAATCGTTATCAAAAATCCTTTATTCAATCAGGACGAATCAAGGAAACGTATTTTGATCATGCTGAACATGAATAAAGTTGTTCAGCACATCTGGAACGAAATAAGAGCAGTAAACACAGAAGCATTAACACCGGTATTCGACAAGGAAAATCCCATTCGTTCAACTTCCGGCATCAGAACCTGGTGGACAAGCAAACCATGTGAGTCGTTTGATAATACACATATCAACTTTGTTGTGGTAGAGAGCAAATGGGAATTTCTTGAAGCAAAAACAATTGACAATTCAAGCGTCGTAAAATCATTCGTAAAAAACGACCATTTGAATTTTGTTGTCTTTTATAATTATCAGGGAGTTGTCAGGAGATTTTTCCCGGACTTTATTATTAAGCTCACGACCGGAGAAAACTTAATTGTAGAAACCAAAGGACAGGACAATGAACAAAACAAAACCAAACGAGCATATTTGGATGAGTGGTGCAGAGCGGTAAATCAGCATGGTGGCTTTGGACAATGGAGTTGGGCGGTTTCTTTTAATCCGAATGATCTGGATTTGATACTGGCAAATTCTATAACCAGCTTTCGTGGCCACGTTTATCTTGACACAGACAACGATGAAATCGCATTTAAAGTGTTTTCAGCAATCAGGCATTTATTGCAGGAGAACGGATTTGAAATAAGCAAAGAAAGCGAATTAATAACGGGTTCAAGGATAAAAGACATTTGGTTTAAAATCACCAGCCCATTAAGAAGCAAGGAGGCAAAGGAATTATTTGAAAAGACAAAGAAAGCAATTGAACTTGCCAGGCTTGAGAAACTTCAATCGGAAGTAAACAAAAATAATTTTGAAGCAGCGGCAGCGTTTCTTAATTCAGTAAAGGAAGTACCTAATGTAGCTACCACAATGGGTTCTTTGGTAATCGTTAAGGCAACTGTAAATGGAACGCCTCAATTTTGATACGCAATCTAACAATTGAGCAAACGATTCAACTGGAAAAGAACCCATCGCTAATGAATAATCCACTTCAGCTATTGAATATGTTAAACAATAATCCGGGAAATAATCTTTTAAACTGATACCTGAATATCACATTAAGATAAACAAGATGAAAACACTGCTTGTTTCCTTTGCTTTGTTTGCTGGTTTAGCGTTGCTCAACGGGACTGCGTCATCGCAAAAGATTTTTGATGTGCACCTGCATGGCAGTAAGAACCCTTCCTCACAGGTGCTTACACTGCAAAAGGCGGGCGTTTACAAAGCCGCCATCAGCACTTCATGGGCATTGCAAAACAGGTACCGAAACATTCCCAACGTCCATTTCCTGTACGGACTGATGTTCCCCTGCCCGAATGGAAAAGTGCCCTACAGCCTGCAAGCTTGTTTTGCTACAGGTGAAGACTGGCCCCCTGTTGGCTGGGTAGAACAACAAATTAAGGACGGCAGAATTGATTTTTTCGGAGAGGTATTAAATCAGTATTATGGTATTTCGTCTTCCGATGCTGCACTGTTTCCTTATTACAGCCTGGCGCAAAAGTATAAATTACCTGTAGGTATTCACACCGGCGGGGCCGGCCCGGATCATGGCAGTCCAAACTTTAAAATGGAAATGGGAAGCCCGTTGTTACTGAAACCCTTATTTGCCCGCTTTCCGGAACTAAAAATCTGGATCATGCACAGCGGTGATCAGTATTACAGGGAAACCATCGGTATAATGAAAGAAAATGCACTGGTATATACTGATATATCCGTTATTTCCAACCCGGATATTGTACCCGCAGAGAAATTCCGCACAATAATGAAGGCTTTTATAGAGGCAGGACTTGAAGATCGCCTGATGTTTGGTACAGACAACGGGGATATTACAAAAGTGATCCGTTCGGTTGAATCACTTGATTTTTTATCAGAAGGCCAAAAAACAAAGTTATACTACCGGAATGCCGAACGATTTTTTGGGAATGCGGAAGCGGCAAAAGAGCCTGGAACAGAAACCGTGCATTCCAATCACAACGGCGAACAGCCTCCCGTATCTGACCAAAATTCAGTACATTCTTTTAAAGAGATCATCCCTTACCTGCGCTGAGATAAGGTTGAAAAAATTTTCTTTTTGGTATTTTACCTTTGAAGTTCAAAACCGTTTAGGAACATGAAAAAATTGCTGACTTTAATAATCGCAATGGCAAGCTTTACCATTGCTATTGCTCAACCCCCCGGGCGTAGCCAGGTAGAAGCCCGTTTGCCAAAAGGAACGATTATTCACAGCAATATTCCTTATAACAACGACACCCTCAAAAAGCATTTATTGGATATTTATCTTCCCGCCGGCGCCAAAGGAAAAATTCCTTTGGTGGTATTTATACACGGTGGCGGGTGGATAAGCAACGACAAATATGCCGATATGGGATATATGTACAACACCGTTGCAGCAATATTAAATAACGGGATGGCATTGGCTTCTATTGATTATCGCTTTGCAACAGACGCGGTATTTCCTGCAATCCTGCAGGATTGCAATAAGGCCGTTTCCTTTTTATACGAAAACGCCCGTAAATATGGTTTAGATAAAAACAGCATTGCGCTGATGGGCTTTTCAGCAGGCGGATATTTGGCATCGCTAATGGGTACATCACAAAACAATAAGGTGAGCAGCTTTTATTTTTCCAACACTTACCGTCCCTTCCAATATAAGGCAGCAGTTGATTTTTATGGCCCGGTAGATTTGGTTTTACTACCTGGAAATGAAGACGAAAAATCTCCAGAAGGTTTATTGATAGGAGCAGCGCCATTGTACAAACCTGACTTAGCAAAAGCTGCCAGCCCAATTACATATATTGATAAAAACGATCCGCCTTTCCTGATTTATCATGGAGAAAAAGATAATATTGTGTCAAACAAGCAATCCAAATTATTCAGTGCATGGCTTACCTACCATGGTGTAAAAAATGAATTAACCCTTGTTAAGGATGCCCCGCACTTTGGAACCATGTATGACGCGGAGGAGATCAGGAACAAGGTTATCGCTTTTTTGATTCAGCATTTAAAATAAAAACGGCAGCCCTGGAATTCAGCTTCCCGTATTCACTTTAATAACCCTTACCTTCCATATTTCCGGCCCTTTTTGGAGGTATTCCCACCTGAACGGCTCTTTGCTCTCAGCCTCCATCTGGTAATAAAGCGGTTTGGGATCGTGGTCATTCACAAACTCAAATGCTTCTCCGGGTTTTATATCCGCGAAAGCCTTATAAAACATTTCATGGCGCTCCGTTGGCGGGTAAGGACGAATGTCAAATTCATTCACTACGGAAAATCCATCATCGCCCAAACCGCTTTTCACTTCTTTTGTGATATGAATGATGTGCTCATCCGGGACTTCTTTTTTATACGTCCAGGTATGCTGTCCTTTGAATTTTTCCCGGAAAATTTCCCTGATCTCAACAGGATCACCCTTTGAAATAAGCTCCATAGTGGTTCCCTCCTCCATCATACCATACCGGTGAAATACAATTTGTTTCCACGTATTTTTATCGGCTTTGCGAAGGTCTAAAAGCGTTGCGATACCCTTTAATTCACGTGCCAGGGAAGTTTCAGTACGCGTAACCTTTACTTTCCATTCCCTTCCTCCGCGATTCAGGTATTCCCAACCGACCACATCGCCATAGATGGACTTAAATTCATAATATAGCGGAATAGGGTCATGGTCATTTATAAAAATAAAGCTTTCACCAGCCGGTAAACCTCCGAAGAGCGCTACCAGTTTTTTATGCCGTTCTATGGGAACAAGCACCCTTACATCCAATTCGTCATTTGATTTGATTTCCTGATTCATAGTATTGTTTGTTATTTTATTTGTATGATGATTGTTTTTATTCCTAATGCTGTATAGCCTGTTTTAAAATGGCTTCAGCGCCATCAGCGCAATGATGATCAAAAAAATCATGTTTTCTATCCGCTCATAGAAAAATAATTTTTTAGACAACCTGTAATATTCCTCAGGAATATTATCGCCGGTATGGTTCTTCAGCAATGCCTTAACCGGTTTTGACCTGGGCGAAAGCACCAGTGGGCCAAATCCCAAAGCAATTAAAAACAGCGTTAAGCTGGTAATATACCATCCGGCATGAAATAAATAAGGACGCATTATCCCCATCGCAAGGCCGGAAAGCAGCAACAATGTTCCGCCGATCATTACAAAAATGTGCAGCCTGTTGCGCATCAAATAAGCATGCCTCAATTCCGTCATGGTTCGTGCCTTTGAAACAATATAAATCATAACAAAACCCGGTCCCAGTCCAACTATAGCCGATAAAATGTGCACCAACAGAATAAGACCGTATAGCGTCATAATTTAAATCTTCAAAACAATTTAATTATCTTTTACCAAAAGAATACGTAACGAATTAACGATGATATGCCTGGTTGTTAGAACATTTCAGGCATTTGTTGCAAATTTCATAATAAATCAACAGGTGGCTTATCGAAATTGGGAATAAAGAACAGGATTGAGACTTTACCTGCTGAAAGGCAATCAATCGTTACGTTTTTTAGGTACTAAACACGGGTTCTTCTATACATTCTTTGGCAGCACAAAAGGATGACGATACTCACGGGTTAGCATTTCGTTCGCTCCCGGATCGTTGATTTTTTCCGGCACTTTACTGCCGTACAAGGTTTTCGTCTTGCACAGCAATTGCTATCAGCCTTTGCTCCGGGTAAAAATTTCGCATTTTGTCTTTTGTTATTATCTTTTCATCCGGATTTCCAATCGGCGCCGGTTCCCGTAAGACTCAATACCAATTTCATTATTGCGCCAATCCATATCTTTGTCTATAATTCTCCAATCTCCCCTGCGGCAGGAGCACTCAGTATCGTTTTAAAATTGACGATTGTTAATTGTGTGCGAACTACTGCATGAACCAACAACCCAGAGGACCTGATCAGGCCAATGCCAGGGTTCATTATCAACGGAATTCGGATTAAAAATATAGACTTGAAATATTATTACAATTTGGATGGAATAAGGGGAATAGCCGCACTAATGGTGGTCGTTTTTCATTTCTTTAATGACAAAAACAGCGCTTATTTATCAAATCTTGTAACTTATCAAAAAGCTACCGAATTTGGTCAACATGGCGTTTCCTTGTTTTTTGTTCTATCAGGCTTCGTCATAACCAGGATATTGATTAAAACCAGAAAGGAAGCCGGCTATTTCTCAAATTTCTACAAAAAGCGGGCTTTGCGTATTTTCCCTTTGTATTATTTATTTCTGTTTGTTATCTACTTTTTCTTTCCTTTAGTATCAGAAGCAAAGACGCCCGAATTAAAACTGCAGGTCCCTTACTATTTTTACCTTCAAAACCTCACCGAAATATTAAATATTAAATCAAGCGGACCAGGCCATTTTTGGTCTTTAGCCGTTGAGGAACATTTTTATCTGCTGTGGCCACTTGCTATTTACCTTATACATCCGAAAAATATTGGAAAATTTATAGGAATATGTTTCTTATTGATCTTCGTTCTAAAATACTTCATGCTCAACAACGGATTGACAATCAACTATTTTACATTTACACGTGTTGACCAAATCATGCTCGGAGCATATCTTGCAGTTTTAGAGTATAATGATTTCTTCAAAAAGAAAGGTGCATTAAAAAAAATGGTGTTGATTGGATTATCTGTTATACCAATAGGTGCATTGAGTTATATTTTTAGTACCCACTTCTATTATTTGAAGGAAATGACGAAGTACTCAATATTGGGTCTTTTCTTTTTTAGTCTTATAGGATCACTGGTAATTATGGATAAAAATAATATGGTGAATAGAATATTATCAGCGAAAATTTTGCAATATCTTGGGCGCATAAGTTATGGTATTTATGTTTGGCACGCATTAGCGCTGACCATTTTAAACAGAGTGTTCATTTTGGAAATTCTTTTTTTAGATCTAATGCTAACCTTGTGTTTAACCATTGTCCTGGCTCACCTGAGCTATTTTTATTTTGAAAAATTCTTTTTGAATTTGAAAGGAAAAAACTTAAGTTTCCAAAAGAACGTATGACAGAATTTTGGGAAGAAGCATTCAAAAACAACCAGGAAATGTGGGGATGGGCGCCTGCAAAATCTACTGTATTAACACATGACTTCTTTGTTGCAAACGCTATAAAAAACGTTCTGATTCCAGGAATTGGCTATGGGCGAAATGCAAAAATCTTCATAGACAGTGGAATGACAGTGACGGGAATTGAAATTTCCCAAACAGCCATTGATTTGGCTCACAAGCGTTTCGGCAATAACTTAACCATTTATCACGGTTCTGTAACTGAAATGCCTTTTGACAATAACTTGTATGACGGAATATACTGTTATGCATTAATTCACCTGCTGGACAAAGCCGAAAGAGTAAAACTAATAAATGACTGTTATAACCAACTGGCAGAAAACGGTCTGATGTTTTTTACAACGATCACTAAAGAAGCTCAAACTTATGGACAGGGAATTTGTGTCGGCAAGGACAGGTTTGAAATATTTGGCGGTATAAAAATGTTCTTTTACGACAAAGAAACAATACAGGAAGCATTTGGTAAAGCAGGCTTGTTTGAAATAACCGAAGTGGATGATGTTTATCCATTTTATTTAATAAAGTGCAAAAAAGGCAAGACAGAAAATTAACGGAGTAAACTGCCAGTACCCTTGATAGCACCAATGGGTACAAAAAACGTTCGCCAGGTTATTTTTTCCTCAGCTAATGGGCTGGCCAATAAAACGTTAGCCCAGTAGCAGCCCGCACTCCTTCATTAATGCTTCTTTATTAATAGCTGCGGTACCCACAATTTCACATACCAGTCCACCGGCTATATTGGCTGCCTCCGCCATCAGGTGAACGTTGCGGGTAGCGGCGTATACGAGTGAAGCAACGGCAATCACGGTATCACCGGCGCCGCTTACATCGGCTATATTTCGGATATGGGAAGGCACAATAGCGCCCTCATCGCGCTGCTTGTAGAAAATACCTTTTTCAGACAGTGTAATGAGGGATATGGAATGACCCAGTTTTTCGGACAACGCGGCATGAATATCATTTAGTAATTTTTCATTCACTTCACCGGCAATAATGTTCAGCCCTTCCATTGCTTCTTTTAAATTGGGCTTAAAGATATCTACCCTTTTATAGGCGAAAAAGTTTTTGCGCTTGGGGTCAACAGCGGTAATGATGTTGTTGTGCCTGCACAGATCAATTGCTTTTTGTATTACAAGTTCGGTAAGCACACCTTTGTTATAATCTTCCAGGATAATTACCTGCGGTTTTTCCTGTGCTATATAATGCTGGAGGGCCAGTATCAGCCTGTTCTCATCTTCATATCCCAGGTCGCCGGTAACTTCATGATCCAGCCGCATCATCTGCTGATTACGACCAATAACGCGAATCTTGTTGGTAGTGATCCTTTTTGAACTTTGCAATATGAAACTGGTATCAATACCCTGCTCTGTAAACATTTTTTGCAGGGCATGTCCGTCATCGTCGTTACCTGTTACCGTTATTACAGAAGCTTTGGCGCCCAAAGAACAGATGTTGAGCGCTACATTGCCCGCTCCGCCAATACGGTATTCTTTTTTATCTACCGCCACAATGGGCACGGGCGCTTCGGGCGAAATACGGTCAACCTTACCCCACATATAAGTATCCAGCATTACATCACCTACAATACCTACTTTAATGTTGGTAAAAGATTCAAATAAGTTTGCTATATCATTCATGCTTAACGAATTTGAAATTTGAGATGGCAATCGGCAATCGGCAATCAGCAATCAGCTATCAGTTGAGTAGAGATTAACGATAGGACATATACTCCTTCCCCTCCACTGCTGGCTGCCATCATTTAATTTTGGATTGTTATTTTGAATTTTTCATTCCGCTTCGGGTTTCGAATTTTAGTGTTCGAATTTAACTTTTGAAATTTATTTGGTTTTTGTCTTTTGGTGCTTTGTATTTCTCCCTGCATCCTGCAACCTGCAACAACTTTCATATCCTCAACCTCCGTTTCGCAATATAATACAAAGGGATGCCCAATAAAATTATGCCCAATCCGGGAACTGTATAATTGCTTTCAAAAATCAATAGCAATATTGCCAGTGCGGTAGCTGCCAGTATATAAATCATGGGCAGCACCGGGTAACCAAACGCTTTATAGCTGCGAACAATGTCTGGCCGATTCCGGCGCAATATATAAATACCCAGTATGGTAAGGACATAAAACACCAGTACTCCGAAAATTACCATCGCCAGCAAATCATTATAACTCCCGGTAAGACATAAGGCCGAAGCCCATATGCATTGTATCCACAAACCGCGGCCCGGTACGCTGAATTTGTTAAGATTACCGGCTTTCTCAAAAAACACGCCATCCTTTGCCATGGTATAATAAATGCGGGCGCCCGCCAAAATCAGACCGTTGTTACAGCCAAATGTAGAGATCATGATCATGACCGCTACAATGAGCGAACCGTTGCTGTCAAAGATTTTTTCCGCGGCTGCCACACCTACCCTGTCGTTTGCGGCAAAAGCAATTTCATTAAAAGGCAGTACAGCCAAATACATCGCGTTGGCCGCCACATAAAGAACAGTAACAATACTTGTTCCCAGGAACAGCGCTCTTCCAATATTTCTTTCAGGGTTTTTAATTTCGGCGGCAATAAAGGTTACGTTGTTCCAGGCGTCACTGCTGAATAGGGTGCCCTTCATTGAAACCGCAATCGCCCCAAATAAAGCCAAGCCAGTTAGCATAGTGGCAACCGTTTCTCCATTTACCTTTGCAATATTCGAAAATTGCCAGGCATTCTGCCAGTTGGCATTCCATACTTCAGCTTTGGCGCCGGTTAAAAAACCAAATGCAATTAAACCCAGTAAAGAAAGAATTTTAGTGAGGGTAAAAGTGGTTTGAATGATCTTTCCGTTTTTAACTCCCCGGCTGTTGACATAGGTGAGAAAAACAATAGAGAGAATCGCCAATGCCTGTGCTCCGGAAATTTTAAACCCTGCAAAATGAAATAAGAAATTTTGTTCACCAAAGGCCGGGATAAGATAGGCTGTGAATTTTGCAAAAGCAACCGCCACTGCGGCAATGGTACCGGTTTGTATTACGCTAAACTGTGTCCACCCAAATAAAAAAGCCACGAAAGGAGTATACGCTTCCCGCAGGTAAACATACTGACCGCCGGCCCCGGGGAACATGCCGGCCAACTCGCCGTAACTCAATGCGGCAATTAAAGTAACCACACCAGCCAGTACCCACATCAGCAGCAGCGTTCCTGCTCCGCCCACATTGCGCGCAATTTCGGCGCTCACAATAAATATACCCGAACCTATCATGGATCCCGCAACCAGCATGGTAGCATCCAGTAATCCCAGCGAAGGTTTAAATTGCTTTGAGGTATCCTTCTCCATAAAAAATCCCGGAACTTTCCGGGACCTGAAGATAATACATTCAGTTGCTCCTGCCTGCTATTTTTTCTTCTCTTCTTTTTTATACATGGTATTCAGTCCGGTAATTACATCTTCCGTAATATTAAACACAGGGTCTTCATACAAAAAGATGTTCGCATTTTTAGAATACGAAAAAACATAGGTATAGCCGTGTTCTTTACAATAGCCGGTTAAATAATCATTTATTTTCTTAAAAATATCATCGCGCATGATCATCGCTTCCTGCTGCACATCCTGTTCTGTTTTGCGACGCTGATTTTCCAGCACCTGCAATTGCTGATCATACTCTTTTTTAAAAGCATCTGCTTCGGCCTGCGTAATGGCATTTCCCCTTTTCAAAAAATCTATCCGTCGTTTGTCCAGTTGCTGATAGGCTCCGTTCAATTGCCGGTCTAACCCGTCTTTCTTTTTTTCAAAAGTTTCCATTTTGCTTTTATAAAATTCAAACCTCGCGTCTATTGAATCCAGGTCTACATATGCGATCTTTAAGCTCTTTGCCTGCGAAGTATCGGCGGAACGCAGTTCGGTAATCGTGTTGCGCAGCTTACCGGTTTGGTTTTGCTGCTGGTAAAACAATATGCCTGCCAGAATTAAAGCGACCGAACTCAATATCAGGGAGAGATACTTCATGCGTATTTTTTTGCAAATTATACAATAAAAAAGGAGCAGAGTTGGTACGTTCTGCTCCTTTCACACTATTTTATCAAATTATTCTTCTTCATCAAAGCTCATAGCCTCACGTGTAGTTTGCAACAATTCGTACTCTTCCTTGCTGCCCACTATTACATTGTCAAACTCACGCAGTCCTGTACCAGCAGGTATCGGGTGACCGGTAATTACATTCTCTTTCAACCCGAGCATATCATCCGTTTTTCCCTGTATGGCGGCAGAGCTCAGCACCTTGGTCGTTTCCTGGAACGACGCTGCAGATATCCAGCTATGCGTACCCAATGATGCTTTGGTAATACCCAGCAATACCGGCTTAGAAGTGGCAGGGTTGGCGTCCCTGAATTCTACCAGTTTTTTATCGCCCCTGCGAAGGATAGAGTTTTCTTCACGCAGTTCGCGTAAACTTACAATTTGTCCTGCACGCAGTTTCGATGAATCACCAGGCTCTGTTACTACCTTTTTATCATATATCCAGTCATTCTCTTCAATAAATTCAAAGCGGTCTTCCAGGTCTTCCTCCAGGAACTTGGTATCGCCCGGCTCAACAATTTCAATCTTCTTCATCATCTGCCTTACAATTACCTCAATGTGCTTATCATTTATGCGCACCCCCTGCAGGCGGTATACTTCCTGAATTTCATTTACCACGTATTCCTGCACTGCAAAAGGTCCCTTAATATTAAGAATATCAGCAGGAGCTGTTTGCCCGTCAGACAAAGGCGTACCGGCTCTTACAAAGTCGCCATCCTGTACAAGGATCTGCCGTGTAAGGGGAACTAAGTATTTTTTTACCACGCCATCCTTGGCTTCAATGATAATCTCACGGTTGCCACGTTTAACCACGCCAAAGGAAACTACCCCGTCAATTTCAGAAACAATGGCAGGATTACCCGGATTACGCGCTTCAAACAATTCCGTTACACGTGGTAAGCCACCGGTAATATCACGCAACTTACCCAATACACGTGGAATTTTAACCAGTACCTGTCCGGCGCGAACCTCTTCTGTTTCATCAACTACAATATGCGAACCTACCGGAAGGTTATATGTTTTAATTTCCTTGCCCTCCACCAAAAGCATTGGTATTTTAGTCTTATCTTTTGTTTCAATTACTACTTTTTCACGGTGACCTGTTTGTTCATCAGCTTCCTCGCGGTAGGTAAATCCTTCCTGTACACTGTCGAACTTGATGGTACCCGCCTGTTCAGAAATAATTACATTATTAAATGGATCCCATGAGCAGATAATATCGCCTTTCTCTACTTTTTGGCCATCTTTTACCATTAAAGTGGCGCCGTAAGGAATATTATTGGTAATAAGCAGCCTGTCGTTTTTCACATCAATGATCCTCAATTCACCTGTGCGGCCAATTACGATCTGGATTTTTTCGCCCTGGTTATTTTCGGCGGTTACAGTACGCAATCCATCAAACTGCACGGTGCCGTCGAACTTAGCGGCTAACTGCGAATCAACGGTAGCTGAGCCTGCCACACCACCCACGTGGAAGGTACGAAGGGTTAACTGTGTACCTGGTTCACCAATAGACTGGGCGGCAATAATACCTACCGCATCTCCTCTTTGGGCAAGGTAACCTGTAGCCAGGTTAAGTCCGTAGCATTTTACACAAACACCGCGTTTGCTTTCGCAGGTCAATACAGAACGTATTTCCACGGTTTCAATTCCGCTTTCTTCAATGGTATGGGCAACTTCTTCTGTAATTTGTTCACCTGCTCCTATAATGAGCTCATCTGTTACCGGATTGTAAACATCATGTACTGAAGTACGTCCTAATATACGATCGTACAACGGTTCTACTATATCTTCATTATCCTTTAAAGCACTGATGGCAATGCCTCGCAGGGTGCCGCAATCTTCTTCATTAATTACCACATCCTGGGCCACATCAACCAAACGACGGGTGAGGTAACCGGCATCCGCTGTTTTTAACGCGGTATCGGCCAAACCTTTACGTGCACCATGGGTTGAAATGAAATATTCCAATACATTCAGTCCGTCTTTAAAGTTGGATAAGATCGGATTTTCAATGATTTCCGAACCGGTAGAACCACTTTTACGCGGTTTAGCCATTAACCCCCTGATTCCTGCCAACTGTTTTACCTGTTGCTTGCTACCACGGGCGCCCGAATCCAGCATCATATAAACAGAGTTGAAGCCTTGTTTATCTGTTGCCATTTCACGTATCAGCGTTTCTGTAACGCGGGTATCCACACGCGACCAGATATCAATGATCTGGTTGTACCTTTCGTTATTGGTGATAAGACCCATGTTGTAGTTTTCCCAAACTTCTTTCACTTCATCGGAAGCCGATTCAACCAGTTCCTGCTTCAACTGCGGAATAACAAGGTCATTGATATTAAAGGAAAGTCCACCTCTGAATGCGGTACGGAAGCCCAGTTGTTTGATGTCATCCAGGAATTTAGCGGTTTTGGGAACATTGGTAATTTTAATAATGTCACCGATGATTTCCCTGAGTGATTTTTTGGTAAGCAACGCATTTATAAATCCTACTTCTTCAGGAACATGCTGATTAAAGATCACGCGGCCTACCGTTGTATCAATAAGCTTCGTTTCCAGTTCACCATTGTCTTTACGGAGTGCAGCTTTAACTTTTATATGAGCATGCAGGTCAACCTTATTTTCGTTGTATGCTATAATAACCTCTTCTGCATTATAAAAACGCTTGCCTTCTCCTTTTACTTTTTCGGTGTCGGTTGACTTCTTGCCTTTCGAGATATAATACAAACCCAATACCATGTCCTGCGAAGGAAGGGTAATAGGCGTGCCATTCTGCGGGTTAAGTATATTGTGCGATGACAACATGAGCAACTGTGCTTCCAAAATAGCGGCGCTGCTCAGCGGAACGTGAACGGCCATTTGGTCACCATCAAAGTCGGCGTTGAACGCAGAACAAACCAATGGATGTAGCTGTATCGCTTTTCCCTCTACCAATTTTGGCTGAAAGGCCTGGATAGATAAACGGTGCAGTGTTGGGGCACGGTTCAGCATAATAGGATGTCCTTTAAGAATATTTTCAAGGATATCCCAAACTATAGCTTCTTTACGATCAACTAATTTCCGTGCGCTTTTTACTGTTTTTACAATGCCTCTTTCAATCAGTTTACGAATGATAAAAGGCTTAAATAATTCGGCGCCCATATCTTTTGGCAGTCCGCACTCATGTAATTTCAAATCTGGTCCTACCACAATTACCGAACGTCCTGAATAGTCAACACGTTTACCCAAAAGGTTCTGACGGAAACGGCCCTGCTTACCTTTAAGCACATCACTCAGCGATTTCAATGCACGTCCGCCTTCGGCCTTAACGGCATTCGATTTGCGCGAGTTATCAAACAAAGAATCTATGGCCTCCTGGAGCATGCGTTTTTCATTACGCAGGATCACTTCCGGCGCTTTGATCTCCAGCAGACGTTTTAAACGGTTATTACGAATAATAACACGACGGTATAAATCATTCAGATCCGATGAAGCAAAACGACCACCGTCCAAAGGTACCAGCGGGCGAAGCTCGGGAGGTATAACAGGTATATACTGCATTACCATCCATTCCGGGCGGTTTTCAATTCGGCTATTGGCATCGCGGAACGATTCCACCACACTCAAACGCTTTAACGCATCGGCTTTACGCTGCTGGGAAGTTTCCGTAGCGGCGGCATTGCGCAGGTCGTAACTCAACTGATCCAGGTCAATTCGTCCGAGCATGGCATGAATGGCTTCCGCACCCATTTTTGCGATGAATTTCTGCGGGTCATCATCCGGCAGATATTGATTGTCTTTGGGAAGATTTTCCAATATCTCTAAGTATTCTTCTTCGGGCAGAAGGTCTCCCATCTTAAGATTACGGTCTTCGCGTACACCTGGCTGTATTACTACGTATCTTTCGTAGTATACAATGCTTTCCATTTTTTTGGAACTGATACCGAGCAGGTAACCGATTTTATTGGGAAGGCTTTTAAAATACCATATATGCACTACGGGCACAACGAGTTTGATATGCCCCATTCTTTCGCGGCGCACTTTCTTTTCTGTAACTTCCACACCGCAGCGGTCGCAAACTATGCCCTTATAACGGATACGCTTATACTTACCGCAGGCGCATTCATAATCTTTTACCGGTCCAAAAATTCTTTCGCAGAACAAACCGTCTCTTTCAGGCTTGTAGGTACGATAGTTAATGGTTTCAGGCTTCAAAACCTCACCATAAGATCGCTCCAGGATGGCATCGGGAGAAGCCAGGCTGATCGTAATCTTGGAAAAATTTGACTTGGGGCGATTGTCTTTTTTGATAGCCATAATCTTATTTAAGATTTATAATTTGAGATTTGAGATTACTGATCCGTTCAAAACCAGCATCTGTTTTTCTATTCAAACTTCAACTCTAATCCTAATCCTCTCAGTTCGTGGACGAGTACATTGAATGATTCGGGTAATCCTGCTCTTGGAATATTATCGCCTTTCACAATAGCCTCATAGGTTTTTGCACGGCCAATAATATCATCCGATTTCAGGGTCAGCAACTCCTGCAATATGTTGGATGCGCCATATGCTTCCAGCGCCCACACTTCCATTTCACCAAAACGCTGTCCGCCAAACTGTGCTTTACCACCCAAGGGCTGTTGTGTAATCAAACTGTAGGGTCCGATGCTTCTTGCATGCATCTTATCGTCTACCATGTGGTGCAACTTGATCATGTAGATGATTCCCACTGTAGCTTTCTGATCAAAGCGTTCGCCGGTTTCACCGTCGTACAGGTGAGTATGACCGAAAGAAGGCAAGCCCGCTTTTTCAATATACCCTGCAATTTCCTCAACCGAAGCGCCATCAAAAATTGGCGTGGCAAATTTTACACCCAGCTTTTCCGCGGCCCATCCCAGCACGGTTTCATATATCTGTCCGAGGTTCATACGACTGGGTACGCCCAAAGGATTCAATACAATATCTACCGGTGTCCCATCTTCAAGGAAAGGCATATCTTCTGCGCGAACAATTTTAGCTACGATCCCTTTATTACCGTGGCGCCCCGCCATTTTATCTCCTACCTTCAGCTTACGTTTTACGGCAAGGTATACTTTAGCCAGCTTCAGCACACCCGCTGGCAATTCATCACCTATCGAAATATTGAATTTCTCTCTCTTGTATCTTCCCAGTTCCTCGTTGAACTTGATGTTAAAGTTGTGCAGCAAAATATTAACCTGGTTGTCAATTTGTGCATCTCCTGTCCAACCCAATGGGTTAATATTCTGATAATCGAGACCGGTAAGATTTTTGGCGTTGAATTTGGCGCTTTTGCCTATCTGCATTTCACCAAAATTATTGGTTACACCAGCAGATGACTTATCTTTCAATAATACCTGCAGCTTCCCGATCAGTACGTCAAGCAGGTCCTTTTCGTTCTGCTCGTGCACTTTTTCCAGCTTATCAATAGCGGCCTTTTCACGCACCTTCATGTTCTTGTCTTTCTTGGCACGCTGAAACAGCTTCTTATCAATTACCACACCTTCCGTTCCGCTTGGCGCCTTCAACGATGCATCCTTGGCATCGCCTGCTTTATCACCAAATATGGCCCGCAGTAATTTTTCTTCCGGCGTAGGATCACTTTCTCCCTTTGGAGTGATTTTACCAATAATGATATCACCTTCTTTAACCTGTGCACCTATCCGAATGATACCATGCTGATCCAGGTCCCTGGTGGCCTCCTCCGATACGTTGGGAATATCAGGCGTTAATTCCTCTTCGCCCAGTTTGGTATCGCGTACTTCCAGCTCGTATTCAGAAATATGGATAGAGGTAAACAAATCTTCACGGGCCACTTTTTCACTGATCACAATAGCATCTTCAAAGTTGTACCCTTTCCATGGCATGAAAGCCACTTTAAGATTACGGCCTAAAGCCAGTTCACCATCTTTTGTTGCATATCCTTCGGTAAGAAAATCGCCATTTTTAACGCGCTGCCCTTTTTTAACAGCCGGGCGAAGATTGATACAGGTTTCCTGGTTTGTTTTCATGAACTTGGTAAGCCTGTATATCCTGAGGTCATCTTCAAAGCTCACCAATTTCTGAGCCTCATCTCTTTCGTAACGTACATGTATTTCGTTGGCATCCACAAACTCCACCACACCTTCACCATCTGCATGTATCTGGATGCGGGCATCTCTTGCCGCTTTTCCTTCCAGCCCGGTGCCTACAAAAGGCGCCTGCGGAACAATCAGCGGAACAGCCTGGCGTTGCATGTTCGATCCCATCAGCGCACGGTTGGCATCATCGTGCTCCAGAAAAGGAATAAGCGATGCGCTTAAACCCACAATCTGGTTGGGCGCCACATCCATATATTCTACATCTGTTCTCTCCAGTATAGGGAAATCGCCGGTTTGGCGCGATCTTACCATATCTTCTACAAATGTTCCTGTGCTATCCAACGGAGCATTTGCCTGTGCAATTTTTGCCTCGTCTTCTTCTTCGGCACTCAGGTAGTTCAGTTGCTTCATGTCTACCTTCCCTTCATTCACTTTGCGATAGGGCGTTTCAATAAAACCCATTTCGTTGATCTTGGCGTGCACACACAAGGTCGAAATCAACCCGATATTAGGGCCTTCCGGCGTTTCAATAGTGCACAGGCGGCCATAGTGCGAGTAGTGTACGTCGCGCACCTCAAATCCAGCACGTTCACGACTTAAACCACCGGGTCCGAGTGCAGAAATACGGCGTTTATGGGTAATTTCACTCAGCGGATTCGTTTGGTCGAGAAATTGTGATAACTGTGATGTACCGAAGAATGAATTGATCACCGAGGATAATGTTCTCGCATTGATCAGATCAACGGGAGTAAATACTTCATTATCCCTAACATTCATTCTTTCGCGGATGGTTCTGGCCATACGTGCCAGCCCCACACCAAATTGTGCAAACAATTGCTCACCTACCGTACGAACACGGCGGTTGCTGAGGTGATCAATGTCGTCTATCTCTGCTTTGGCATTGGTTAAACGAACAAGGTATTTGATGATCTCGATAATATCTTCCTTCGTTAATGTTTTCTGATCCAGCGGCTGGTTCAGATTCAGCTTGCGGTTGATCTTGTAACGACCTACTTCTCCGAGATCGTATCGTTTGTCGGAAAAGAAAAGCTTATCAATGATACCACGGGCTGTTTCATTATCAGGCGCATCGGCGCCACGCAACTGGCGGTAAATGTGCTGTACCGCTTCCAGTTCGGAGTTGGCGCTGTCTTTATTTAAAGTATTGTATATAATAGCGTAATCACCACTCACTTCTTCTTTCTGGATGAATACGCCTTTCACATCCATGTCCGATATCAGGTCTACTGCTTCAGCGTCTAAAACGGTATCGCGTTCCAGCACTACTTCGTTTCTTTCAATAGAAACCACTTCGCCGGTATCTTCATCTACGAAATCTTCTACCCAGGTTCTCAATACACGGGCGGCCAATCGTTTGCCAATATATGGTGTTAATGCTTTTTTGTCTGCCTTTACTTCATCGGCCATACCGAACAATTCCAGTATATCCTTATCGGTCTCAAATCCTATAGAACGCAGTAAAGTAGTTACAGGGAATTTCTTTTTCCGGTCAATGTACGCATACATTACATTATTAATGTCTGTAGCGAATTCCATCCAGGCGCCTTTAAAAGGAATTACCCTTGCGGAGTAAATTTTTGTACCGTTGGGGTGCAGTGACTGTCCGAAGAATACCCCTGGTGAACGGTGTAACTGGGATACAACCACCCGTTCTGCGCCATTGATCACAAAAGTGCCGCGTGGCGTCATATAGGGAATATTACCCAAAAACACATCCTGAACAATGGTTTGGAAATCCACATGCTCTTCGTCGTTACAGCTTAAGCGTAACTTGGCTTTTAACGGAACGGCATAGGTTAAACCACGCTCCATACATTCTTCAATGCTATAGCGTGGCGGATCAATAAAATAATCCAGGAACTCCAGTACGAAAATGTTCCGGGTATCCGTAATCGGAAAATTTTCCTTGAATACTTTAAACAGTCCTTCAACATTCCGTTTATCCGGTGTTGTTTCCAACTGGAAGAACTCTTTAAAAGACTGAATCTGGATTTCTAATAAGTCAGGCGTTTCCGCTAAATGTTTGATTTTTCCGAAATCAATTCTATTCTGTGTAGCAACTTTTGTTGAAGACATAGTATAAAAAGCGCTTTTAATTTGGTTCAATGACAAAATACCCCGTATCCCCCTGTTTTACGTAAAAACAAAAGAAATTAGTAATCAGTCACTTATAATTCAATTGAAAAGTCAAATTGTATCAGGCCCAATTTAAGGAGTGCAAAGGTACAGAATATAGACATTATAACAAGCATTTTTAAATTTTTAGCTGTTTTTTATACCGGGTGATGAAAATGTGGGAAAAATTAACCCGTAAATAATTTACATTAAAAATAAAAGTTATGTACGAATTGCTCAGGCAACTCACTATTCGCAGTACGCTTGAAGCCAATTTTATTAAAGGGCTTCTGTTACTTAAAAACTGACATAACCAATCCCTCCCGGCGCAAAGCAGAAAAACAGAACTGATTTTTTCATCAGTATATTTTTATGTGAAAGTTTACAGCAATAGTTTTCTATCGCTGATGATGGTGGGGAATCGTTTTCTTATCCTATCCGGAACCGGGTCTCTGTAAATGGTTCGCCGGCCCTGTATGGTGAGCTTCCCATTGCTTAACGTTACAAACGCAAAAATGGAATCTTTAAAATAGTGCGGACCTTCATTATATACATAGGTGGCACTGTTAATAATAAAATAATGAACATTGTTACGAATGCCATACCGGTCATCATGATCGTGTCCCATAAATACGGCAACCACTTTCCCGTTGCTTCTGCGCTTTTCAGCATTTAAATTAGCATCATCAAAAATATCCAGTATCTCATCCGCATTTCCCAATTCATCAAAATAGTCGCTGAGAAAAACCGGCTGGTGCATAAAAACGATCACGGGTTTATCATTGGCAAACAGATCTTTTTTTAACCAATCCAATTGTGGCTGGTCGGCAAAACTCCGGAAAGGCGATGCATAAGGGCTCCAGTTTGAATTATCGTAATGTACCAGTGATTTATCCTCCTTTCTTATAAAATTTCTGTCAATCACCACAAAATGATAGCCCCCAAAATCATAAGAATAATAAGGCTGATCCATGCCCCATAGCGTCATAATGGTTTCCTTATTACATACATCCATATCATGATTGCCGAGCACATGGTATTTCGGTCCTTTGAATCTGTTCCATTCGGCCATAATGCCTTCGGACTGTTGTGGTCTGCAAAAGTCGCCGCATTGCAGTATAAAATCAGGCGATACCTTCATTACCTCATCCATGAAAGCTTTCAGCCTTGCTTCCTCTTTGTTCCTGAATTGAAGATGGTGCAGATCCGATATGATGCCAAAGCGCACTGATCTTCTGCTGTTATGATTATCTGCAGGAAGCGAAAACACACGCGAATGCAACAGGTTGCCTGCGCCGGCTGCTGCCAATGCTTTTATGAAATTGCGACGTTGCCACATACTGGTTGTACTATTATTGCTTCATTATTTTAACCACTGCGTTTCACAGACCTAACCATAGCACATTTCTCCAGCCAGCTTGTACTGAACGGATCAATATCGCCGAACCTTGCCGGGCTAAAATCAGAAAGATCAAAAGGCGGATTATCTCCTGCAGCCAATTCAGCAAGCGCCAGCCCAACGCCACCGCTTACAGCAATACCTGCTCCGCAACAGCCGGATGCCAGCAAAAAATTATCTACGCCCGGCACTTTGCCCATTACCAGTTGTCCATCCGGCGTGTAACCCGAGAACCCGGCTACATAATACTTAATGCCTGTTTCGTAAAATGACGGGAAAAATCTTGCCAGCCTTTCCGCGTTTTCAGCCAGGTCATTCATCCCACTATCTTCACTAAAAGCAAAGTGACTGATATCGTCCGGTATTTTGTCTGGTGATGCGTACAATGATTTCTTTTCGCGAACCCCGAACAATAGTGCGCCTCCTTCCGGCCGGGCATATGCCTGGGCATCGGGTAACAATACCATGGGAGCATGTTCCGGAAAAATATCGGCTTTACCGGTTATCCAGTACTGGCTTCTTACCGGCGCCATGGGAATTCCTGTTCCGGTTTGCATGGCCCAAACCGGAGCCCATGCTCCCGCCGCGTCTATCACCACATCAGCTTCAATTGTTCCAAGAGATGTTTTTACACCCTGCACCTCACCGGCTTTATATATAATTTCCGTTACGGCACAACCCTGCATAATATCCGCTCCCTGCTGCTTTGCACAACGGGCATAAAAGGTTCCCAGCAGGTAAGGATCACAGTAAGCCTCACCTGGCATGAACCCTATGCGTAAAGCTTCGCCTGCTTTGAGCCAGGGACTCATCTGTTGCGCCTCATTATTACTGATGTAACCGTGTGGCTGATTGAACTTTTGTGCAATATCCATTAGCTGCTCCAGTTCCTTCACGGTACCATCGCTTGCTGCAACGTGCATCATTCCAGCCTTTCTCAGGTTAAGCGATTCCCCCAGTTGTTTTTCCATCTGCCCTACAGCCTGGTATGTTTCCAGCGTTAGCGGTATGTAAGCTTGTTTTGACCTGACAATTGTCATCAGTGCGGCGGCCCTGCTGGTAGCTGCGTTACATATTTCGTTACGCTCAATTACAATAATCTTCTTTCCGGGATAATTACGCGTATGATAATAGGCAATGGAACATCCAAATATGCCACCCCCTATTACCACCACATTTGCCCTTTTTAATATTGCTGGCACAGTATTTTTAATTTAATAAGCCAATTACGCCATCGCGGTGCATCAAAAACAATAAACGCCTGATCATACTATTGAAACCATATCAGCAGCGTTGTAATCGGGGCAGGCTCCATGCTTAGTGGCTACAAAAGCTCCCATCCGACAAGCAAATTCAAGCGCTTCCGCCATAGCAACCGGTTGAATAAATTTTGAAATGAAGCCCGCTAAAAAAGCGTCGCCGCTTCCAATGGTATCGGCTACCTGAACCTTAAAACCAGCATGTTCGTAATAAGCACCATCGTGTAAAACGGCTGCACCTTTATCGCCACGGGTGGTAATTATCGTATTGAAACGAAATTTCTGCTGTAATGCCTGCATCTGCTCATTTTCATTACCCCGGAGCCCATACCATTCGCCAAGCAATTGCAACTCATCGCTATTTAATTTTAGCATATCGGTATGCTGCATCAGGTATTCTAATATTTTTCTTTCGTAATGAGGTTTTCGCAGGTTGATATCTAAAATTTTATACGGGGCGGTTTCTAATAGTTCGAAAAGGGTTTGTGCCGATTTTTCACTCCTGGCCACAAGGCTGCCAAAAATAAAATACTTCGCTGATGACACCAGCTTTTGCACCTGCATGCTGTACTGAATAAAATCCCACGCTACCGGCTCCAGTATTTCGTAACTCACATTATTGCCATTTAAGGTTGCCAGCACGGTACCGGTGTCATGTGTTTCATCTTTTTGTATAAAGGAGACATCCAACCCTCTTGACGAAATAAATTGCAGAAGTTCCTCCCCTAAGGAATCATTTCCCACCCTGCTGATCATTGCGGTGGGCACTCCCAACTGGTTAAGGTGATAAGCTACATTCATGGGTGCGCCACCCGGCAGGCTGGCATGCGGAAGAATATCCCATAAAACTTCTCCAAAACACACGGCGGTAAAAGGGTTGTTATTCATGAGGGTAAATTAGGGAAAAAATTGAATACTGAAATAAAGTATACAAAATCAGCATGCATACATTATGTACCGGGTCAGTCAGCTACTCCTCCATCCTTACGCCGGCATAAATATCTGCAACAGGTATCGCTTCACTGATTGCTTTTATACGAAGCTGGTCTTCCGTTGAATTATACTCTTCCAGTTCCCAGCGATGCGCTGCATTCAGGCGGAATACCTCAATATGAATACTTTCGGAATCAACCAGTATGTATTCCTGCAAAGTGGGTATATCCCGGTAAAGCATGAATTTTTCACCACGGTCGTAGTTTTTAGTAGAGGGCGAAAGGATTTCTATTATTACAGCAGGGTTTAAAACATTCCACTCATCATTGTTAAGGGTTACTGGTTCGCCACAAATAATAGAAATATCCGGGTAAGTGAAAAGTGTATTGGATTCAATATGTATGCGTTGATCGCTGCCATAAGGTCTGCATTTTTTCCCTTTCAGTTTAACAGCCAGTTCGGCGAACAGGTTACCGAAAACGGTATTATGCGGCAGTTTGGCGCCGGACATAGCGAATAGCTCTCCCCTGTAATACTCATGCTTTTCAACAGCAGCTTCTTCCATCGCCAGGTATTCTTCGATGGTAAACTTTTGCTTACCATAAGCTACTGCAGGTTCTCTTAATTCCATAGTATAAAAATACTCATAATTTCCCCGGAAAGAGTTTTCATACGGTGTATTTAAATTTCACTTACGCACCACTTTCCGGTCGGTGAGACACTATCTCCGTCAACTTAAGATTTTTTAGAGGATGAAGCTGCAATCTCACCCTTTCCGGCACGTGGGGACACCATAGCCGTCAACTTAAGGAGTCTCAGCGCTCAAATACCCCGAATGGGGTTAACATTTAAATAGCCATCGGTGCAACCGGTGGTATATTTGCAACAATTTTACATTGAACCCCTACGGGGTTCAACAAAAACTTCGACATTTTTGCCCCCAACTTTGTTGGGGGCTACTCAAATGTAAGTCCGCCCGTGCCGGCACGGACGGGCCCTCCGGGCTTAAGTTGACGGCTATGGTGAGACGTCTACAAAAAACATGTTGATTCATTTACACCAGGCTTTAAGCCTCTGCTCACATTCCGTTACAGGCAATCTTTTATTCGTTGATATTAATTTTTTTAGAAAGGCGCATGCTTCAGCATTTGAAAGGACTTTCCTTTCCACCAATTGATCCACCAGCCATAATATACCATGAACTATTATTTGTTTTGATGTTGCAATAGCGCTCAAAGATTTATCACCTGATAATAAGATCGCTTCTTTTTGCAGCGCATAAAAAACTGCCGACCAGTCCTGTTCCGACAATCGTGTATCCTCCCTGCTCAACAATTGTATTGCTATCAGTTCAACTGCCGAAATACTGATCACCGTAAACTTGCCCGAATTGATATGCGATTGAATCTGGGCAATCTGTTCCTCATACAATTCGGCAAGAATGATTTCTGTAGTAGTAAATTCATATTGAAGCGCCAGGCAATGATCAAACAATCCTGTCTTAACGAGGTCAATCAGGATGTTCGCATCTTGTATGGCAATTTTTTTCATGGTCAGCAACACTATATTTTAAGCATTAGCATCTAATTGTTCCCTGAACGCCGCCAGTTTTACGCCCGCAAGATTGGCGGCCTTACTCAGGCTCACCACTTCTTCAGCAGCTAACCTGAACACAAGGTGTTCAAAGCGATAACTCTTTTCTCTACCGGCAAAACTACCTAATCCTTCTTCTTTTTTATTGGCTGCTATTGATTTCCAGAAGCGGGCTGCGGCATTTTTATCTATTATACCTTTCAACTGAGCCCGCATCATAACAGCCTGCACAGAAATGCCAAATTGCACTTTAATGCTCACCAGTTCACCCATGGCAATATTGTTCCTGGTAGTGCCAATCAGTTTTTCCAGGCAATCGTCCGGCAGCAATAATGCCCCCGCAAAAGCATGGCAAATTCTCTCTTTATCCGCACCCTTCTCAATATTAAGCACAAGGTGACCGAGCTCATGCAAAGCAGTAAAACGTTTTCTTTCTACACTGTAATTTCTATTGATAACTACCACCGGAATATCGCCTACAAAAGTACTCAACCCATCAAATGCATCAGGCGCCTCCATTTCAATCACTCTTACCTCATTGCATTCAAGCATTTCTATTACATTCGGTATGGGGTCAAATCCCAGGTTCCAGTCTTTGATGAGCTTTAGGGCTGCTTTTTCTACCTGTTCAACTTCCGATATCTGTATATTTTTTACAGGGTTACTAAACCTGTCTTTGATATCCAGCAATTGCTCCACTTCTAAGTATCGCTCCAGGTGATCTTTTACTTTTTCTTTAATACTATCAATCTGTTTTACAGATAATGCTGAACTTTTCCGAAATTCTACAGCGCCAAGCTGTACAGGCTTGCGAAGGAAATAATCCGGTTTTACATCCAGGGCATTTGCCAGGGCTATCAATACTTCACCGGTTGGTTTCATAATGTTCTGCTCATATTTATTCAAAGCCTGTTTACTGATAGCAACTGCAGTATTGTCGGCCAGCTCCTGGAGCGACCAACCCTTCATTTTTCGGGCAGACTTAAGGCGTTCGGCGAATGCTTCCATAACAGTGGTTTTTTTAAGCAGAAAGAGAAGGTTGACGAAATTATAAAATATTTTTATTTTGTCAACCAAATTGATAAATTTGTGACAGTTATTTGATAAGCGGTAAATAAAAACCGTGGCACTGGAACAGCGCCACGGCTATTAAGGAATAATACTTTGGGGAAAGCGCTTGTTCCTTAGTGGTGCAAATGTAGCACCTGCGCTGCATATAGCAATAGCTGTTTCTTGGGCTAAAAGGCAGGTGCCTCAGTATTAAATGATCTGCCGGTTCTAAAACATAATAATATGGCAAAGAACGGAAAAGCTGGTGATGGACACCGAAATGGCCAGGTAAAAGACAGGAGCCAGGTTCATAATCCAAAAACCAATAACTGGGTGAAGCGGGATACCGATACCGGCCGGTTTATGGATGGAAAATCTGACGACAAGCCTTTTAAAGGCGTTCGCAAGGAAAAGTAATATCCTTAATGAAAAGCCTGAACCCTCCGGATAAGAGTGAGGAGATTTTAAATCCAAAAAAATGTTATGAATTACATTAGTAAGTATAACGATAATAAAGCAACAGTATGCGCAAACAAAACCTGCGTAACGGTGTATGGAGACGCGGCAAGGATAGTGAATGCTGTTGCAGCTGCGGCAGCCATTCTGGCCGCGATTGCTTTTGTTGAGAAAGCATTGAGAAAATTGTGATAATGCCTTAGCCAATCCTTTAAACAGGATTGGCTTTTTAATATCCTATCCTGCCGCCCCCAAGGCGGGATACAATTCTCCTATACCCAGGTAATTGCCTCCGAAATAATCTCCGTAAGCATCCAACTGCCCGCGGTATACTTCCGGCCTGCTCAACACGCCCATTTTTCCGATACCTGCGTTAAGTTTTACAGGGATGTTCAGGCTGCTTTTCAGATCGTAATGAATGCCAAGAGCGGGGTAAAACGCCCATTTTTTGTCGTATAAAGAGCTGCCATCGGCACGGCCCACCAGGTTGACGTCCAAATCATTTTTATACTTGAATTTCCAGGTTCCGTAAAAAGATACCAGTTTTTCCAGATCATGATTCGATAATGCCACCATTTGACTGGCATTGTAGCCTGTTACTACTTTCACAAAATCCGACCCCCCGCTTTCCAAACTGCGTCGTCCGTTGGCGGATGTGAGCCGGTTATCTGTATTTCTGAACTCATTACCGAGCATCATATCCATTTGCAGTGCATCCGAAAATTCATGCAGCCAGTTTACAGAAGTGTTCCAGGTAATCAATTGCCGTTTGTAGGCAGCGCTTGAAGCATAAATATCTTTGTCAAGCAGGTTGGAAGGGACATACACATCCCGGCTTGCGCCTTCGTAAGAAAGACCTGCCACGGAGCGGATGGTAATGTTGCTCCCTGCGAGATAGGACAATCCCATAGAGGACATCAACCCGAGATTCCGGTTTTTGTCCATAAAAAACTCCTCATCGCCAACCACCGGAAGGGTTAAGTCTCGATTGTATTCTCCGGCATAACGCCCGTTTCGGTTGGCGAGTGCCATATTATTGTAAAAGTGAGCCGTGAAGCGGTCGGTAATATGGTATTTCGCATTCAGAAACAAGGACTGGCTCCCAAAGCCGGTGCTTTTAATAATGCCCTTGTCCTGGTGATTGGAAAGACCAAACAGGTAGGAGCCGTAACTGCCGGCGCCGTCTACAAGCAGTGTTTGCCCGTGCACCATGCTGCCATCATCATATACGGCTCTGCGGGCCGTTGTATTAAAGTTGTAAAAGGCATCCCGCTTATAGTTCATGTTTTGCAGGAAATTAACTCCGCCATACGCGTTAGCCCGAACATGAATGGATCCCGGCTTTCCTTCTTTCATAACAATATTGAGCGCTCCGTTGGGTGCCTGCACGCCATAAGCGGCGAGGCGGTCAATGTCTTTAATTATTTCTATGCTCTCAATCTGTTCAGGAGAAAAATAAGTGAGGGGATTGATGCCTGTTACACCTGAGGGGCTGGTAACCATAGGAACGCCGTTGATAAGAACCAGGGGCATGGTAGATTGATCCGTAGGATCAAGACTTAATCCGCGTAAATTAAGTGTGGATTGGGCTCCGGGCGTGCCCGACCAGCTTTTTATTCTTAGTCCGGCTACACTTCCCTGTAAGATATTCTCCAGCCCGCTTCTATTGGATAAGATCATACTGTCTACCCGCAGAGAATCCTGGGCCGGCACATTCATCGCAGCACCAATATATACAAGAAGGAAAAGCAGGACTCTTCCACCCGGTTTAGGGATTAGTCTCATAATTTTTCTAGTTAGTTCTATTTATATAGTCCTTGGTATTTCTGTAGAATAGAAAGGTGCAAACCGCCTACTGAACATCTAAGCACAAGCCTTAATTATTTAGTTAAATTAAACAAAAGTTTATAACTACTAATTATTGCAACAAAAAAAAGTTATCCACAAATTTGGTTATTTGCCAAAACCCACACGTGCTCAATTGTTTAACAAAATTAAACAAGGTTTATTAATACTATCTGTTTTTAAGATTAAGCTTTTGTAAACTTCTGCAACAGAAATGAAGGTTTGAAACGGCAGACGAGAGATGATGAATCTTGTGAAAACCGGACTGGGTATAAACGGTTTGATGCGGACCGCTGGAATGTGTAGTTTAAAATCTTATTACGTGGGAGACGGTTTCTTTATTTACAATTGGTAATAGCTGTTTTGCCCATTCTTTTTGAATGATCATTGAAATCTTCTTTGCCCTGGCGATTTTCCGTCAAAATATTGCTTTTTAAAGCCTAAGGGTTTACTACCCTCTCAAATGATAAGCCTTCGGCTGTACAAATGCCCTTATACCATGGTAAGACAATGTAGCGCCCAGTCCCGAATTTTTACGTCCCGACCAGGGCAACCCGGCGCTTACCCTGTCGCAACAGTTCCAGTATACCGTGCCTGTATTCATTTGCTTCATCACCGCCTCAGCCCGTTCAAAACTTTTGGAATATACGGCTGCAGTTAATCCGTAAGGTGTATCCTTCATCAGTTGCACCGCCTCACTGTCGTCTTTTACTTTTTGTATACCGATCACCGGACCGAAAGATTCATCGGTCATTAACTTCATCCCGTGATTGGCATTGGTAACCACGGTTGGCTCAAAGTAATAGCCGGTTCCTTTGGGTTCCACACCGCCCGACATAATAGTGCCGCCTTTTTGCCTGGCATCTTCTACCTGCTCGGCTAAAAA
The DNA here is from genome assembly GCA_937991535.1 of uncultured Sphingobacteriales bacterium. Taxonomy (GTDB): domain Bacteria; phylum Bacteroidota; class Bacteroidia; order Chitinophagales; family Chitinophagaceae; genus Agriterribacter. Next base: position 43,628 of record CALKHN010000043.1, read on the forward strand.
TTTCAATTGCTCTTTTCTGCTTACAGGACCAATATCCGTTTTCTTATCCATCGGGTTGCCGGTTACCAGCTTTTTTGCCTGCGCAACAAAAGCATCTACAAACGCATCATAGATATTTTCCTGCACGTATATTCTTTCAACTGCGCAGCAACTTTGTCCTGCATTGTATACAGCGCCTTCAAGTGCGGCTTCAGCCACAGCGTGTACATCCACCACATCATCCATCACGTATAAAGGATCTTTTCCACCCAATTCTAACTGAACCGGAACAAGTTGAGAAGCCGTATGTTCTGCTATATACTTCCCGGTACGGTAGCTGCCTGTAAAAAAATAACCATTTAGCGGCAATTCGAGTAGTGCCTGCCCTGCCGGGCCTTTTCCGATTATTACCTGGAAAACATTTTCGGGTATGCCCGAACGGTACAAAAGCTGTTGTATGTGCAAACCGGTTAATGTAGCATATTCAGATGGTTTGTACAACACCGCATTCCCACCAATAAGCGCAGGTACAAATACATTCACACCAACAAGGTAAGGATAGTTCCATGCCGAAATATTGGCTATCACGCCCAAAGGTTCATATACGATCTTTTCTCTTGTGGCATCCTCTTCAGTGATCCACTCTTCGGCCAACCATTTGGCGGAATTTTTTATAAAATATTCAAGTCGTTTGCGGGCGCCATTCAGTTCGTTGTACGATTGCTGAAGCGGTTTACCCACTTCCATCGTAAGCGTTTCAGCCAGTTTGTCTTTTTCAGTATCCAGGAAAGCATAAAAATTTTCGATACATGCAATTCTTTTTTCCAAAGGCACTGCAGCCCATTCAGACTGCCCGTCTTTCACCAGTTCAAATTTTTTAGAAATCGTTTCGGATGAATCCTCTGCTATTTCTTCTATCACTTCTTCGGTAGCGGGGTTAATGATTTGCATACTCGTTCTTTTTAAGAAATTATTTTAAGAATGTAAGGTGTAAGGCATAGGGTAGAAACGGATATTGCAGGTTCAGGGCACAGGTTGCGGGGGCACTTGGCACTTGCAACCTGTAACTTATAACAGCTTACTTATTGCCGCTTGTCTCTATAAACGCTTCTCTTATATTTTTTACAAAATTACTGTCCTGATCGTTCATGCGTTCAGGATGCCATTGCACAAGACATAAAAAAGAAGCTCCGGCGGGATTTTTCCTTTCCAATGCTTCCGCTATGCCATCAGGCGACAGGGCCGAAACAATCAATCCATTGCCAATGGCATCGGCGCTCTGGTGGTGATTGCTGTTCACCTGGTCTGCTCCCTTACCTGTAATCTTATGCAGCCACGATGCGGGATCAACCTGTATGGAATGATAACGGTCTGTATCATCGGGCAGCTTGGAATGATTGAATTTGCCCCAGCGCGGTATATCCGGAATAAGTGTACCACCAAAAAATACATTGGCGATCTGCAATCCCCTGCAAATGCCGAGCACCGGAACAGCATTGGTTTCGGTATATTCCAATATCTTCAGTTCAAACTCATCCCTGGCTTCACTCACATCATCTTTATAACAATATTCATACAAATCAGGGCGGTTATAAAACCTGGGATGCACATCCTCACCGCCTGTGAGCACAACGCCATCGCAATCTTTTATTTCTTCCATATTGGATGGCTGCCAGGTGAGCTTTTTTACTTTTACTTCGGGGCCGTGCGCCAATATCCAGTTGGCGTAATTAGCATACTTGCTGCAATCCGTAACACCTATTATCATGTTGGCCGTGATATTACAATGCTTTTAAATAAAGTTGTTTAAAATCTTCTCTTGATACCGGCTTGGGATTATTGGGATGAGCAAAATCCGCAAAAGCCAGGTCTGCCAGGGTTTCTATATGTTCTTCCTTTACGCCGATATCACGAAGATGGTGGGGTATATTGATCTTTGTGTTCAGGTCAAACAAATACTGCACCACTGCCTCACCATTTTCTACGGGCAACTGAAGGGTGCGGGCGATGCGGTTAAATTTATCTTCAAACCCGGCGATATTGAATTGCATACCATAGGGAATATTAACCGCATTGGCCAGCCCATGATGCGTATCCAGTAAGGAGGAAAGCGGATGTGCAAGCGAATGCACCACGCCCAGCCCTTTCTGAAAAGCGATAGCGCCCATCATGGAGCCGAGCAGCATTTTGCTTCTTGATTCAAGGTCGGGTTTATTTACAGCCCGTTCAAGCGATTCATGAATAAGTTTCATCCCTTCCAGCGCTATGCCATCGCACAGGGGATGGTAATTTTTTGCAAGAAAGGCTTCCATGTTATGGGTCAACGCATCCATGCCGGTGGCCGCCGTAATGGGGCCGGGAATATCCATGGTTAGTACAGGATCCGCAAAAACGATCTTTGCCATTAGCTTGGGAGAAAACAAAATTTTCTTCTGGTGGGTATCGTCGTCGGAGATAATAGCGCTCCGCCCCACTTCGCTGCCTGTGCCGGACGTAGTGGGCACGGTGATAAAATGCGGCACATCGTTGGTAACATACACATCGCCGCCAATCAAATCATCGTATTTGAAAAGATCCTCACGGTGATTGATGCGCAGCAGTATTGCACGCGCAACATCGAGTCCGGCACCTCCGCCAATGCCTATCACACTATCGCGGTTTGTTGCGTCCCAAACATCCACGCCTTTATATACATCGGACTTAACCGGGTTTTTGTGAATATCCGAAAACACTCCAACACCTATATTGTGCTTACGCAAATCTTCAACAATGTTTTTAAAGAAAGGCAGTTGCGCTATATTGGGATCGGTAACTATTAAAGGCGCTTTAAGACCATTAGACTGCAAATAAGCAGGCAATTCTTTTACAACACCGGCGCCAAAACGAATGGTGGTTGGAAAATTAAACTGGTGAATTTTCTCGAGTGACATATAAAGATTTGAAATTTGAAATTTGAGATTTAAGATTCTTACCCATCTTACGGTCTTACCCATCTTACGGTCTTACTATCTTACGGTCTTACTATCTTACGGTCTTACTATCTTACTATCTTACCATCTTACTATCTTACGGTCTTACTCTATTACCTTAAATAATCTCCAGGTAGCGCTTCAGTTCCCAATCCGTTACCACTTTGGAGAACTGCCGCCACTCCCATTCGCGTGTTCCTGCAAAATGCTCTACGAAGGTTTCTCCGAATAATTCCTTCGCAACAGGCGATTGTTTCATAGCCTGGGTAGCCTGCCATAAATTAGCGGGCAGCACCCCGTTTCCTTTATCCGCATAGCCATTGCCGGTAGTAGCCGGTACCTGCAATTTCATTTTTTTGCGGATGCCATACAATCCCGAAGCCAGGCACGCTGCCATTGCGAGATATGGATTGGAATCGGAACCTACTACTCTCGTTTCCAGCCGGGTTGATTTTTCACCGGTTGGCAAAGCCCTTAACGCGGTAGTGCGGTTATCAATGGCCCAGGTAAGGGTTGTTGGCGCCCAGGCGCCTTCTACCAGGCGTTTATAACTGTTAACCGTAGGCGCATACATGGGAAGTATATAGGGAAGGCAATGCAACTGTCCTGCTATATAACTTTCCATCAATGGGCTGATGCCGGTTTTGCTTTTTTTATCGAAGAAAAGGTTCCGTTTGGCATCGGGCGACCATAAACTCTGGTGTACGTGCCCGCTGCAACCGGGTAAATTTTCGCTGAATTTGGCCATAAAGGTGGGCAGTATGCCATGCCTGTGGCCAATTTCTTTTACGCCGCTTTTAAACAGTACGGCCCTGTCTGCAGCTTCGAGAATACCCGAGTACATGATGGCCGCTTCATACACACCCGGGCCGGTTTCGGTATGAAGTCCTTCAAGCGGTATATCAAACTTTTTCAGCAGATCGAAGAGATCGTGAAAAAAAGCGCTTTTTTGGGAAGCCCGCAATACAGAATAGCCAAACATGCCATTGGTGATGGGTTTCAGGTCGCGAAATTTTCCTGCATACAACTCATTTGAATTATCTACCAGGTTAAACCATTCAAACTCCTGTGAACAAAAAGCAATAAACCCTTCTTCTTTCGCCTGCTGATCTATTCGTTTTAATAAACTCCTTGGGCATACCCGCGTGCAATCTCCCTTGCCGTCATTAAAATCGGCCAAAAAAAATGGCAGGTCGTTTTCCCAGGGAATGCGCCGGTAGGTTTGAATATCTACTACGGCAGTAGCATCGGGATAACCCGTATGCCATCCGGTAACAGTAGCATTGTCGTAGGCAACATCACCTGCATCCCAGCCAAATACCACATCGCAAAAACCAAAGCCGCTGTTTATAATGGATTTGAATTTATCAAAACTAATGACCTTTCCACGCAATATCCCATCCAGGTCTGTTATGGCTAATTTTACTTTTTGGATATGCTGATCGGAGAGCTGCTGAAGGAGTTTAGTTGTTGTTAATTTCTGCGGCATGCATGGGTTGTTTTACAAAAAAATGAAACCAAATATAGCTGATAAGAAGAATACCAAAGTAAACCAGGGCAACAGCAATGTTAAGGGTGGTCATAGCGATCAGCGAAATTATGGCAATTATCAAAGCAATAACAGGAAAATAAGGATAAAAAGGTACCCTGAAAGGACGCGGCAGGGATGGCTCTCTTTTACGCAGTACCACAACAGTAATCATTGAAAAAATATATAAGGTGAGTGCCCCGAAACAGGCTATTGTGATGATCTGCCCTGTTTTGCCCGTAAGCAATGCAATTATGCCGATAACCATATTAATAAGCAATGCATTGGCAGGGGTTTTAAACTTAGAATGAATGCTGCCAAATGCCTGTGGAATATATTTTACTCTCCCAAACTCGAATGTAGCGCGTCCTGCGGCAAGTATAATACCATGAAAAGAGGCTACTAAACCCATTAATCCAATAGTAATAAGGAGATGATACAGCCATCCGCTGTTGCCTGTTATTTTTTCGAGGGCCAGCGGAAGGGGGGAATCGGAAGGAGGTGCACCCAGAGAAGGATATACGATTGCCTCCCAGCCTGCCACGCCTACGGAAGACAGAAAGGTTAAAATACACAATACGATAAGTGTAAGCAGGGCCGATCCGAAGCCCAATAATACATTCCGTTGTGGGTTGATGGCCTCTTCCGCCACATTGGCTACGCCCTCGATAGCCAGAAAAAACCAGATGGCAAAAGGAATAGCGGCCCACACACCCTTCCAGCCAAAGGGAAATGCATTATGCTGAATATTTTCAAACTCAAAATGCGGGAGGGTAGCGCCTGCGAAGATCAGCAGTTCAACCACAGCCAGTATGGTAATAACCAGTTCAAAAGTAGCGGCGGCTTTAACACCATAAATATTAAGCGCCGTAAAAATAACATAAGCGGTTATGGCAATAACAGTAACGGGTACCTCTGGAAAAAAAATATGAAAATAAGCGCCTATAGCCGCCGCAATAGCCGGAGGAGCAAATACAAATTCTATAATCTGCGCCATACCTGCTATAAAACCAGCGTCTTTTCCCAATGCCCTGGTGGCATAATCAAAAACACCACCTGCTTTTGGAATGGCGCAGGCCAGCTCGGTATATGAAAACGTAAACGTAATGTAAAGAACAATAATAAGCAGGGTAGCCAGCGCCAACCCGTATGTGCCTCCCGCTGCAAGACCCAGGTTCCAGCCAAAATACATGCCCGATATAACATACCCTACGCCCAGCCCCCAAAGCATTAAAGGTCCTAATGTACGGGGCAAATGAGATCCGGTTGGGGGTTGATGCGGGGCAGAAGACATAATTGAACTTATCGGCTGAAGATAGTGAAATATGCTGAAATTTGTATAACTTGAAATCATGAAAAACACCCTGCTCTACGTGCTAACGCTGTGCTGCTTTTCATATATGCATGCGCAGCCTGCAGCCCGATATGATGTACTGATCCATGAGATCATGGCAAACCCATCTTCATCGTCCGGGCTTCCCGATTTTAAATATATAGAGTTATTCAATGCCTCGCGCCACGCACACAACCTCAATGGCTGGCAAATCAGCAATGGCAAAAGCACATCAGTAATTAAAATTGATTTTGTATTGCAACCCGATAGTTTTGTTGTTATTTGTGCAGCCAATGCAGCGGCTGCACTTTCCCTTTTTGGCGCCACCATAAGCGTTACCGCTTTTCCCCCTCCGGGTGTTAACGGCGACATGCTGTTGCTGTATTCACGCGATGACAGATTAATTCATGCTGTAGGATACAACAAAAGCTGGTATGCAAACGAAGTAAAAAGCATTGGTGGCTGGTCGCTGGAAATGATAGACATAAAAAACCCATGCAGCGGCGTCAGTAACTGGAAGGCGAGTACCGATGCTAAGGGAGGAACACCGGCATCGCCCAATTCCATAGCCGGCGATAATAAAGATGAAACAGCGCCTCAACTCCTGCGTGCTTATACTGCAGACAGTTTACACATTATACTTGTGTTTGATGAAACATTAGACAGTTTACAAGCCTCGGTAAAAGAAAATTATATATGCAGTGATGGCATTGCTATTGAGATAGCTGAGCCCCAGCCTCCTTTGTTTAATACGGTAAAGCTAAAGTCAAATTCCCGGCTCTTAACAGAAAAAATATATAGCCTGAATATTAAAAATGTAAAAGATTGCAGCGGAAATGTGACCGGTGCTGAATCCTCGGCAAAAGTTGGACTACCGCAAATGCCGGCCCCTTCTGATATTGTTATCAATGAAATACTGTTTAATCCTCCTGCAGATGGCGCTGACTATATTGAATTTTACAACCGCAGCAATTATATTATCAATGCCCGAACATTGTATGTTGCCGGCAGGAATGCTTCGGGCAACTTAAGTACATTAAAGCAGGTAAGCACAGACGATATTTTAATTTTTCCCGGAGATTTTATTGTTGTTACTGAAAATGCTGCTGTTGTAAAGCAACAATACATGGTTAAAGATCCGAAGGCTATTATCGAAATAACAAGCATGCCTTCATTTGCGAATGCTTCCGGTACTGTGGCAGTATTAAATACTTTGGGGGAAATAATAGATGAACTCCGCTACGATGAAAACTGGCATTTTGCGCTGGTGACCAATTACAAAGGGGTGGCATTGGAAAGAATAGATTACAACGAATCTACACAGGATAAAAACAACTGGCATTCCGCCGCAGCCAGCGCAGGCTATGGAACGCCCACGTATCAAAACTCACAATTCAAAGCCAATGAGCAGCTACAGGGTGGGATCAGTATCAGTCCCGGCGTTTTTTCGCCGGACAATGACGGGCATGATGATTTTCTTACCATCGTCTACCATTTTCCCGAACCCGGTTATGTATGCAATATAACCGTATTTGACGCCCGGGGAAGAACGATCCGCTACTTAGTGCGCAATGGTATTTGCGGAACCGAAGGCTATTTCAGGTGGGATGGCCTGGATGAAAAAAATCAGTATACCGGCATGGGCATTTACGTTATACTAACGGAAGTGTATAACCTAAAGGGGAAAACAAAGAAATTTAAGCAAGCAGTGACGTTGGCGAGGCGGAGTTGATAGGATGGCAGAACACAACAGGGATATGCCTTGTAGCGTTTCCTTTTCTTTTGCTGTTACTTTTTTTGCGGAAAAAAAGTAACCAAAAAAGCCGCCGGAAAACGATTACCCCCCGTTTTCCGGAGGAAGCCCTGATGAAGCTTTACTACTACTGTAGCCTCAGCTTTACAGCACTAATGCTTTCTCTTGAGTTGTGAATGGATTTAATTCAGATTAAATTTTATTTGTTATTCCTACAGACCGTGAACGACTATAAAATATATAAAATCATTATTCCTCATCTCATATTTTAATGCTCATAATGCCGACATTTGCATGTACAATAGTATATCCTGCCAATTACGGGAAATCTTATAAATCTTAACAGTGAACCAGCGGCAACTTTTTTTACAGCATGTAGCACAAACTTCTGATGCGCCATTAGCATTAGAAATTGTTAAAGCAGAAGGTTCCACATTATGGGATGCAGATGGAAAATCATTTATTGACCTCATTGCGGGCATAAGTGTATGCAATATAGGCCACCGGCACCCGGCCGTAACAGAAGCTATTAAAACGCAGGCAGATCAATACCTGCATTTGCTGGTGTATGGCGAACTGGTTGAAACACCCCAGGTGGCTTATGCACAGCATCTTACCCAACATTTACCCGGTTCCCTCAACTCCGTATACTTCACCAATTCGGGTGCGGAGGCTACGGAAGGGGCTATGAAATTGGCCAAACGGTATACCAACCGAACGCAGATCATTGCCTTCAATCAATCGTACCACGGATCAACACAGGGCGCATTGAGCATTATAGGAGATGAATACTGGCGCAATGCCTACAGGCCTTTACTACCGGGCATTTTGCATTTGAACTACAATTCATTGAATGACCTTAAGCACATTACTGCCGAAACTGCCTGTGTAATTGCAGAAACCATACAAGCAGAGCGTGGCGTAATCGTGCCTTCCAAAGCATGGATGCAGGCCTTGCGGAAAAAATGTACGGAAATGGATTGCCTGCTGGTATTGGATGAAATTCAAACCGGTTTTGGCAGAACAGGAAGCCTGTGGGGGTTTCAAGAGTTTGAGGTAATTCCTGATATTGTACTGCTTGGCAAAGCGCTGGGTGGCGGAATGCCTTTGGGTGGCTTTGTTGCTGATAAAAAAATCATGCGGAGCCTTACCAGTAATCCTGTTCTCGGGCATATTACTACATTCGGCGGACACCCGGTGAGCTGCGCCGCCGGACTGGCTGCTATGAAAGCATTGCAGGAAGAAAATATTATTAATAGGGTAAAGGAAAAGGAAAACCTTTTTCTTTCCTTACTGAAACACACTCAAATTAAAGCAGTACGCTCCGCGGGTTTACTGATAGCCATTGAATTTGAAAGTTTTGAAAAAAATAAAGCCATTATTGACCGCTGTATTGAGGGTGGCGTATTAACAGACTGGTTTTTGTTTGCCCCGGAATGTATGCGTATTGCTCCCCCGCTGAACATCAACAATGAAGAAATTACCCGGGCCTGCGGGGTTATTATCAATGCCATTGGCAAAGAATGATCACTCTTCCTGCATTACCGGCAATACAATAGCACTGGTGTTCACCGCATCATGATAAACGTGAATGGCAGCCTTTTTAAAATCTTTTGTAATACATTCACAGTTCCGGAAACAGGTTAAATTATGAATGATAACAAAGCGGTCATCGAAAAATTTTACAGCTCCTTTCAGCGATTAGATGCCGGCGCCATGAATGCCTGCTATAACGACGATATCATTTTCAGCGACCCTGTATTTGGTATATTAAAAGGTGAAGAAGTAAAGGCCATGTGGGAAATGCTTTGTGCCAATGCAAAAGATTTTTCGCTCAGTTTTTCCGATATTGAATTGCTCGATGAAGAATATGCCACCTGCAAATGGAAGGCAGACTATACTTTTTCCAAAACCGGTCGTAAAGTAACCAACAATATAAAGGCCTATATGCGCTTAAAAGACGGAGCGATCATTGAACATAGTGATGCTTTCAGGTTAAGTGCCTGGCTGGCGCAGGCTTTTGGCTGGAAAGGGTTGGTTTTCGGCTGGACAGGATTTATGAAAAGGGCAGTGCAAAAAAACGCCCGGAAAAGCCTTATAAAATTTATAGAAACCCAATATGCCATCCAGCATACATAGACCCGTTACCTCATTTCTACCAGCTCGCTTTTAACTATAATATGATATAGCTTAATAGTAAGGGCATGAAAAAGTATTTTAGCATTGGCATTTCTCTCAATATAATACGCCGCCTTATCCAATCCTTCTATAATGGCCTGGTGCTGGTGCATGGAGGCGATCTTATTCAAGCGCTGTGCAAAATCTTTCTCTGTCTCGGGCATTTGAGCATCCTGTCCCGGGATAAGCTGCAAACGAATACTTTGCTCAAGCAAATGATTGAAATAACGTAAAAACTGTTTTTGTTTTTCCCTGCCCTGACGGCTTATTTCTTCAATCCATTTTACCTGTGCAATAAAATTGCCCTTTACAATTACGTTTAGCCATTCCCGTAATATTCCCTGCCAGTCATCGCCCGAATGCTGTAGCAATTGCAGCGCTTCATGATAATTCCCCTCACTTACCAATGCTATTTGCCTGGCCTGCTCCGGCAAAACTTTTGCCCTTTCCGTTAATGCGGTTTCAATGTCGTTTATATCTAATGCAGGAACCTTAATGAGTTGGGTACGGGAAAGAATGGTGGGAAGAATAAGACTTTCATTTTCCGCTACCAGCAGAAATAAAGTATCCGGCGGCGGTTCTTCTATCAGCTTAAGCAGTTTATTGCCGGCATTGCCCAGGTACTCAGGCAACCACATCAGCAAAATTTTATACCTGCTTTCAAAACTTTTCAGGCTCAGTTTGCGAATAATATCATTGCATTCATACGCGGTAATATTACCCTGCTTGTTTTCGGCCCCAATGAACTGCAACCAGTCGTACCCGTTACCGTATGGATATTGCTTTATAAATGCTCTCCACTCCGTAATATAATCCGAACTCAAGGGTTTATCACCACTTTTCCTGGGAACCACAGGATATGAAAAATGAATATCAGGATGGACCAAACCGGCTGCCTTCGACCAGGCGGTTTGCTTCTGCATCCATTCATCGGCCTGTTGCCAGCTTTGATTTACAGGCCCCGCATTGTTTAATTCAACATCATCCGCGCCAAAAAGTGATGCGGAAGCAGTGGCGGCAGCGCTAGCAAGCGGGTATGAAAAAAGGCTTACATAACTGGCAAATGCCAATGCCAGCGGTAAAGCGCCGGAACCCTCTTTACCCAGAAACAGTAAAGCATGACTTAAACGATTTTGCTCAACCAGTTGTAAAAGCTGTTGTTTTACATTTTCCTGCCCTATAACGTCATTAAATAACATGGGCGCTAAAATAAGCATTCCGGCGAAAGAAAAACCGGATGGATTATTTTGAAATTCCGCTATTCATCATTGTATTTATAGTCCTTTCAGGTTTACGGACCTTTTTTATTGTCTCTCCAAACTTTTCCATAACCAATGCAGCACTCCCGATCAATTCAGCTTCATAACCCAATGTAGAAATGCCAATTTCTGTATTAACGGCGAGCCGGGGTATACAATGCTCATTGAGTGCCTGTTGTATGGGCGCCTGCCATATTTTACCGGCAAGTGCCCCTCTTCCGCTCAGTACTACAATTCCGGGATTAAGCAAATGAATTAATATAGCGATACCTCTTCCTATATTATAACCTGCTTCCGACAGCAACTCTATAGCAAAACGATCGCCTTTACCAGCCGAAAAAATTATTGTTTCAGCATCTTTTTCAAGGTCTTCTTCCCTGCCAGAAAGTAAATTTTTTAATACCGTTACCCTGCCCGCCTGTATACCCTCTTTAGCTTTTTCCACAATTACAAAAAGCGAGGTTTCAGTTTCCAAACAACCGCTTTTACCACAACTACACAACTTGCCGTTATCAAAAAGCGGTATATGACTAAATTCTCCTGCAAATCCATTATCGCCTCTAAAAAGTGCTCCTTCTAATATTATTCCCAGTCCTACGCCCCACCCGATATTAATAACCATAGCGTTTCGCCTGTTGCGTGCAGCGCCAAACTTTAATTCTGCTAATCCTACAATACCCGAATCATTTTCAATATAGGCCGCAAGGTTTGTGCGCTTTGCAATGTAACCTGTAATACTTTCACCTTTCGTTTGCAAAAAACTATAGTTAAGTCCCTGCTGCGGATCAACAAATCCCGGCATGCCTATGCCAATGCCAGCGATTTTAGATTTGTCCACACCCGACTGTTCAATAACATATTCAATTTTGTCGGTTAGCACCGCCAGGGCCATTGGGTTATCCGCCAACCGCAGTTCAAATTTCTCTACCGGCAGCACATGCTTATTTTGCATATCCATAATGGCAATCCGGGTAAAAAACTGATCCATGGCCACTGATACTGTATAAAGAATATCGGGTTTGAGTGAATACATCAACGGACGACGCCCTCCGCTTGAAGGGGCATACCCGGTCTCTATAACTATCGTTTCTGCAATAAGTTCATTCAGTATTTTAGTGGTAAGCGAAAGACTTTTATCAATTTTATGGCTCAACTCGGCACAAGAAAGCAAATTGGAAAAGTAGAGTTGCCTGATGATTTTTTTCTTGTAAGATTGACTTTTAGCGGACATACATATAAATGAGTAACATTATTTTTAGTAATATATAGTAAGTTAACACAAGTTTTTTAAAAAAATAAAAAACCATTTATTTTGAATTCCTGCCTTCTTGCTTACATTCATTTATCAGTACGTATTAATCTTTGTTTATGCTTCCTGCCCCATCCATATAGCGCCACCAATGCTATTACGGTATGCACCGGTTACCGATGACAATACATTACTTTCCTCTCTCCAGCGAAGCACGCCTATTAAAGCCATAACCAATGCTTCTTTATACTTAACTGTTTTTTCTTCGGGGATCATCAGTTCAATATTCATAGGTTTTAAGTGTTCCTGTAATCTGTCTGTTAAAAAAGTATTGAATGCCCCACCGCCGGTTACCAGCATTTTTTTTGAAGTTTCAGTTCCACCGCCTGTTTGTTCTTTTGTTTGCTCAACGGCAGCTTTAATTTGAATAGCGATATGTTCCGCATAAGTGCACAAGGCATCTTCCAAACTGCATCCCTGCTCAACTACCAGCGGATACACAATGTCATTTCCAAAAGCATTGGACAATGATTTTGGATAAGGTTCTTTGTAAAAAGGTAAATCATTTAAAGTGTCTAACAGTTTGTAATTCACTTTACCGGAGGCTGCCATTTGACCCCCGTCATCATAAGATTTCCCCACCTGCAACGCAAGAAGGTTCAATACCCGGTTAGCGGCACAGATATCAAAAGATATGTAAGTATCAGCAGCGTGTGCAGATATATTGGCAATGCCGCCAATATTTAAACAATAGTCAAATTCACCAAAAAGCAGTTTATCGCCAATGGGTACAATAGGCGCCCCCTGCCCGCCTAAAGCCACATCCAACGCCCGCAACTCACTGATAACCGGAATACCCGTTTCGGCGGCAATGGCTGCCCCATCTCCCAACTGGGCGGTCATTTTTTGCGGTACATGAAAAGTTGTATGCCCGTGAGAAGCGATAAGCTGTACCTGGTACTGCAATTGATGCTGGTTAATAAAGGTATTTACCGCTGTGCCCAGGTAATGCCCGTATTCGGAATGCAACAATTGATAGTCCAAAGCATTAAGCTGTATGGAAGATTGTAATTTGTTTATCCATTCCGCGGAATAGGGATAGCAGTCCGCATGTACTATATCGAAATTCCATTTTCCGGCGTTTTCATGAAAATGAACGAAAGCAATATCCAGCCCGTCTAATGAACTGCCGCTCATAAGGCCAATAGCCCGGTATATCATTAAAGAAATTTTAGATTACAAATTACAGCGTTTAGATTTGTTGCATAAAACTATTGATTTACACGGAACTATTGGTAATCCAAACAATGTTTTATGGTTATAAACCTTAGTGCAACGCATTCATTAGTGAGCAATTGGATAAGCGAGTTAAGGCATACGGATATCCAAACCGACCGAATGCGTTTCAGAAAAAACTTAGAAAGAACAGGAGAGGTAATTGCTTACGAAATAAGTAAAACACTGGAATGGGAAGAAAAGGATATTCCTACTCCTTTGGGTATATCGGTGTGTAAAGTCCTTAAAGAACAACCTATACTGGCAACCATTTTACGCGCGGGGCTGCCTTTGCACCAGGGCGTGCTGAACTACTTTGATAATGCGGATAATGCATTCGTATCTGCTTACCGGAAACATCACAGGGATGGCTCTTTTGAAATTAGTATTGAATATGTTTCCTGCCCCAACTTAGATAACAGGGTATTGATCATTTCAGATCCCATGCTGGCTACAGGTGCATCGCTGGTTAACACACTGCAGGCTTTAAAAGTGGAAGGCCAGCCAAAGGAAATTCATATTGTTTCGGCAATAGCCTGTACAGTGGGTATTGAATTTGTGCGCCGGGAAGAACCCGGTGTAAAAATATGGTGTGGCGCTATTGATGATGAGTTAACGGCTAAAGGATATATTGTACCCGGATTGGGAGATGCAGGAGACCTTTCGTTTGGCTCAAAAACGCAATCTTAGTTCAAATATTCGTAACTTGATAAACAATTCAACCAGGATGAAAATAATCCTTGTACCACTGCTGCTTATTGTGTGTGTGAATGTTTATGCGCAAGACCCGCATTTTTCGCAGTTCTTTTCTTCACCCTTAACATTGAACCCCGCCTATACCGGCAAATTTGACGGCACCTTTCGCGTAGCGGGTAATTACCGCAATCAATGGCCTACTATTAATAACGCTTTTACAACAGCAACGGCTTCCGTTGATTTTGCGTTGCTGCAAAACCGCATTCCTGAATTTGATACCTGGGGTGTGGGTATTATGGGATTAAACGACCAGAGCGGGAATAAAATACTCAACAACAATTTCATTTCATTATCCACAGCCTATCATAAGGCATTAGACGAAAATGGATACCACACCTTAACCGTTGGCTTCCAGGGAACCTATGCCAATAAACGACTTGACATCAGCAAAGCTACTTTTGAGGACCAGCTCACCTCCTTAGGATTTACGGGAGTAACCGGCGAAGTGTTTAACACCAGCAATGTTGCTGTAAATTATTTTGACGTGAATGCGGGTTTGCTCTATAGCGGCAGCACCAATGGCTATAATAATTTCTATTTGGGCGTATCGTCTTATCATATCGGCCGGCCGAAGGAATCCTTCCATGGCGGCAATTATATCCTTAATCCCCGGCTCACTGTACACGGCGGAGGTTATGTTCCTATTGGCCGCATCACCACGTTTCATGGCAGCTTTATTCATCAGCGCCAGGCAGGCGCCACCGAAACTGTCCTGGGCGGTGCAATAGCGTTTAACCTCAGTGATGATGAAGCAATAGAGAGTAATTTATATACGGGGTTATGGTACCGTTTTGGCGATGCTTTTATTCCATATGTAGGTATTGAATTTTCGGGCTTTCGGCTCGGTTACAGCTACGATATCAATAATTCTTCACTAAGCACGGCGTCCAACAGGAGGGGGGGAAATGAAATATCACTCATTTTTGTGAGAAAGCCATCTGATCCTTCACGGAAAAAACTGGGTTGTCCAAAGTTTTAGAAAACGCCTTTAAAAGGCATAAGAGGGTCATAAATTTTCCAGCAACTCTACCACCTTTTCGCTTTTTAAAATAAAATAACCGAGGCGGTCATTGCTTATGCCATCCTTTAGCTGGTAACTGAATTCCAGTTTATCATTGCTGATATTGGTTTCAAAATATTTAAAGGAAATGGTGGGATATGCTTTCATTTCTTCACCGATTTCGTAAAGATGCGTTGAAAGGATGAACAGGGAACCTTTGATGCGGATCAATCCTTTGATTACTGCGAGTGAACAACGCATGGCATCCTGCATATTGGTTCCTTTAAACAGTTCATCAATCAGCACCAGCCACTTTTTCCCGTTGCTGATGGTGAGTATTGTTTTTTTTATGCGCTGTACCTCGTTAAAAAAATAACTTTCACCCTTCACAATATTATCTTCCACATTAATATTGCTTAAAATACCGTCAAATAAAGAAAGCTGTAGCTTTCCTGCAGGAACGCCCATACCCAGATGCGCCAGATACACAGCTACTCCAAGCGATTTTATGAATGTACTTTTACCCGCCATATTGGCCCCGGTAAGAAAGAGAAAATTACTTTTGGGCGACAACTCTATGTTGTAAGATACCGGCTGCGGCAGGAGAATGTGATATATTCTATCCGCTTTTACAAATGGCTCATCAGAAACTTCAAACTCGGGGAATGTCAGCCGGTAGTGCTGAAATGCCCTGGCCATCGAATACCAGGCATCCAGCTGGTAATAGATCTCGCTTAGCTCGTCGAGGCGCGTTTTAAAAACAGTTCGCAGAAAATATCCGTAATAAAGATTTTCTTTTATGGAAAATTTTTGTCCCGGTTCCTTTTTCAATAGTTCCTGCAACTGCTGATGCAGCAGCAGCGACCGTATCCTGGAAGCAAACCATTGCAATTTAGCCGGCGCCTCGGGGGCATCAATCAATACGGACAGTTGCTGCATACCCCAAACAAAATCACGGAAATGTGTAACCGAATACCGTACCAGTCCATAATCAACACCATGTAAAGTTTTGTACATCCGTGTACTGAAAAAATCTGTTGAATGCGGTATAGGATCAAGCGCCGTATCGTAAAACCTTTCCATCATCATCATAGTTCCGTTGGTAATGATAGCGGGCCACTGATCTATACGGGATACAATAAGTTGTATTATTTTTTGGGTATCCAGTATTTTGTTTACTTCGTCAAAAGGTTCACGCATCATCCGGCGCAACCATTCCTTGCCACCAAGAGAACGTGTAAAATTGAGTTTATGAAAAACGGAAAATTCCTCTTCTGCATTGAAGACGGAAAGATCATTGTATGTGGTTTTGTCTATCTGCATGTTTTAAAACCGCCCGTCAGGTTGGGTTGCATTCGGGAATATTTATTTTCCATCTATCGTTCAAATACCAATCTCATGCCTCTATGAGATTCATTCCATACAGCTTTTCCATAATTTTCATACAGCAAGTTGCCATTCACAAATGTATGGGTAATGCTTGCAGGAAAAATAAATCCTTCAAGAGGGCTCCATCCGCACTTATATAAAAGGTCTTCACGCTTTACTGCTACCGGGCGATCCAGGTCGGCCACCACCAGGTCGGCCCAATATCCTTCACGGATATACCCCCTCCCGGATAGCTGGTAACAATCCGCTACGGCATGGCTCATTTTGCGCACAATGGTTTCCAAACTAATTTTTCCTTGTTTGTAATAATACAACATCAGTAACAGCGGGTGCTGCACCAATGGCAGCCCGGCATGTGCATTTTCATATTCCACGTCTTCTTTCAAAATAAGCTTCCCGTTATCATCCCTTGAATAGCCCTTTTCGGATAAAGTATGCGGCGCATGATCCGTAGCAATCACATCAATCCTGTCGTCTGCCAGGGCTTCCCATAATGCTTCCCTGTTGTGTGGCGCTTTAATAGCGGGATTACACTTGACCAGGTAACCCAGCCGTTCATAGTCATCTGCAGTAAAATGCAGGTGGTGAACACAGACCTCACAGGTGATGCGCTTTTCTTTCAGCGGTTTAAGGTTGCTGAACAATTGTAACTCTTTAGCCGTTGAAATATGCAGGATGTGCAGCCGGCTGTTGTATTTTTTAGCAAATTGTATAGCAGTGAGTGATGATTCAAAACAGGCTTCCTCATTGCGGATCAGCGGATGGTCTGCCGCCGTTAAACTGCGCTTTTCTTTCTTTATCCTTTCGTAATTGGACTTAATGATTTTTTCATCTTCACAATGCGTGGCAATCAGCACTTCGCTTTCGCGAAACAGCTTATCAAGTGTGAGGTAATTATCTACCAGCATGTTGCCTGTACTGGAGCCCATGAAAATTTTCACGCCGCATATCTTATCGCTATGCTGGTTTACTTTCAGCACCTCATCCGCATTACTATTGGACGTACCCATAAAAAATGAGTAATTCGCTAAAGCTGTTTTTGCGGCGATGGCATATTTATCTTCCAGTAAATCCAGTGTAAGCGCGTTGGGGATCGTGTTGGGCATCTCCATAAAGGAAGTAACCCCTCCGGCTACGGCTGCTTTGGATTCAGAATAAATATTGGCTTTATGGGTTAGTCCGGGCTCTCTGAAATGCACCTGGTCGTCAATTACACCCGGAAGCAGGTATTTGCCCTCTCCTTTAATTTCTGTAACAGCAAATGCTGGCTGAATGGAAGCATCTATTCTCTCAATTCTTCCATCCTTTATCAAAACATCTGCAGCGGTAATGGAATTTTCATTAACAACGTTGATATTTCTTAAAAGATAATTTGTCATAACGGGTAATCTATAAGAATATGCTTAAGCATTAAAAATAAGGCGATGCATTGTTGGCAGCCTGGGTTATCGGCTTCGGATTTAAAATTTACTACTTGAAATTTATCCGTCCGGCGGACAGGTTTGATTCTTGTTCTTTGTTATTTGATCTTTTACATTCACCCCGAATTATCATGCAATTTAAATGAATACCTTTATTTTTACCGTCCTAATGTTGTTTTCTGCTGTATAATTCCAATAGCCTGTTTCAAAGATTTTTTTACCAATTATGCTGATAATGAAAAAACTGTTCATACGCTTACTTGTATTTTGCTTTCCTTTTATGGTTAAGGCACAGCAACAGGCAAAAATGGAGCTTAATCTCGAAAAGATTTGGAGCGGTCACTTCGATGAGCGCAAATATGTGGTACATCTCATGAATCAGTCTCCCCATTTTGCCTGGATCCAAACGGACACTGCTTCCGGTCCGCAGGTTATTCTGTCACTTGATTTTAACACCACAAGAATTGTAGATACGCTATTTTCTAACCAGATCAAGCGGCCCACCGATTCGCTGCCCACTACATTTACCTATTTCCAGGATTTTGGGTTTTCACCCGATGACAGCAAGATCCTTATCCGCACACAAATTGAACCTTTATATACCATCTCCGAAAAAGCGTTTAATTATGTATGGGATATTGATAAGAAAATATTAAGGGTCGTTTCCGCCAACGGGAAGCAATTGTATCCCAGCTTTTCACCCGATAGTAAACGATTGTCCTATATTATAGATGCCAACCTGTATATTATGGATATTGAAAAGAATACCACCATGCCGGTAACGGTTGACGGATCGGCGGGCCAGTTTTTGTATGGCATGGCTGATGCCTTATACGAGAATGGATTTGGTATGACAAAAGCTTACGAGTGGAGTCCCAACGGAAACTATATTGCCATGCTGCGGTTCAATGAGAACACCGTGAAAAACTATCCATTAACTATATATGAACGGCCCTACGCCGAAGTCAGAAATCAACGTTACCCTTTAGCCGGCGAAATGGTACCCGATGTAAAAGTATTTGTGTACGATATCAATAATAAAATTTTTGTTCCAATAGATGTGGGCGTTAATCCTGATCAATACATTACAGGGATCAGATGGAGCCCTGATAACAAAACGCTATTTGTGCAACGCCTTACAAGAGATCAAAAAAGATTAGATCTGCTGAAAGCTGATATTGTTACAGGAAAAACGGCAGTGATCTATACGGAAGAAAGTCCTGCCGATTATGTTCGGGTTTACCCGGATAATATTTACTTTATTAAAGAAGGGGGATCGTTTTTATGGAAAAGCGAAAAGGATGGATATACGCATTTGTATGAAATAAGCAGCGATTCCGCCACCACTGTTCCTTTAACCAGTGGCAACTGGGAAGTGATTGAAGTAGAGGCAATTGATAATACACGCAATGAAGTATACTATTCATCGAATGAATCGGGTTCAAGGCAAAAACAATTGTATAAAATAAATTACGATGGTAAGGGAAGAACAAAACTTAGCTCCGGTGACGGTTACCACGATGTCTGGATAAGCAGCGACAAGCGATTCTTTTTTGATGCTTTCTCTTCTTTAAATGAACCCCCGGTTTACCAGGTAATTTCCACTACAGGAAAGGATAAGAAAAAACTGATTGAAAACAAAGAACTGAATGACCGGCTTAAAGACTATAAGATTCCACAGGCATATTTTTTTACTGTGCAGGCCAGTGATAGTATGACGATGAACGGCTGGCTGATCCGGCCTTACAATAATACAAGGGGAAGATTACCACTCATATTATATGTTTACGGTGGTTCAACCCGCCAGGAGGTTTTAGACAGATGGGATGATAAATTTACACTCACCATGCGCTGGCTGGCCATCCAGGGTTTTGCAGTAGCCTGCGTAGATCCCCGCGGTACGCCGGGTAAGGGAGAAGCGTTCAGGAAAAGTAACTATATGGCGCCAGGCGATATTGAGGTAGCAGACCTGCTAAAAGTAAAAGACCATTTGGCGCGGAACTACCGCATTGATTCATCGAAAGTAGCGGTTATGGGCTGGAGTTATGGCGGATATCTTGCCGCATTGGCTCAAACCAAATACGCCGGCCGTTTTAAAGCAGCCGTAGCTATAGCGCCGGTTACCAACTGGCGGTTTTATGAAAATATATATGCCGAACGCCTGCTTTCCATGCCGAGTGAAAATGCAGAAGGATATAAAAAGGCCTCCCCTGTGAGCTTCGCAGGCAATTACAAAAGTGGTCTTTTTCTTGTTCACGGAACGGCTGATGATAATGTACATCTCCACAATAGCATGGAGCTGAGCAGGCAGTTAACCAACGAAAGAAAAACCAATTTTGAGCAACATTTCTATACCGACAAAACCCATAATCTCAGCGATGGAACACCCAATATCCTTAGAATGAGCCTGTATACGAGGATCAACGATTTTTTAAAGCGTGAGTTAAAATAAGATGGTATTATCAAAACACGGGCGGTTAACAAAGCATCGTTATTATTGCTGCTCTTTGCTAACGGTTTTGCTTTGCCTGCTTCCTGGTGTACATCTGCTGCATGCCCAATCCGACAAACCCTATCACCTTAATGGTAATGCCACCCAGGAAGATTGCAATTGCTATACCATTACAAACGACAAAAACAACCAGTCCGGATCCGTTTGGAATATCAACAAAATTGATCTTACCCTTTCGTTCGATTACCACTTCAACGTATTTTTAGGCTGCCGCGATGCTGACGGCGCCGATGGTATCGCATTTGTACTGCAGCCGTTGAGCACCAGTATCGGTACAACGGGGCAGGGATTGGGCATACAAGGTGTATCGCCTTCTGTGGCAGTGGCTATTGATACTTACCGAAACGCAGACTTTGGAGATCCAAATTACGACCACCTTGCCATTCACTTAAACGGCGATTTAAACCACAACAGCAACAACAATATTGCCGGGCCGGTAAAGGCTTTGGAGAACAATGATAATATTGAAGACTGCAAGTGGCATATCATACGGATATCCTGGGACCCCGCTGCTGCTGTAATAACGGTTTATATGGATGGCGCAGAAAGAATGCACACTACCGTAGATTTGGTTCAAAATGTTTTTAACGGCGATCCTATGGTTTTTTGGGGATTTTCGGGCGCAACAGGAGCAGCAACCAATCACCAGCGCTTTTGTACATCACTCAATCCGCTTTTTTCGCTTGCAGAAGATCAGATCACCTGTTATCCCGAACCTGTTTTGTTTCGTGATAGTTCTACTTCTTTTGGCGATATTGTTAAATGGCTCTGGGATTTTGGCGACGGCACTACCGACACCGTAAAAAATCCGGGCATGCACAGCTACCCGCAACCCGGTAACTATACGGTAAGTTTGAATATCGTTGGCAACGACGGATGTATTTCCGATACATTCCGCCAACAAGTGGTAGCCGGATCAAAACCGGTAGCCGATTTTGATTTTAAAGATCCGCCTTATTGCGATAACAAACTCATCCCTTTCAATGATCTTTCAAGAGTGGAGTTTGGTACAGTAAATGAATGGAACTGGACAGTAAATGGAACTGCTATCCAAAATCCGGAACAGCCCTTGCAACGCCAGTTGCCATTGGGTGATAATGCGATTACGCTTGAAATAAAAACAAAAGAAGGTTGTGTATCTGAAACAACCCGGAAAATCATTACCATACAACAGCATCCAGATATCAGCATGCAGGATGCCATGGATGCCTGCAAAAAAGAACCGGTTCTTTTTGCTGCAGCTAATACTAACCCGGCCCAGCCTGTGCAGCAATGGCACTGGAACTTCGGAGACGGTACAACCGCCAATAACGCGGTCACTACCCACGCTTACCATGATGGGGGAACATATACGGCAAGCGTTTACGCCTTAGGTCCGGGCGGCTGCCCTTCGTATACGTTGGAGCAGGAAGTTTCCATTTTTGCCACTCATGCCTTTGCAGGTAATGACACCATTGCAGCGATCGGCCAACCTATGCAACTGCAGGCAACCGGCGGTGATTTTTACAAATGGGTTCCATCATCGGGGCTAAGCGATGCAAATATTTCAAATCCTGTGGCAACCATACAACATGATATTATTTATGCAGTTACAGTAAGTTCCGCCACAGCTGGCTGTCCTACAACAGACAGCATTGTTATTAAAGCATACAAAGGGCCTGCATTTTATGTTCCTACTGCTTTTACTCCCAATGGGGATGGCAAAAATGATGTATTCCGCTTTGTTGCTGCGGGAATGACTGCTATACATTATTTTAAAATATTCAACCGCTATGGCCAAATGGTATACAGCGCTCCCAATCCCTCAACTGGATGGGACGGCAGTTTTAATGGTATGCGACAAACCACGGATACTTATGTTTGGATGATTGAAGGAAAAGATTACCTGGGGAATAACATAAAAAGAAAAGGAACAGTTACGCTTATAAGATAGTGCAACACAGAAATCAGCCAAGTGAGAGGAGAGAAGAGAAAGGTGAAAGAACATTTTATAATAAACCGCTATCAATAGTATTAAAATAATATTTTATTATCTTTAGGT
>CALKHN010000044.1 GCA_937991535.1 uncultured Sphingobacteriales bacterium
TTTCTTCCCGATCCTTTTTATCCTTCACTTCTTTTTCGATGCGGTCCTTTTCTTCTTTTTCTTTAACGAACTTTTCTTCCCGATCCCTTTTATCCTTCGCCTCTTTTTCGATGTGGTCCTTTTCTTCTTTTTCTTTAACGAACTTTTCTTCCCGATCCCTTTTATCCTTCACCTCTTTTTCGATGCGGTCTTTTTCTTCCTTTTCTTTAACCAGTTTTTCTTCCCGGTCTTTTTTATCCTTCACCTCTTTTTCGATGCGTGCTTTTTCTTCCTTTTCTTTGGCCAGCTTCTCTTCCCGGTCTATTTTATCCTTCATCTCTTTTTCTTTGGTAAGCCCGTTGGCATGCCTGGCGTTTCTTTCTTTTTCGGGTTTTTCAACTTGATCGCTGTTGCCCCGGCTATGCCCAAAGGCGCTGTTGCCAGGCTGTACAGCAGTGTTCTTATCTTCATTGATGCCGGCAATAGAATTGCTTTGTCTTTTTCCTTTTGTCGTCCAGTCAATGTACGCTTCATCGGAATAGCTCACCTTCTTCAGGTCATTTTCTTCCATGTACCACCGGTGATCGAACCCCTTCCAGTAAAAATAGCCATCCTTTGATTTGATGTATTTTCTTCCGTCAGTATATTGCTTAACCGCATCAGCAGGAGATGCGGTAATAACCAATGGCGCCCATTGCTTTGCAGTAACCGCAGGGGCAGCGGGTTGTATTGTGGGCCTCGCTTCCCGCAACTGAACGGGCTGGCTTACCACAACCGACTTCGGTTGATCGCTCACGCTCTCTGCCGGCTGGCCGGCTGGTGCAGTAGAACCGGATCCGGAAGAGCCTGAAACAAAAGTTGTGCGGCATGATACAAGAAGGCTGCCGAAAAAAAAGACACACAGGGTGGAAAGAAACAGTGCATGATGCTTCATATACATAATGGATTTTAGCGGTGCGGCTGTTTCTGACAGCCAACACGCCTTAAACGCAGATCGCATTATTTTATTCTATTTCTTAAAACCCCTGAGAAAGACGATAACCCTCCCAGTACCATCCTGGGGAGGCTGCTGCTTATCAGCCAGTTGCAAACTTAATTTTAGGTTAAAACGGTGCCAGTAGAACGGGGATTGGGGGGAACATTTATCCTAAATCAATAAACGCCGCGACTAAGGGGAGTGTGTACTTGCCATTGGGTGCTAAAAGGAGGGATTTTCAGGATGCTACACCTGCCCAGTCGCTTTGCGAACATCCGGAAATGGGGCAATGCTATTGGGTAATTATTTCAACATCTTTGAACATGAACGGGTTGTCACTGATCCTTAAATTTTTACCACTGGCGGTAGTTATATTTTTGAGCACAACTTCCCTGGTTTTTGCATAAGGAAACTTTTCATGGTAGGAATCGCCGGTCATTTGTGGATTGAAATTTGAAAATATAGCAGGGCCCTGGTAATCCTCCGGATGATTAGAGTCGTTGATCCGGAGATTTTCAATGGTGATCCGCTCCGGCATATAACAGGTGTAGCCAAAATCATGCTCACCTGAATTGGATCCGCCGATCAGCGCGGCGCTGGCTGCTTTGCCTCCCTGGGGCACAAAAACACAGTTGCGAATAAAAAATTCTCCCTGCCAGGTACTGCCATAATCGCTGCGCAGGTTGATGAACGTTCTGCCGTTAATGGTTGAATTCTCCACCGTTAATAACCCGCTGCCGATGGCATTGATGCCCATGTGTCCCAGCGTAGAGTTGCGGATGGTGGCATTGGCAACGCCCATGTGGGCGTCGAAGCGGGAAAGTGTGCATTTGTCGTACAGCAGGTTTTTGCAGTAGTTGGAACCCAATATCCCCCAATAGGTTCTGTCGTTGATATCATTGGTTTGGCTGCAGTTCACGAACGATACATTGAGGGCACGGCTTACCGAAATGTCGTAACTGCCCATGGACACCGGTTTTCCTGCCGCGCCAATAGTACTGTAGGTTTTATGTCCGGTGAGCACGGTGTTCTTAACGGTTACGTAAGCACAGTCACTTATGTTGATGAAGCCGCCATAGGGCGCACCGTGGTCTGCCTCGCCGGTAACGCGATGTTCAAGCCCATCTGCAACAACGTTGGAACGCCTGATCGCGATATTCCGGCTGTAATAAGTGTACTTCGATTCAGCTTTATTGGCGATGGTGGTAAAACGGCCGCCGGTAATGTACAGCGTCTTTTCGTCTATGGGAAGAGCGGTGATGTTTGTGATCTGGTCGAAGTCCCATATGATCGGGGCATTCATATCCACTTTGCCACTTTGATCAGCAACAAAGATATCTGTTTGCGGAGATCCGTTATTTTGATTAAGCCCAAAGCGAATATAGCGTTTTACATGAGCGTTGGTAACGGTGATGAGACAGGGTGCGGGCAAAGACGCGGTGATCTTCTCCTGGTTTCTTTTCAATGATGATATAGATTCAGGTGTAAATGGTTGCAGTACGGAGCTGATCATGAAAACAGGTGCATTGTGATTTTGTACTTCGGTATCGTCAATAATGAAGGCTGCCGTGCCAAAATCGGTATCGGTTTGGATGACTGCCGTGCGCTCCTTCCCTCCGATGTAGTAGGTTGCTCCCTCATCGGCTTTCACTAAAAATTTGTTTTGATTGGCGAATGCATGTGTTGCAGCGATAGCGTCAATATCGTCGGTTTTGCCATCTCCCCTGGCGCCGAAATCACTATAGTGCACCCTGCCTGCTGCTTTGAATTTGCGAACATCCCCGGGCGATACATTTACCTGCAATTGCCCTTTCTCATTTGTGCGCACCGCGGTCTTCCCCTTTTCGGATGTAATCACTACATATTTGGCCGCGCCGGGAGGCTGTGCCCGCACCTCCATTATAAAGGTTGATAAGAAGAAAAATAAGAGTGTATATTTTGCCATGAGCCTACTTTAACAGAAATTAATAGGAACCCGTCAAACTCCCGGTACGCCGCGCAGAATCTTCTCCATTTTCCTGCCCTTCGCTAACTCGTCTACCAACTTGTCTAAATACCGTGCCTGCTGTGTTAATGGATTCTTGATTTCCTCAACGCGATAGCCGCAAATTGCCCCTGTTATCATGTGGGCATGCTTGTTTATGGTGGCGCGCTGAAAAAACTGCTCAAAAGTTACTTTTTCGTCAATGAGCTTCTGTAAACTGGTTTTGTTAAATCCGGTGAGCCACTCAATTACCTGGTGCAATTCTTCCTTCGTTCTGCCTTTCTTCTCAACCTTTGTTACATAATGCGGATATACAGAAGCGAAAGTCATTTTTGCAATTCGTTCATCGTGGTGACTTGTGTCGTTCATCTTTAATTACGCTTATTGGTTCGATAATTATTTTAACCGCTCAAGTTTTCCTTTCCGTTTCACAACATTTTTGTAGTCCCATTGAATTTCGATGGATTGCCTGAGCCACCGTTTAAGGTCTCCGAAATTAATTTGGTCTGCTGAAGTATACCGGAACGGGTGAAATGCCAATGCGGTACGCATCAAACAAATCTTCTTTAAAAGGTACAAAAAATAAACTATTAAATAATACCTTCTTTCTTGTCTTTTGTTATTGGGTGCTTTGTATTTTCTATAGCTATTTTCCGAATCTTTTCTTCAGGGCGCTTAGTGCATCGGTAAGGGAAGCATTGGACAGATCAGGCTGCTTCTCTTTTCTGTCGGGCGCCTGCTTATAGCCTTTCCGGAATTCATTTCGTTGAGGCGCTTCCAGCGTTTGTTTAATGGACAGGGCAATGCGTTTGCGCGCCTGGTCTACCTCCAGCACTTTTACCGTTACCTTATCGTTGAGTTTTAATACCTCGCCGGGATCCTGTATGTATTTATGGGCTATTTCCGACACGTGCACCAGCCCGTCCTGCTTCACGCCAATGTCAATAAACGCGCCAAAGCGGGTAAGGTTGGTAACAATGCCCGGCAATACCATGCCCACCTGCACTTCTTCAATGCTGTAGATGGCTGCAAATTCAAACTGCTGCACTTCGCTGCGGGGGTCCAGTCCAGGTTTCTGCAATTCTTTTAAAATATCCTGTATGGTGTGTTCCCCAAATTGTTCGCTGATGTATTGTTTGGGATTGATGTCTTTAACCAGGCTTTTATTTCCGATCAGCGTTTTTACGTCTACCTTTTTTTCCAATGCCATTTGTTGCACCAGCGCATAGGCTTCGGGATGTACGGCGCTGCCGTCTAACGGATTATCGCCTTCCTTGATGCGCAAAAAGCCTGCGCATTGTTCGTATGCTTTTCCACCCAGGCGGGGCACTTTGAGCAACTGGCTGCGGTTGGTGAAGCCACCGGTTTCATTCCTGTATTTGATGATGTTATCGGCAAGGGTGCTGCCAATACCGCTCACATAGGCCAGCAAATGCTTGCTTGCCGTGTTGAGATTTACCCCCACCTGGTTCACACAGCTCACAACGGTCTGGTCTAATTTTTCCTTTAACCGGAACTGGTTCACATCGTGCTGGTATTGCCCCACACCGATGCTTTTGGGATCAATTTTTACCAGTTCCGCCAGGGGGTCCATTAAGCGGCGGCCGATACTAACGGCGCCGCGTACCGTAATATCGTGGTCGGGAAATTCTTCTCTTGCAGTTTCGGAAGCTGAGTAAATGGAAGCACCGTCCTCATTCACTAAAAAAACGGGTAATCCGAGTCCGAGTTTTTTAACGAACTGTTCCGTTTCTCTGCCTGCCGTTCCATCGCCAATGGCAATGGCTTCAATATGAAAACTTTCCACCAGGCGCCTGATCGTATGTTCCGAGCTGTTCAACCTGCCCGGCTCATGTATATAGATCAGGTCATTCTTTTTTAATGCTCCTTTTTCATCCAAACATACCACCTTACAACCCGTGCGGTAACCGGGGTCAATGGCCAATACTTTTTTTCCGCCCAGCGGTGAACTCAGTAACAACTGTTTTAGATTTTCCGCGAACACATTGATGGCCTCCTCGTCGGCACGCTGTTTCAGCAGTGTTCTGAATTCCGTTTCTAATGCGGGTTGCAACAGTCTGCGATACGAATCTTTCACTGCCTTTCTTACCTGGGCGCTGCTTTCGCTGATGCCTTTGGCGTACAATGCTTCCATTTGTTCGACAGCCTGTTCCTCCGGGGGGGCGATGGCAATGCGCAATACTCCTTCCACAAAACCCCTCAGCACGGCCAGTGCACGGTGGGAGGGCACTTTCATTACCGGTTCGCTGTAGTCAAAATAATCCTTAAACTTTATGCCTTCCGCTTCTTTATCACCCACTACCTTACTCTGCAGGGTAGCATTGTCTTCAAAAAGTTTGCGCATTTTGGCACGAAGTTGCGCGTCTTCATTCACCTGTTCTGCAATAATATCCCTCGCGCCCTGTAATGCCTCGTCAACCGTTTTTATTTTTTCATTGAAATATTTTTCGGCTTCGGCAGGGAGGTCGGTATCCTTTTGTTCGAGGATCAGCAAAGCCAGTGGATCCAGCCCGTTTTCTTTTGCTACCTGTGCTTTCGTTCGGCGCTTGGGCTTATAGGGAAGGTAAATATCTTCCAGTTCTGCCAGGGTTGCCGCATTGTTTAATTTTTGCTGCAGTTCCTCCGTCATCTTCTCCTGCTCCGTTATGGATTTCTCTATGGCCGTTTTTCGTTCTGCAAAAGCTTTGAGCGCTTTTGATTCATCATCTATCTGCTGTATCGCCACTTCATCCAAAGCGCCGGTTTTGTCTTTGCGGTAGCGGGCTATAAAAGGAATGGTTGCGCCTTCGGCAAGCAGCGCCAGCACGGTTTCCGCCTGCTGTGTGCGGATATTTAATTTTGTTGCTATCAGTGGTGCAAATGCGGTCATAAGAATGCGAAACTAATGGCTGTAACTGAAAACAAAAACTTGGAAAAATGAGAGGGTTTGATTAAGGAAGATATAAAGCTCCAAAAAACAAATTACAGGAACCAAAAAACAAGAACCAAAGAAAATTCAAATCCGAAGATTTAAATTTCGAAATCCGGAGATGCGGTCGGCGCCTGGCGAAGGAAAGTCAGACCGCATGCAAGATGCTTCATTCTTCAGCATGACAGGAAAATTCAAAATCCGAAAGTAATTCCAACGATAAATCACAAACGATAAACTACAAATTAAAAATCCGGGACGCACTTACCACTCACTAAAATTCACCATTTGCTGCGGATTGGTTTCGGCGTAGCGGTATATCATATCACGTATAAAATCGTTGTCGTGGTACGGCGTTAAAACCTTTTTCAGCTTTCCAACATCCTTCATTTTCATCTCCTGCGGAACATAGCCCATACCATAAAATTTTCCTTTCTCAATCAATAAACAGCTTTGCTGGCCATCTTCAACGCCTTCACCCAAAACCGCAAAAGTGGGCAGTTCTTCATACAGGGATTGCAATGCCTGTTGTACACGTAAATTGTATACAACCGGTTCATCATATTGTTCTGCAAATTCACCCATCTCTTTGGTTTTATCAACGAAACACAGTCTGGGTGAAAGCTGGTGCCGTTCTATCATCTTCCACAACAGTCGGTAGCCTTCCCATAACAGTCCGAATGTATGCACAGGACGAAGGTGTTTTCTTTTTCGTTCAATAGCCAGCCGTGCATATCCCCGCTGGTCTTCAAATACATACAACCCGTACTGGAGGCTCACCTGTTTGCGGCTCGTGTTGTACAGAGGCCACAATCTTTTGATTTCGGTTTCTTCCAGCACAGCCGCCATCAGCTCGGTGCCGCAAAGCTGGTAACTGATATCGTGCACATTGCGTATGAATTCCTGTTTTTGCCTGCTGGCGCCATTGTGCGTAAAATGACTGCTCACCCGCTTTTTCAAGCTCTTTGCTTTTCCTACGTAGATCACTTTTCCTTTTTGATTCCTGAAATAATATACGCCGGGTTTCCGTGGCAATTTCTCAATTTGTTCCTTTGGAAGGTGCAGCGGCAGGTACTGTTCTTTTGAAGATTTTTTGAGAAACTGTTCAATATGTGGTTGTGCATTATTGCGCAGCAGCATCTCGAACAACTGAACAGTTGCCCATGCGTCGCCGCCGGCGCGGTGCCTGTTTTTGATGGGGATTTGCAGGGAGCGGCAAATATTACCCAAACTGTAGGAGGGAAGTGCGGTAAATACTTTCCGGGTGAGCCTTACTGTGCATAATTTTTTGGCGTTCAGTTCATAACCACACTGCTGCAACTGGTGCTTTAAGAAGGAGTAATCAAAGTTCACATTGTGGGCTATAAACACTTTGTCGTTGAGCAGGGCAAACAATTGTTCCGCCACTTCTTCAAAACAAGGCGCATTGGCTACCATTTCATTGGTGATGCCCGTCATGGTTTGAATAAAATACGGGATGGGTTGCCCAGGGTTGATCAGTGTTTCAAAACGATCAATGATCTTCATACCATCATGTACGAAAATGGCTATTTCCGTAATAGCATTGGAAGCGGCGTAACCACCGGTTGTTTCTATATCTACTATTGCGTAAATCAAATCTCTTGTTATCGCTTATCTAAAGGTAAAATCCTTTAACCGTTTTTGCGCCAGGCATTTCAAAAATATTGATTATCAATGATAAACAAAATAATAACCACATTATATGCACAACAAAGCCCGTGGAACACAATAAATTGACCAAATACAATTGAAAATGCTTAACTTCGGGGTATCTGTATCTGGTTAGTAAATGGAAATATACGGTATAAATAATACTGTATCTCTATCCTGAAACAACATCAAAAGAATAGTATCCATCCTCTCCTTTGAAAGCTTTGTATGATCCGGTCCTGATTTTTTCATCTTAAAATCATCAATTATGAAGCTTTTTAACTCATTACATGTAGGTGAGGGTGCAAAAATCGCTATGATTGTTATCCTGGTATATGCAACGATTGCGGTTATCACTTACCTCTCCTGGTAAAATTATTTGCCCTGGTAAAAGCACTTTCCTGTTTGTTCGGGAAAGTGTTTTTTTATGCCCTAGCATCGCCATTAGCTGCGGGCTATCAGCCGTCAGCCTGAGTATATTAATAGCAGGCAATCCGCTCACCTCTCCCCACGTCTCCATTCAGCCTCAAATATGCTTACCTTTGCCAGCTTTATGGAAGAACTCAGCAAAAATTACGAGCCTGCAGCCGTTGAAGTAAAATGGATCCGGCACTGGAAGGAAAAAAAATATTTTAAGAGCGTGCCCGACAACCGGCCGCCTTTTACTGTGGTTATTCCCCCGCCCAATGTTACGGGTGTACTTCATATGGGGCATACCCTCAATGAAACGGTACAGGATATCCTTGTGCGCAGAGCGCGTATGAAAGGTTTTAACGCCTGCTGGGTGCCTGGCAGCGATCACGCGTCTATTGCCACCGAAGCCAAAGTGGTGGGCATGCTCAAAGAAAGAGGAATTGACAAGAACAGCTTAAGCCGCCCCGAATTTTTAAAATACGCTTATGAGTGGAAAGAAAAATACGGTGGTATTATTTACAGCCAGATCGAAAAATTAGGCTGCAGTGTAGACTGGGACAGGGTAACTTTTACCATGGATGATGATTATTATAAAGCCGTGATGAAGGTGTTCGTTGATCTGCACAGCAAGGGATTGATTTACCGTGGGGCGAGAATGATCAACTGGGATCCCTCGGCGCAAACGGCTTTGAGTGATGAGGAAGTAGAATATAAAGACCTGCAGGGAAAGCTGTATTATATACGCTACAACATTACCGATGAATTGGGAAACGAACTCACAAATCCCCTTACCGGTGAGAAAGGAATTGTAATTGCCACCCAGCGTCCCGAAACCATTATGGGCGATACGGCTGTTTGTGTTAATCCTAACGATGAACGTTATGCGCATTTAAAAAATGCAAAGGCCGTTGTTCCCCTCATTAACCGAAGCATCCCTGTTATTTTTGATGAGTATGTTGATCCGGCTTTTGGTACGGGCGCTTTGAAGGTTACACCCGCTCACGATATCAATGACTATAACCTGGGGTTAAAGCATAATCTCGAAGTGGTGGATACACTGAATGCCGATGGTACATTGAGCGAAGCAGCAGAAATATTCGTGGGAGAAGACCGGTTTGCCGCCCGCAAAAAAATCATTACTGAATTATCGGAAAAAGAATTCATTGTTAAGGAAGAAGAATATGCCACCCGGCTTGGGTACAGCCAACGCACAGGGGTTGTGGTAGAGCCCCGCATTTCAACCCAATGGTTTTTAAAAATGAAACCGCTTGCCGAACCTGCCTTAAAAGCAGTGCTTGATGGTGAGATCATCATCCATCCCGGCGATAAATTCCTGGCTACCTATAAGTACTGGTTAGAGAATGTAAAGGACTGGTGCATCAGCCGCCAGTTGTGGTGGGGGCAGCAGATCCCCGCCTGGTACGATGATAAGGGCAATGTGGTGGTAGCTGAAAATGAAGAAGCCGCTAAAAAACTATACAACGCCGAATTTGGCGAAAACAATAGCAACCCTGTATTGACGCAGGATGAAGATGTGCTCGACACCTGGTTCTCTTCCTGGCTTTGGCCCATGGAAGTGTTTAAAGGTATTTCCAGCCCTGGCAATAAAGACATAGCGTATTACTATCCCACATCGGTGCTGGTAACCGGGCAGGACATTATTTTTTTCTGGGTAGCGAGGATGATCATGGCGGGACTGGAGTACAATAAAGAAAAGCCCGTTGAAAAAGCCATTCCTTTTAAGGACGTATACTTTACCGGCATGGTTCGGGATAAGCAGGGAAGGAAGATGAGCAAGCAATTGGGCAATTCGCCCGACCTGCTGAAACTCATTGAAGCATACGGCGCAGATGCTGTTCGTTTTGGCATTATGATATCCTCTCCGGCGGGTAACGACCTGTTGTTTGACAATGCTTCTTTAGACCAGGGAAAGTTCTTCAATAATAAATTGTGGAATGCACTGAAGCTGGTAAAGATGTGGGAGAAAAAAATTGACGCATCACTGCCTGCCGGCGATCAGTTTGCAATACAATGGTTTGAAAGCAGGCTCAATGAAGTAGAAGCCGAAGTAGAGCAACTGTTTTCAGAATTTCGCCTGAGTGAAGCGCTTAAAACCATTTACTCTTTAATTTGGGATGATTTCTGCAGCTGGTATCTTGAATGGGTGAAGCCTGGTTTTGATCAACCCATTTCAGCAGATGTGTACAACAAAACGGTGGCTTATTTTACTGAACTGTTGCAATTACTGCATCCTTTTATGCCTTTTGTTTCTGAAGAAATATACCATTTGCTGGATGAAAGAAATGAGGATTTGTGCGTTATGCAACTTGAGCCGGTGGGTGTAGTCAACAGTGAAGTACTGCAACAGGGCGCTATACTTAAAGCGGATATAACAGCAATAAGAGATGCCAGGAAAAAGAATGAAATAAAGAGCAGTGAAAGAATTTCCTCCAAAAAAAATGCTACCGGCGATCGTATTTATAGAGACGAAAAAGAGATGGGTATGGAGCGTTTGTTAAGGAAGCAAACAAATATTTATTTTGATGATTCAGTTTATTCTAAAGAGGATTATACTGTTGATGATAAAGAATGCATTGTAGTTTCTTCATCTGAAAGGCAATTCTATTTGTATGTTGATAAAAAAATTGACACTTCAACACAAAAAGAGCAACTGGAAAAAGACCTTGCTTATCAAAAAGGCTTTCTTACATCTATAGCAAAAAAGCTAAGCAACGAACGTTTTGTACAAAATGCCAGGACCGAAGTAGTGGAGCTGGAAAGAAAAAAAATGGCCGATGCGAACGCTAAAATTAAAGCGATAGAAGAAAGCCTGGCGCGGCTGGATTGATGAATTTGAAATTTGGGATTTGAGATTTACTGCGGGTTGCGGGTTACAGGTTGCAGGTTTCAGGTTTCAGATTGTGATCCGGTTATACCAGGGTAGTGCGATCCCGAAGGGACCGAAGACTTGTCCTGTACTTTTATACACCTTCCATTCGCTTTTGGATGGGGAGATGCTTGTGACTGTTTTTTGATGCTTTGCTGCGGTCGGCACCTGACGAAGGAAGGTCAGGCCTTAGCCTGGATTTCGGATTTTAATATCCGGATTTGAATCCCCTTCGGATTTCGAATTTCCGGCTTCGGATTTAATTTGGTATTTGTTTCTTGTGATTTGTTTTAAAATCTATTTACTTCTTGTTAAAATGCAGCGTTACCCATTTATACGCTAAACCTACCCACGCAGTAGCCGTCCATATACAAACTCACCTAAAATATACTATTATGAAAGCCATGTACAAAACACTCGTACCAGTCGTTTTAATTGGTTTTTTATTCAGTTCCTGCGCAGCGCAATCGCGTGTAATCATTGCCGAAAGACCGGCTGTTGTTCATGTAATGATGCCTCCGCCTCCGTTTCCCGGCGCGGTATGGATACCCGGGCATCACATAATGCACGGTGGAAGATATGTTTATGTATCGCCCCGCTACGTACACCCGCGTCATGCTAAGCAATGGAAAAAAGCAGTTAAACATTCCCGTTATGATGCGTATGCACGCGAAAAAAAGCATTACCATAAAAACAGGAAAAACCGGTACTGAGGATTCAGCTTTTGTTTTTCATCCTTATCCTTAATACATACATGTCTGCAGTAATGTACAGCGTTTTGTCGTCATCGGCCAACGCCACATTGCTGCAGGCTTCCGGAACCGATATTTTTCCAGCAAGTTTTCCTTCTTTGTTGAATATCCATACACCACCCGGGCCGGTTGCGAAAACATTGCCCCGTTTGTCAACCTTTAAACCATCGGGCAAACCTTTCTCCTTTTTGGATGCATCTGTTGCATCATACATTAATCTTTCGTTGTAGAGACTGTCATTGACGCCTATGTCAAACATGTACCATACCGGTTTTTGCGGATCGGAGTTGGCTACAATGAGGGTTTTTTCGTTGTTGGAAAATGCAATTCCATTAGGGCGGGTAATAGAATCCGTTAGTAAGCTTACTTCTCCTTTGCTGTTCACTTTATATACACCCTGGAAAGGAATTTCCTTTGCCGGATCCTCCATTGTTTTTTCCAGTCCGTAAGCCGGATCGGTAAAAAACAGGTCGCCATTGCTTCTGTACACGGCGTCATTGGGACTATTGAATTTCTTTCCCTGGTAATTGTAGGCCAATGGTACAAAGGCCGGTTTAGGTGCATCCAGTGGTGCAGCCATCATGGCTATCCGTCTGTCGCCATGCTGGCACATTACCAGTTTGCCGTCTTTATTCAGCAGCAGTCCGTTGGAGCCGGGTTCGCCGGTTCGTGGTGTGGCGCCGGTATAACCCGAAGGCATAAGGTACAGTTCCGTGCCTTTGGCTTCCGTCCACTTAAAAATTTTGTTGGGAGGAATATCGGAGAACAACAGCATTTTTTCGCTTTCCACCCACAGGGGGCCTTCTGTCCAGTCGAAACCTTCAGCAATGATTTCAACCTTTGCACCGGGTGTTATAATTTCTTCCAGCGAAGGGTCCATCTGTTGAATAGCGCCAATGGTTTTGAATGGCGGAGGCTCGTTACAGCCAAAGGCAAGTGCCGCTGTTAAAACAGAGAAAATCATCTTATGCATAAGCAATCGTTTAAACTTAGTGAAGATATTATTAATTCTGCTGTCGTATAACTATAAACAAAAAACAGCAAAGCTTTTTAAAGACTTTGCTGTTACAGAGGTGTAATTATGCTATTTTTAGAATGCCACTATCTCCCCGCCTTTATATAACCCCATCCCTCAGTTTGCCTTTGCACAATTTCGGCAATAGCATCGGGCACGGTTTCTACCCCCGGCAGCAGATCCGATTTGCTGAGCTGGTGTTTTTTCATGGCTATCTCACAAACGCGGAAAGCAATATTTTTGTTTTTGGCCAGTTGCTGAACTTCATCTGCCATACCCGACTTTCCTGTGGTTACCATTGGTAATGATCTGCCATAAAGCACTACTTCCATTTGGGCATTGGGATTGCTTTTACTTATTCCGGTTAACCAACGGATCAGGCTTTGATGGTCGGTGCTGTCGGAACTGGTTATGTCGAATACTACTTTGTATGCATTGTTTTGTGCGCTTACATTTTTCATGTACAGCAATAAAAAAAATGTAGCTACAAATGCAAGTGCCGAAAATTGCTTTTTCATGACTTTTGGTTTAATTTATTTTTTTTCTTCTTTCATTTGCTATGGGTCCAAATGGGCCATACTTGTGCTGTTGTTCAGAAAAGCCATCGGTATAAGGACCAAAAGGATGATCAATTGCTTTTTTGCTCAAATCCGGCCAATCGTTCGGAAATAGCTTATGCGGCCTGGGTTTAGAATTAATGAAGGCGGCTACATCCCAGCATTCTTCGTTGCTTAACTGACTCTCTCCGTGGTTTACACCAAATGGCATATTGTTTTTAACAAAGCCTGCCAGCCGGCTCAGGCGATACATACCGGCCCCTGTATTGTAGCTGCCCGGCCCCCACAATGGCGGGTAATACAACGCAGAATCTATACTGTATCCACCATAGCCGTTTGCACCATGACACAACCGGCATTTGACCGCATAGATTTTTTTCCCGTTTATGGTATCGGCAGCCCGGTCCAGGTAAGAAAGTTGTTCGATTTTTGAATTAACAGGTTTTGCCCCGGACGGAACATCTTTACCAAGCCACAATATGTAAGCAACGAGTGCTTTCATTTCGCGACTTGCTGTATCAAGTCGTTTCCCGTTCATACTACGGAGCAAACAATCATTTACCCGGAACTGTATCGTTTCCATCATCCCGCTTCTGTCTCTGTACAGTGGGTAGTTTGGCGCTACGCCCAAAAAATTAGCACTGTATGCCGCAGTTTTGGCGCCTGCTTCCAGATGACAGTTCTGGCAATTTAACTGGTTTGAAACCTGTTTTACAATGCCATCAGGACCCAGGTATTTTCTTGTATTGACGATTAGTTCCCTGCCGTACCAAATGAGCGCCGCATGCACCGATTGCCGTATTTGTGAAGTATCAGGTGGCAGGTACAATGCTGCCGGCCCTACGGCATCTGCTTCCTCCATACCGTTTGCTGCATGCGGTTTAATGTTGCTCCGGAAATAAATTGCAGTGACCGCCACAACCATTCCGGAGCTTACCAATACTATTTTCTTTAACTGGCTCATGAAATTGCATACAGGCTATCTCACAAAACAGTAAGCGCATCCTTTTTCCTGCGCCCTGCCAACTGCCCAAACGCCGGATGGAACAATATGTATACCCGGAAATACTCCGCCCACCCATTCTTTTTTTACAGTAGCAGCGTCCCCGTCATTGCCTGCAGCCGCTGCACTGTAAACGGTCATGGCCGCATCGCAAACCACGAACTGTACGCCACTTTCCTGCAGCTCATCTATACCGATGGATACGGGTCCAAAACCAGGAAATTTATAGGTGCCGGGAGCTGGCTTCCAGAACGGATTTTTTTCAGCAGTTTTATCGGTGTTCACGTCAGTAACATGAAACATTTCCCCGAATTTGTATTTTTCCCAAAGGTGATCGTCCATTGCAAATGGTATGGCATTGTGCCGGAGTACAACCACTACACTACAATCGCTTTGCGGCGTTCCTGTGGCCTCGTTGGTTAACAAAAACACGCGTGGCCAGGCAAAAGGAAACTGGTGATGCGGTTCAGTAACATCATAAACGATGCGGTGTTTACCTGTAATTTTCTTCATCCAGTCTTCCGGATCGTTGCCAAAAGCTGAACGGATGTTTCCGGCCGATGCGTTTATTGGGGCTGTAAGTCCGCCCGTGCCTAGTGCGGCGGCTCCCAGGGTGAGCGATTGTAAAAATTTTCGGCGTGGTTGTACGTTTAATCTGGACATAATAGTTGGTGTTTAAGTGTTTGTAAATTTTAGATTCCTGCTGTGGTTCTGCCAGTTCGGAGCTTCCCTGGCATTTAATACTGTTTGAGCAAGTTGTTATATCATAAAATTATATACGCTGCGGGTAAAGCGTTTTTCTTAAAAGCCCAAAAACTTTTCTTAAACGTTCAGACGCAGGTGTTTGAAAACTGCTGCCACAAAATTATATAAGCGTTATTGCTGGTGTTAGCAATAACTGTTCAAAGAGTTGTAAAATTTGTTCATTGCTGAAAGAAAAACAGATGACAACTAAAGTTCCGTGCGTCGGCCGATCGGCTATCGTCCCTAAATCAGGTTAACGGTTGAAGGCGATCCTTGTGCTATCCGCAGCAGCTATCGCAGTGAACGGTTCATTGTGGAGCGAGTTAACGCTTTGGGCAGAAGTCGAAGGAGTTATCGTGGCCGGGGCAAGTAGTAGGGGAAAGGGTTGCCAATGGGGTATGGTCATACATCGCCGGGGTTTTGTAAT
This sequence comes from uncultured Sphingobacteriales bacterium, assembly GCA_937991535.1. GTDB lineage: Bacteria > Bacteroidota > Bacteroidia > Chitinophagales > Chitinophagaceae > Agriterribacter. The sequence goes on from CALKHN010000044.1 coordinate 15,339, forward strand.
GAATTCCATTTCAGCGGTATCGCGGCGATAATTTATATTCTTCCGGTTAAACCCGCAAAGTATTTCTTTTTTTATTAATTTTTGGACCTTGTTGCGTGTTCTGACCGGTTCATCCGCATCGGTTTCGGGTTTTTTACAGTCCGTTTGCTGTGCTGCGTTGATTGTTTTATTGCAGGTGATTTTGCATTGGGAAAATGAGTATAAGTTTTAATTTTTATCCTCTTTGAACGATACACAATGAGAAATAAGAGCATATCCTGTTTTGCCCTGGGCCTGCTATTGCAGCTTTCCGCTTTCAGTCAAAGTAAAATAGAAAACATTATCGTCGTTACTACCGACGGATTGCGCTGGCAGGAACTTTACACTGGAATGGACAGCGCACTGGCCAATAATGCTGCATTCAATCAAAATCAGAAAGATCATCTTTATCAAACCTTCTGGCACGAAGATCCCTCCGAGCGGAGGAGAAAATTACTGCCTTTCATTTGGGGCCATTTTGCTGCAAACGGACAGTTATACGGCAACCGCGCTTATAACAACTTTGCAGATGTTACCAATCCTCACTGGTTTTCTTATCCTGGCTATAACGAAATGTTCACCGGGTATGTTGATCCTGCCATTAATACCAACAGTTACCCCGATAATCCGAATTTGAATGTGCTGGAGTTCATCAATAATCAGCCTGCCTATAAAAATAAAGTGGCAGCTTTTGGTTCATGGGAAGCATACGGCAGGATACTGCGCAAAAAAACAAGCGGGTTTCCTGTAATAGCGGCTTTTGATACGATAGACTGGAAAAACACCACTTATACAGAGAAGATGATAAATGCGATGAAGCAAGATTCCCATCGGCCCGGCGACGACCACGGATGCCCCGACGTTTTTACCCATTACCAGGCAATGGAATACCTGAAAACCAGACAACCTAAAGTTTTATACATCGCCTATCTTGAAACAGATGATTGGGCGCACGCAGGAAAATACAGCAATTATCTTAAAGCGGCGCAACAGGTAGATGCCTGGCTGCAGGAACTGTGGAATTTTATACAGCGCACCCCAGCTTACAGAAACAAAACAGCACTCCTGATAACTACCGACCATGGCAGGGGTGATATCAATAAAGCACAATGGACAAGCCATGGCGCCAAAATTGAAGGCGCCAGCGAGATATGGTTGGGTGTAATGGGGCCGGGCCTTCCCGCAAAAGGGGAAGTAAAAAAGCCGATGCAATTGTATCAAAAGCAGATAGCTCAAACGATAGCTTCTCTTTTGGCATTTAATTTTACTGCAACTCACCCCGTAGCATCCGCCATTCACCAGGTCAAAGAAAATCAATAAACCGTTTATGAGAAAGTACCTCTTTACCCTGTTTTTATTTTTTTCGGCCGCAAAAATTGTTTTTGCTCAGCCGGCGCTGGCGCCCCTTCCTGAAACAAAATACAACCTGGTTGTAATTGCTCACAGGGGCAATCACGTTACAGTTCCCGAAAACACACTTGAATCTGTAAAAGCGGCTATAAAAAGCGGCGCCGATTATGTAGAGATAGACCTGCGCACCACCAAAGACGGTCAGCTAGTTATTCATCACGACGCCACTGTTGACCGTATGACTAACGGCAGCGGTAATATCAATGAACTTACCCTTGCGGAAATCCAGCAACTGAGCGTTGCCGATAAGAATAAACCCACAAAAAAAAGATACCGTGTTCCAACTTTCAGCGATGTACTGAAAGCATGTAAAGGAAAGATCAACGTCTACCTCGATTTTAAAGATGCCAGTGTAACCGAAACCTACAGGCAGATCCAGGACGCCGGTATGGAAAAGCAGGTGGCGGTATACATCAACACCATACGCCAGTATAAAGAATGGAGAAAAACGGCTCCTGCCATTCCTTTAATTACCAGCGCCATTGGTGAAGTAAAAAATAAAGACCAGCTGGCTTTTTTCCTTGCACAGGGCTCTATTGAAGTGCTGGACAATATCAATGATTCGGAAATGGTAGCAACCGCCAACGACAACGGTGTAGCGGTATGGCTGGATGCCCAAAGCAATGATGAAGGAGCAGATGAGTGGAAGGAGGTTCTGCAAAAAGGTATACAGGGAATACAAACCGACAACCCGGAAGCCCTGATTGCTTATTTGAACAAAAATGGTTTGAGAAATGGGTTGGGAAAGGACATCACCAAAGAAGATCCCTATGCGAAGTATAGAAGAAAAACCTACAGGGACTTAAAGAACATAAAATATGGCAATGCCCCCGGCGATGAAAACATGTTCGATGCTTACTTTCCCAAAGAGGTGCAGCCCAATGCCAGGGTTATTGTGTACATACATGGCGGCGGATGGACCGGCGGCGATAAGGAAGAGTTTCCCAAACAGTTAATTGAAGAATTGGTGGGCAAACGGGGTTACATAGTGGTTTCCATGAATTACCGTTTGGTGAAAGACGGCAACAACCGCTTTCCCGCGCAAATTGAGGATGTGAAGAAGGCGCTGGCATTCATTTCGAAAAATGCGAAGAAGTATGATTATAACGGCAATGAGTACGCGTTGATGGGCGGTAGCGCCGGTGGTCACCTGGCCATGCTGTATGCCTATGGTTATGATGACAAGAAACAGGTAAAAACGGTGATTGACCTCTGGGGTCCAACAGACCTTACAGACAAGGCGGTAAGGGCCGATGGCAGCGACGCGGATAGAACGGTAATCAATTTTTTGGGTGAAGCGGATGTAAACGCGCAGGTTACAAAAGATGCCAGCCCCGTTTATCATCTTACAAATGAAACGGCTGTGCCCACCATTTTATTTCATGGTGCTGAAGATCCGCTGGTGGATGTAAGCCAGGCTAAAAATCTTTATAAAAAACTGCAGGAATTTAATGTACCTGCGCAACTCGAAATCTATCCGGGCGAAAGGCATGGTGTGGGCCCGGCAGCGGCGATTGATGTATTTGCCAAGACTTTTTCATGGCTTGAAAAATATTATCCGGCAAAATAAAAACAACTGTTATGAAAAAAACAATACTACTGGCAGGGTGGGTTATGCTTTATGGCTGTGCCGGCACTATAGCTGAAAGCGACGGTGGCAAAATAGAAAATGTAATTGTTATTACCACCGACGGTTTGCGTTGGCAGGAACTGTTCACGGGCATGGACAGCGTTATAGCTGCCGATGGTCGTTTTAACCAGGGACGGTCCGACAGTTCAGCTATTTTTAAAAACTACTGGGATGCTGATGCATCCGAAAGAAGAAAAAAATTACTTCCTTTTTTCTGGGACAGCATCTCGCAAAGAGGTCAGCTCTATGGCAACCGGCACTATAACAATAAGGTAGATGTTGCGAATCCTTACTGGTTCTCGTACCCGGGCTATAATGAAATATTTACCGGTTATCCGGATACTGCAATCAATTCCAATGAGTATATAGCCAACCCGCATACAACGGTGCTGGAATACATCAACCAACAGGAAGGGTTTAAAGGAAAGGTAGCGGCTTTTGGAGCATGGGCTGCCTTTGACCGCATACTCAATAAAGAAAGATGCGGATTCCCGGTAGTAGCGGCGTTTAGTGCTACGGGTGGCGATCATCCAACGCCGAAAGAACAATTGATCAATGCCATGCTTAAAAATTCATATAAACCATACGGACAGGGCGAATGTCTTGATGTGTTTACCCACTACGCTGCTATGGAGTATTTGAAGGAAAAAAAGCCGCGCGTACTTTTTATTGGCTATGGCGAGACCGATGAATGGGCGCATGCCGGGCAATATAAGGATTACTTAGATGCGGCAAAGCAGGTGGATACATGGATTAAGGAAATATGGGAGTATGTGCAAAGCACGCCTGGATATAAAAACAGAACAGCAATTTTTATTACAACCGATCATGGCCGGGGAGATGGTATTAAAGAGCAGTGGACCGGTCACGGAAGCGGTGGTGTGGCCGATTCGCATGAAATGTGGATGGCTGTGATGGGACCGGGTATACCGGCTAAAGGAGAAGTAAATACAGCGATGCAGTTGTATCAGAAGCAGTGTGCACAAACCATTGCTTCGTTGCTTGGATTGCATTACCGGGCCAATCATCCGATAGCGGAAGAAGTAAAGGAAATTAAGAACTGATTATAATAGCTTATTCATGAGGAAAGTTGATCGCCGGAAAAAAAGATTATCCCTGCATACCGGGCTTGTTATACTATCAGCTATTTTTTGCACTGGAGTACAGGCGCAAACAGCAGGAGTTAATCCCTTTCCGCCAACGCCTGACCCGGACAGGATTGTACTAAATGTAACACAGGATCCCTCCACATCAATAGCCGTTAACTGGCGTACATGCGATACCGTTAGAGAAGGGTTTCTGGAAATCATGCCCGTATCTTCGGATCCCCGCGCTGTTGCTAAAGCATTGCGGGAGCAGGCAAAAAGTGAAGCATTTCAGTTTCAGAACATTGCTGCCACTTATCATTCGGTTACATTGGCTGGTCTTACGCCTAAAACATTATACATGTACAGGGTGGGGCAGGGCGCTCACTGGAGTGAATGGTTCCATACCAAAACGGCGGGAACGGTGGGAGATAAGCTTTCGTTTATATATCTGGGTGATGTGCAGTCTGGCATAAAAACATTATGGCCGCGGGTTATACGGGCCGCTTATGCTAAAATGCCCGGTGCGAATTTGATGCTGTATGCCGGTGATATTGTAAACCGGGGCAACAACGATAATGAATGGGGCGAATTGTTTTACGGCGGCAGCTTTATACACAGCAGCATACCGGGCATGCATTCTCCCGGAAATCATGAATATGCGCGCACCGGAGATACCCTGTCGGCTTTCTGGCGTCCGCAGTTTACGCTTCCCGAAAATGGCCCTGAAGGTTTGAAAGAAACATGCTATTTCACCGATGTGCAGGGCATGCGGTTCATTTCTATCAATTCTTACCGGGTAGAAGAATCGGACGAAGATCTCAGGAAGCAGAAACTATGGGTGGATTCCCTGTTGCGCAACAATCCCAACCAATGGACCGCTGTTGTTTTTCATCACCCCTTTTATTCTATACGTCCTACCCGCGATAATGCGCGGATGCGCAGTACTTTTAAGCCCCTGTTCGACAAGTATAAAGTAGACATTGTTTTGCAGGGTCACGACCATGCGTATGCGAGAGGCATGCATAAAATACAGGGCGCAACCAAAGATGAAAAATCGGGAACCGTTTATATATTATCTGTAAGCGGACCAAAAATGTCATCAACCTTACAGGGAAACTGGATGGATGTATCGGCTTCGTATACACAATTGTTCCAGTTGGTAACAGTTCAAGGCAATACATTGGGTTATAAATCATATACTGCCGCCGGAGAACTGTATGATTCGTTTGATCTTGTAAAACAAAAAGGGAAACCCAATAAGCTGGTAGAAAAGAAACCAAACAATAAATAATTGGGACGATCTTCATAATTTATGCACTCACAATCCTATATGATGTACACAAAAAACAATCCTGCTATTTTTCTGAAGCTGATCGCATGTATAATGATGCTGATGGCTGCCCAGGTACGATCCCAACAGTTTAATCCGTATCCCCCCGCTCCGTATCCCGACAGGATTGTGCTGAATGTAACGCAGGACCCGTCTACGTCGCTGGCCGTGAACTGGCGCACACACGACAGCATTACTGCGGGATCTGCTGAAATTATGATTGTTGTATCCAATCCAACCAATGCAACAAAGGCCAACGGCATAAAAGCCAAAACAGAAACCGTAACACACGATGGAATAGTAGCCAATTATCATTCGGCAGTATTCGCAGGATTACAGCCCAATACACTTTATATGTATCGCGTAGGGCAGGGCAATTACTGGAGTGAATGGTTCCATGTTAGAACGGCGGGCAAACCCGGCGATAAGCTTTCTTTTATTTACCTGGGAGATGTACAGCAGGGAATGAGAACGTTTTGGCCCAGGGTGATCCGTGAAGCATATGTGAAGATGCCGGATGCTAAGCTGATCCTGTATGCAGGCGATATTGTTAACAGGGGCCGCAATGACCATGAGTGGGGTGAATTGTTTTACGGAGGCGGCTTTATTCATAGTACCATACCTGGAATGATGTCGCCCGGAAATCATGAGCATGCCGATAATGCCGCGGGCATAAATGAAATAACTTCTTTGTGGCGGCCGCAATTTACTTTGCCCGAAAATGGACCTGAAGGCCTGGAAGAAACCTGTTACTATTCCGATGTACAGGGGGTGCGTTTTATATCCCTGAACTCACAGGCAATCTGGTTCGGTGGCGGGGGAATGCAAAAACAAACCGAATGGCTTGAAAATATTTTAACCAATAATCCCAACCGCTGGACCTGCGTGGTATTTCATCACCCCGTATATTCGGTAAAGGCCAACCGCGATAATGAAAACCTCAGGGAAAAGTTTCAGCCTATATTCAACAAATACAAAGTTGATCTTGTGCTGCAGGGGCATGACCACGCATATGGAAGGGGCATGCAGAAAATTCCTATGCCCCGAACAAAAGATACTTCGCCCACCATGTATGTGGTGTCGATGAGCGGATCGAAAATGTATGCAAATGACCAGCCCGCATGGGCCGATAAAAGTGGCGGCTACCTCCAGTTGTACCAGTTGATCACGGTAGATGGCAATACGCTCTCTTACCGTTCGTATACCGCAACGGGAGAGTTGTTTGATGCGTTTGACCTTGCAAAAAGAAAAGGGAAAAACAATCTGGTTAAAAATCTGAAATAATTGTTTAATGATTGGTTAATATAAAATGGATATAACTTAAAAATCATATCCTTTCGGTTAAATCACTTTAATTTGCCTGATAAAATTGTATTTGCGAAACTAAATATTAGTAATGATGAAGTTTAAATGTTTTATCCTCGGTTTGGCAATGGTATCATTTGTATGTACGGTGAATGCTCAAACTATCGCACGGAATGCTGCTCCCGCATCTTCGCAACCCAAAATAATAGTGGGCATGATGGTAGACCAGATGCGCTGGGATCATTTATACCGTTTTCAGAACCGTTATACGGATGGCGGATTTAAAAGATTACTGAGAGAAGGGTTTTCCTGTGAGAACACAATGATTGATTATTCACCTACCGTTACAGGTTGTGGTCATGCTTCTGTATATACGGGAACTTCGCCCGCCGTACACGGTATTGTAGGCAACAACTGGTACGAACGTTCTCTCGGAAAAGAGATCGGTTGTGTGGATGACGAATCGGTTAACCTGGTAGGGGCAGTGGAGAGCGAAACCGCTCAGTCGCCCCACAACAACCTGACCACCACTATTACCGACCAGTTGCGTATTGCATCTAACTTCCAAAGCAAAACCGTAGGTGTTGCTATTAAAGACAGGGGTTCTATTTTACCTGCGGGACATGCGGCCACTGCGGCATTCTGGTACAATGGTAAGGATGGGCATTTTGTTACCAGTACATATTATATGAAGGAACTGCCGGAGTGGGCCAAAAGATTCAATGATAAAAAGGTGGTGGACACTTATTATAAAAACGACTGGAATACGCTTTATCCGATCAATACCTACACGCAGAGCACAGGAGATGATAAATCATATGAGAACACTGCTAACGGAGATGCGAAACCTGTTTTTCCACACAACCTGAAACAGTTCATTGGTAAAAATTATGGCGCGGTGCGCACAACGCCTTATGGCAATACGCTTACCTTCGACTTTGCCAAAGCCGCAATTGAAGGATATAACCTGGGTGGCGGGAAGTTCACCGATTTTTTAGCAGTGAGCTTTTCAAGCCCTGATGCACTTGGGCATACCTACGGCCCCAATTCGATAGAAATTGAAGACAACTATCTTCGCCTGGACAAAGAACTCGCCGATTTCTTTACCTACCTGGATAAAAGATTTGGCAAAGGCAATTACCTCTATTTTATTACCGCCGATCACGGTGTATCCGAGTCACCCGGCTATTACCTGGAAAACAAAATGCCTTCAGGGGCAATTGCTGACAAAGATTTTTCCACTTCACTTACAGACGGATTGAAGCAAAAATTTGGAGTAGAAAAACCCGTTTTATCATTTACGAATTACCAGTTGTACATGAACTGGGAAGAATTTGATAAAAAGGGAATCAGTCGCAACGATGTAGGCCGAACCATAAAAGAAATTTTATTGAAAGTGCCGGGTATTGCCAATGTGCTGGAAAGTGAGGCGCTGGGTACAGCCCCCATTCCCGACCATATAAAAGCAATGCTCATCAAAGGGTATTATGTAAAACGCAGCGGCGACTTTATGGTTATTCCTCAGCCCACATGGAAGGGCGGGAGTATTAAAGGTGCAACACATGGTACATGGTATCCTTACGACGCACATATCCCGCTGGTGTGGATGGGATGGAAAATTAAGCCTGGTTATACCAATCGTGTAACGGCAATGACAGATATTGCTCCCACATTAGCCGCATTGCTGCATATACAGATGCCGAGTGGCGCCATTGGCGAACCCATTACAGAAGTAACAGGAGGAAGGTAATGCAGCGCTGAATGAATGATCCGCTGAGCCCGAAATTTAAGATTCGAATGCCGAAATTCAAATTTCGGGCTTTTAAATAATCTTAAAAGCATGTATCACAAACGCATAATATTATCGTTCACTGTACTGTTCCTTACAATTGTTGCCGCGGCACAATCCAACCTCGACAGCATTCTCAATGATTTTTACAATCGTCCGGACAGGATACTGGTAGCAGCGCACAGGGCGGCGCATGCCGTTTACCCCGAAAATTCGATTGCTGCCATGAAAGAAGCCATACGGCTTGGTGTTGATATTATTGAAACGGATATAAGGGAAACAAAAGATGGCGTGCTGATCATTATGCACGATAAGACCATTGACCGCACCACTTCAGGCAAAGGCCTGGTGGCTGAAAAGACCTATGCTGAGCTGCAGCAGGTTTTTCTTTTGCATAATGGTAAACCTACTTCGGAAAAAATTCCAACCTTTAAAGAAGTGCTCGAACTGGTGAAAGGAAAAGTGATGCTTGATATTGACTATAAGGCTGAGGGGAAAAGAGCCGCGAAATCTACTGCCAAACTGCTGAGAAAAACTAAAATGGAAAAACAATCATTGTTTTTTTTGTATGATTATAAGGATGCGCCAGCCCTGCGCAGGATGAATAAAAAGATTCAGTTCATGACCCGTGCCTACAGCAGGGAAGATGTGGATGGTATATTTAACCAGGGTATAAAAGTACCCGTGATACATGCCGACGACAAATTTTACTCCGACTCCCTGATGGGCGTTATCCGCGGCAAAGGCATAAGGCTTTGGATGAATGCCTTAGGAAAATATGAGAAGCTGGAAAAAGAGAAAAAGGATACCGGTTTTGATGCTTTGCTGCGTATGCACCATACCAACATTGTACAAACAGATATGGTTGAAGAACTGATAGCCTATCTGAGGTTAAAAGGTTTGCATCGGTGATAAAATGCAGCGGTCGGCACGCAACGCAAGGAGCGTCAGACCGCGGATTATAAATCATAAAATCACATCACAAATCTAAAATTTCTATCCGCATCCAAAAGTAAATATCCCGTGCAGGCTTGCTGTATGAAAATCGCGCCACACGCGGTTGATCTCCGAATTGGGGTCGGCTGCTGCCATCCCGCAATAGGGGTAAAGTTCATCTATAGAACTGCGCGATAATTTAGCGAGTGCCCTGCATGCTGCTCCCAGGGTATTGAGGGAAGAAGCGCTCCATTTTTTTTCTCCATAACCGGCCTGCCATGTTTTTTCCAGTACATCATAAAAAAGCTGCCGGGCATCTTCCAGTTTACTTTGGGTTCTTGCCAGTGTTTCCAGCATTTCGCAGGCTTCGTTTATTTCATATCCATGTCGTTTAATGCGGTCTTCAAACAATACTTTGCAGAGGTCCATAAAATGAAAAGCCATACCCGAATAATTGGCAGCAAGTGTAATTTCTGCAAAGGATAGAAAAGGAAAATAAAAAACCGGGTCTGGTAAAACAGCATGTTCCCTGTCAATAATAAAACATCTTTCTTCTGTTACCTCCAGTGCTTTAACACTGAAAGCCTGGCTTGCAGTAGCTTTCATACCTGTGGTATTCCAGTCGTTGTGTATGGTAACTTCAGCTCTTTTGAAAATAAAAGACCGGGTAACCGGAGTGCCGTCTTTTTCCAGAACAGGTTTACCATTTTTTTCCACCAGGCAATTGGCGGTAAACGCTGTGGCATGCGGAGCGCCTGTTGCATATTTCCAATAGCCGCTAACCACGTAGCCATTTTCGGTAACCGCGGCCTTTCCTGAAGCAGCGCCACTACCAGCAAGGCACACACGATGATCTGAAAAAAAAGAAGAAGCAACTTTTTCATTCAGGAATCCGGAAAACCAGTTGGCACCACTGCACAGTGTTACCGTCCAGCCCAGGCTGCCGTCAGCCCGGGCCAGTGCTTCCTGCAAACGCACCGCTTCGGGTAGCCGCATTTCCAATCCACCCATAGATCGGGGCACAAATAAGTTGAACCAGTTTTGTTCAAAAATTAAATCCAATTGTTCAGGGTGCACTTGCCCCATTTGTTCTGCCGCTGCAGCATAATGCCTGATCGTATTAACAGATTCCGCAGCCAATAGCTGCGAACAAATTTTGCCGGTAACCATATATTGCATTCAAAGTTAGATACCCTGCGCCAACTGGTGAAAAAATCTTATTTTCAGAATATAAAAAGACATTGCATGAAAAAATATTTTCTCCTGGGGATACTAATGACAGCAAGTTATGCAATTCTCCGTGCACAGGATATTAAAACGCAGGTGGCGGGTAAAGCAACTGCTATCCTCCCTGAGTTGATTCAATGGAGAAGATACCTGCATGAGCATCCCGAATTATCGAACAGGGAATTTAAAACGGCAGCGTATATTGCGGCACATTTAAAAAAGCTGGGACTGGAGGTGCAAACCGGCGTCGCCAAAACCGGTGTAGTGGGTATTTTAAAAGGAGGGAAACCCGGACCTGTTATTGCTTTGCGGGCGGATATGGATGGGCTACCGGTTAAAGAGAGAGTGGATGTTCCTTTTGCCTCAAAAGCCGAAGGTGAATACCTTGGTCAAACCGTAGCGGTTATGCATGCCTGTGGCCATGATACCCATATGGCTATATTAATGGGTACTGCATCTGTATTGAGTGCCATGAAAAAAGATATAGCGGGAACCGTGAAATTTATTTTTCAGCCCGCTGAAGAAGGCCCTCCCGGTACTGAAGAAGGAGGGGCGCCTTTAATGATCAAAGAAGGCGTAATGGATAACCCGAAGGTGGATGCGATTTTTGGACTGCATATTAATTCGGCAACGCCCGTTGGGGAAATAAAATATAAACCCGGCGCTGAAATGGCTGCGAGCGATTGGTTTACCATTAAAGTAAAAGGAAAACAATCGCATGGCTCACAGCCCTGGGGTGGAGTTGACCCTATTGTAATTGCTGCGCAAATTATCCAGGGACTGCAAACTATTGTAAGCCGCCAGCAAAACCTCACCAAAGCGCCGGTGGTAATTACTGTTGGAAAAATTCACAGCGGTGTAAGAAGCAATATCATTCCCGAAGAGCTGGTAATGGACGGAACGATAAGAACACTCGATGAAGCAATGCATAAGGATGTGCACGAGCGTATTCGCAATACAGCCAGCCATATTGCCGCTGCCAGCGGTGCAACGGTGGAAGTAAGCATTGATACCAAAACCAAAGTTACCTATAACGATCCGGCCCTGGTAAAGCTCATGCTTCCCTCCCTGGAAGCCGCTGCCGGCAAAGAAAAAGTATATGAAATGGAATGGACAACAGGTGCAGAGGATTTTTCATTTTTCGGCGACAAGGCGCCGGCATTTTTTTTCTTTCTGGGCGGTATGCCTGCGGGGCGGGATCCTAAAAAAGCCGCGCCTCACCATACACCCGATTTTTTCATTGACGACAGTATGCTGGATACCGGCGTAAAAGCGTTTTGCAATATGGTATTTGATTACGGAAGGTTGAAGGGAAAGTAAGTGGGGGAGGTTAGAGTTGCAAGGAGGCATAAAAAGACCTTCAGTTGCTGGCTGAAGGTCCGTATAAAAGCAATGCCTTTTAAATGTATTGTGCGTACTGTTGTATTGTGCGTACTGTTGCTTAAACATTGGCAAGCCGGTTGTGTTTCTCAGATTTCCTGTAAAATATCCAAAACATGATCGGGAAAACAAGCAGGGTTAATATGGTAGCCGTGATTAACCCACCGATAATGGCTACGGCCAAAGGCTTCTGGCTTTCCGAACCGATACCTGTAGACAGTGCGGCAGGCAGCAATCCCAACATGGCCATGAGCGCCGTCATGACCACCGGGCGTATGCGGGTTATGACGCCCTTATGTATGGCTTCTTCCAGCGGAAGTTTACTGCGCAGATTTTGATGGAATACAGAAATGAGGATAACGCCATTCTGCACACAAATGCCAAACAAAGCAATAAAACCAACACCGGCGGATATGCCAAAATTGATACCGGTAATATGCAGTGCCAGTATGCCGCCGATTAACGCGAAGGGCACGTTCACCAATATCAGCCCGGCGTCTTTTACATTACCGAAAGTAATGAACAATAAAATGAAAATAGCCAGCAGACTAACCGGCACTACCTGTGCCAAACGTTGTGTTGCCCTTACCTGGTTTTCAAACTCTCCCGCCCATTGAATGGTATAGCCCCTGGGTAGCTTTATGTGCTGATCCACATTGCTCATTGCTTCCTTTATTGTACTGCCCAGGTCTCTTTCCCTGACGGTGAATTTTACGCCTATGAAACGTTTATTTTCATCGCGGTAAATAAAGGCCGGTCCCGTAATTTTTTTCATGCCGGCAATGCTGCCCAGGGGAATCTTTCCCCCTTTTAGGGTAGGTACCATCAGCGCCATAATATCATTTTCATCTTTGCGGTACTCGGGGCTGTAGCGTATGCGTACATCAAACTTCCGTTCATCTTCATATTTTTTAGTGGCTGTTTTGCCGCCTATCGCCATTTCAATTACCGCCTGTGCATCGGCGGCAGATACGCCGTACATCGCCATTTTTTCCTCATCTAATACCACACTTATTTCCGGCTGTCCTATATTGCGCAATATCCCCGCATCTTTTATGCCCCGTACATTTTCGATCTGCTTCAGTACGCTATCGGCCAAGTCGTTTAATTTGTCCAGGTCATCGCCGAATATTTTAACGGCATTGTTGGCGTTCATACCTGCCACGGCTTCTGCTACATTGTCAATAATAGGTTGGGAGTAATTGTAATTGATGCCCTGGAAAACCTTTAGTTTTTTGTCCATTTCTTCAATCAAATCCTCGGTAGTTATTTTTCTTTTCCATTCTTTTTTAGGTTTGAGGTTTACCTGCATCTGCACATAATAAAATCCGCTGGGGTCTGTGCCGTCGTTGCTTCGCCCGGCCTGCGATAATACGCCGTTCACTTCGGGGAACTCCCGAAGTTTCTTTCGCAGTTCACCGGTGATGTTCACCGTTTCTTTCAGCGACATGCTCATGGGCATTTTGGCTTCCACCCATAATGCGCCTTCATTGAGCGGTGGAAGAAATTCGGATCCTAAGAACCTGGCAGATACAAGGGTAAGAACCAGAATGATGACTGACGCAACAAGGCTCTTTTTCTTATTTTGGAAGCACCACGAAAAGGCGCTGCCCACATTGCGGTTAAAAAAACGTACGATAAAATTGTCTTTCTCCCTTACGTTTTTCCGGAGCAGTATAGCGCATAAAACAGGCACAAGCGTTAGGGTATATATAAGCGCTCCAAGAAGTGCGAAACCCAGCGTCCAGGCAAGCGGTGAGAACATTTTTCCTTCTACTTTCTGAAAAGTAAAAATGGGCAGCAGGGCGGTAATGATGATCAGTTTGGAGAAAAAGACGGCTTTGCCAAGGTCGCCGCCTGTTCGTTTCAGCAGGCCGAGCTTCGACAGCTTGTTGAACTTAGGCATACCTACCTTATGCGACAGGTGGGCCAGCGCCACGAACATGCCTTCTACCATTACTACCGCGCCATCAATGATGATCCCAAAATCAATAGCGCCCAGCGAAAGCAGGTTGGCGCTCATGCCTTTGAGGCGCAGGCAGAAGAAGGCGAATAGCAGAGACAAGGGGATAATGATGGTAACGATAAGGGTTGCACGCCAGTCGGCCATGAAGATTAGCACAATAACGGTTACCAGCAATATGCCTTCCATTACATTATGCGAAATGGTTTCGGTACAATAGTACATCAATACATCACGGTCATAAAAAGTTTCCATTTTTACATCTGCAGGCAGTATCTTTTCATTTAGCTCCGTAATTTTTTCCTTTACCCGTTTCAGCACTTCCGACGGGTTTTCATTCTTGCGCATAATAACAATACCTTCCACCACATCGCTATTTTCATTGAGCCCTGCCTGACCCACCCTCGGTAATGCGCTTTCTTTTACGGAGGCTACGTGTTTTACCAGTACAGGCGCATCGGCGTTTTGTTCAATAATAATGTTTTCAATATCGGCACTGCTGTTCAATAAGCCTACTCCTCTTACCACGTAGGCCTGGTTATTTTTTTCTATGATATCCCCGCCAACATTCAGGTTGCTTTTAGATACGGCGGTATATACTTCTAAAGGTGTGATATCGTATTTGTGCAGCAGGCTGGGGTTTACCTGTATCTCGTAAATCTTTTCTTCGCCTCCAAAAGCTGCAATATCTGCTACGCCATTCACTGAACGCAACTGCCGGTCAATGGTCCAGTTTTGTATCGTAAGCAAATCGCGGCTGTTCCGGGTTTTGCTGCGCAGTACATAGCGGAATATTTCGCCTGTAGGACCATAAGGCGGCTGCACATCCGGTGCCACGCCCTCCGGCATGTCTACTGTTCTGAGCTGATTGTTTACCTGCTGGCGGGCAAAAAAATCATCCACCCCGTCTTCAAAAATAATTTTCATTACGCTTAACCCAAACATAGTAATGCTACGCACGTTAATTCTCCGCTGTACACTGTTCATAGATACTTCTACCGGGCGGGTTACAAACCTTTCCACTTCTTCTGCGCTGCGCCCGGGCCATTGTGTTACAATAACGATCTGCGTATTGGTTACATCCGGAAATGCTTCGATGGGAGTGTGTACGAAGCTGAAAACCCCCGCTATGATCATTACCCCGGTGAGAAAGAAAATAAAAAATTTATTTTTCAGCGAAAACGCTACGATATTCCGTATGAATTTGTTCATGTTTTATTTTTAATCGTTAATAGCATCATATACCAGCAACGCGTTTTTTACAATCACCTTTTCACCAGCCTGCAGTCCTTCCGATACATAGGTTCTGCCAGCCGTGGTGCCAAGCGGTTCAATAGCACGGGTTTCCACGCTGTCTTTTCCATGAAACACCATCAGGTAATTCCGGCTTTTATCAAACACAACGGCCGCTGCCGGAACAGCGGGGAGCCGTATTTGTTGCTGGTAGCGTATGTATACGGTAGCTGCCATTTCGGGCTTTAAGGCGTACCCGGGGTTGGGAAGCCGTATGCGTATCTTGAGGGTTTTGGTTTCGGGGTCAAGGATGTTCATTATCTTATCAATCTTACCCGTAAACTTTTTCCCCGCATAGCTGAGCAAATCCACTTCCGCAGGCATGTTCAACGATATTTTGGCGATATCGGTTTCATATACATTAGCTGTAATGAATACGTCGTCTATTTGCGCAATGGTAAAGATACTTTCGCTGAACCCGGAAGGCAACTGAATATCCACGTTCAGCTTTTTATCGGTAATAAAACCGCTGATAGGTGCAACTACATTGTAATAAGAGCCATTGTTTAGGTGATAAATATTAAATACTTCATTGATGCGGTTCAGTTCTGCCTGCGCATCGTCTACCGCTTTTTGAGCAGCCACCACATCTCTTTCCGTATTAAGTTTCGATTCATTGAGCTCCTGGGCCGATTTCAGGTTTTTCTTAGCCAGCAGCAATTCTGTTTCCCCGCCGCGGCGCTGCTTTTCAAAATCTGCTATGTCGGTACTGCGGATAACGGCAAGCACCTGGCCTTTTTTTACATGGTCGCCCAGTGATACATTTACGCGCGTAACATATCCTGCCACAATAGGGAACACGCTGGCAATTTTATTGTCTTCAGGCGTCACCTTGCCCGAAAACCTGAGTTCTGTACTTACCTGTTCTGCTTGTACGGTATCAATAGTAATGCGGCTCAGCATAGTATCGGTAAGCGAAAATGATACGGGAGCTTCTTCTGCTGGCATGGTACTGCACGACATTAATAAAAAGGAAAGCAGCGTAAAAAAGAAGAAGAACGATATAAGGGATTTCATGCGTATTATTTGTTTAATGGTATAATTGTATGTTAAAGCCGTTTTTACAGGGCCGCCCCAACTGCATATTCCAGCTCTTCCCAGGCCAGCCGTCTTTGCTTTTGCAGTTGATTTACCTGCCGGATAGCAGAATTATAGTTTTCAAAAAAATCAATGAACTCCAGCAGGGAAATATTTCCTTTGTTAAAATTTTCTATAACGCTCCTGTTCACTTCAGGAAAATCTTTATTAAAGCTTTCCTGCGAAACCTGGTATTCTCTTTCTGCCTCAGTTAGTTTGTTAAAGGATGCCATAACCTGGGCGGCAATTTCATTTTGTTTATAATCCCTCACCAGTTCAGCCGTTTTAATTTGCCAGCCCGCCGCTTTAATATTTCCCTGGTTCCGGTTAAATAGCGGCAGGTTTATAGCAGCCCTTAGGCTATAAAAATTATTAACATAGCTGCCGCTTTGATCGTATCCCGCTCCAATGGTAATATCGGGAACCGCTAATGCCTTTTGGTATTTGTAATTCAGCTCTTCTTCTTTTAAAAGGCTTTCCTGCAGGCGGAGATCCGAACGGCTTTGTTGTGCTTTTTCGAGCAAACCGGGCAATACCAGTCCATCCCTTTCCGGCGATGGTTCTTTTAAGGGAATGATGGTTGCTGTGGTATCCATCAAAAGCTGGAGGATCTGCTGTGCCGCAATGGATTCCATAACGATAGCATTACGGTCGGCGCTCAGCTGTATGTATTCTGTTTTCAGGCGAACGGCATCTTTTAGCGGTACATTTTTTTTAGCTGCCTGTACGTCATAGGCATCAATAATTGTTTGAAGGAGCTGCATCTGATCATCAAATTTTTCAAGCAGCTCATTGGCATATATTACAGTATAAAAGTTTTGCCGCAGCTCATATTTTAAGGTGCGCATCAGTTCATAGAAGCCGAGCCTTGCCTGGTTGGTGTGCTCTTTTGCCAGTAGCAAGCTTTTATTTCGTTTACCCGCTAACGTGATCAACTGGTCTATGCCAAAAGATTTTTGTCCGTACATGCCTACATCGAACCATTTACGGCTATTACTGTATGCCGCTAATTCTGCCGAGAGTACGGGGTTGTTATACAAGCGTGCCTGCATTTCCACAGCTTCTGCCGCCGATACCCGGTATTGGGATGCCAGCAGCGTCAGGTTGCTTTTCAGGAAAAGCGCTTCTGCCTGGGTCAATGATACACGAACGCTGTCTTTGTCTTTGATTTGCGCAAACAATGGGCAGGAGAGGGTCAAAGAGAAAAATAATACAATATAATTTTTCATCACATTTGTTTTTGATAAACAGGATGCTGTCAGATAATTTTATTTCAGGGTATCATGATCATACAGGGGTACAGGGTTTTCGATGTGCGCTATGTGTCTATGTGGTAAATTTTCAAAACCATAAACAATAACAAACTGGTTTTCATTTTGGAATATCCAAAACGCGCGATAATAGTAAATGGCACATGATAACGCCAGGCCTTTATCATCTGGAAGTTTGTTGCAACAGCGAAATAGTGTATGATTATATATTATCCGGAGGAGGAGAGAAGAATGAAATGAATCCGGGAGAGAGAGCGCCGGAACAATAAGCGTAAGGGAAATGCGGAATGGTGGTACCTGCAAGGCGGGTAATTGTTTTTTCTTTTTTCTCCTGGAATGAAAAATCAAAAACAGTAGTTTTTTTCAGCGGGGTTTGCTGATCATTACCTTTCTGATCAGGGAGTGTTTTATCATTGGCGGTGTCCATCACTAATTCAATAATACTTTCAATTTCTATATATTCCGGTTTGCCGGAATCTGTTGTTGAAAATACAGAGATATTATCTGCCACGTCAATACTCGTATTCAATATTGACAATGCAACGATCCAGAGAATGGTATGTTGAAAAATACGCCGCATAAATGGCGGCAAAGATATAGGATAAATGCCGGCATGACCTTACTCCAGCTTTATGAAGAAAATGTTAAAATGATCAGTGTTAAAAGCGGGACGAAGCCGCGGCCAAAAAAAGACCTTTAGCTGTTGGGCTAAAGGTCTGAATGAATATACGGGAATAACCGCTTCTATTTCGCAAATTGCTTTCTGATTACATTCAGTGCGCCACCTTCTTTAAACCATTGTATCTGCTGCTGGTTGTAGGTATGGTTAACCCTTATATTATCTGTGGTACCATTGGCATGATGCAATATGAGGGTAAGCGGCTTTCCGGGAGTAAAGCCAGTTAATCCTGTAATATCAATGGAATCATCTTCCTGGATTTTATCGTAGTCTTCTTTGTTGGCAAAAGTAAGTGCCAGCATACCCTGCTTTTTGAGATTGGTTTCATGTATGCGGGCAAAGCTTCTTACCACTATAGCGCGAACACCTAAGTGACGCGGTTCCATAGCTGCATGTTCCCTGCTCGACCCCTCACCGTAATTTTCATCGCCTACTACTATCGTTCCGATGCCTGCCGCTTTATAGGCTCTTGCCGTTGCGGGTACAGGTCCGTATTGGCCCGTTAGCTGGTTTTTTACCGCGTCTGTTTTTTCGTTATAGAAATTGATAGCGCCGATGAGCATGTTGTTGCTGATATTATCTAAATGCCCCCTGAATTTTAACCAGGGGCCAGCCATGGAAATATGATCGGTAGTGCACTTGCCTTTGGCTTTAATTAAAAGTTTCAGGCCTTTTAAATCTGTTCCTTCCCATGCTGCAAAAGGTGCGAGCAACTGAAGACGTTGGGAGTCGGATTTTACAATTACCTCTACATTGCTGCCGTCTTTGGCAGGAGCTTCATAACCGGGGTCGTCTACCGAAAATCCTTTGGGCGGCAATTCCACGCCGGTTGGTTCGTCCAGCATCACTTCCTCGCCATTCTCGTTTTTGAGCTTATCCTTTAACGGGTTAAAAGTAAGGTCGCCGGCAATGGCGAATGCCGTAACTATTTCGGGAGAAGCAACAAAAGCATGCGTACTGGCTAAGCCGTCATTGCGTTTAGCAAAATTGCGGTTAAACGAGGTGATGATAGCGTTTTTGCGGTTGGGATCGTCAATATGACGTGCCCACTGCCCGATACATGGACCGCAGGCGTTGGCTAAAACCACGCCGCCTATCTTGTCGAATGTTTTTAGGAAGCCGTCTTTTTCAATGGTATAGCGAACCATTTCACTGCCGGGTGTAATGGTAAATTCGGCTTTTGTTTTTAGTTTTTTATCAATAGCCTGCTGCGCCAGCGAAGCAGAGCGGCTGATGTCTTCATACGACGAGTTGGTACAGGAACCGATCAGTGCCACTTCTAATTTTTCGGGCCATTGATTGGCTTTTACCGCATCGGCAAACTTCCCGATGGGCCAGGCCAAATCGGGTGTAAAGGGTCCGTTTACATACGGTTCCAATTCGTCGAGATTGATTTCTATGAGCTGATCATAATATTTTTCGGGGTTGGCATATACTTCCGGGTCGGGACGCAGATGCTCTTTAATGCCATTTGCCAGGGCTGCAACTTCTTCGCGTTCGGTGGCTTTAAGGTAAGCGGCCATTTTTTCATCGTAAGTAAAAATGGAACAGGTTGCACCAATTTCGGCGCCCATATTGCATATCGTTCCTTTACCGGTTGCGCTAAGGCTTTCGGCGCCTTCTCCAAAATATTCAACAATAGCGCCTGTACCGCCTTTTACGGTAAGTATGCCTGCTACTTTCAGAATTACATCTTTAGGAGAAGCCCAGCCGCTTAATTTACCTGTAAGTTTTATGCCGATCAGCTTAGGCATTTTTAATTCCCACGCCAAACCTGCCATTACATCTACCGCATCGGCGCCACCCACACCAATGGCCACCATCCCCAAACCACCCGCGTTGGGCGTATGCGAATCCGTTCCAATCATCATGCCTCCGGGGAAAGCATAGTTTTCAAGCACAACCTGGTGAATAATACCGGCGCCAGCCTTCCAAAAGCCAATACCATATTTATTAGAGATGGAAGCCAGGAAATCATATACTTCTTTATTTACGTCTACTGCTGTTTTGAGGTCCTGGGCAGCGCCTACTTTAGCCTGTATCAGGTGGTCGCAATGTACGGTAGAGGGTACTGCCACGGTGCTTCTGCCGCAGGTCATAAACTGCAATAAAGCCATTTGCGCGGTAGCGTCCTGCATGGCTACGCGATCGGGTGCAAAATCAACATAATCCTTTCCTCTTTCATATGCACGGGCAGGGGGCTCGTACAAATGAGTATATAATATTTTTTCTGCAAGCGTGAGTGGTGTTCCGGTAAGCTTACGTGCGGCCTCAATTTTAGCAGGTATACCCGCATAGGTTTTTTTAATAAGATCGAGATCAAAAATCATATGTATCTGTTTTTTAGATGGTTGACGTGTTTGTAGTCTGTATAAATTATACAAGAGAGTATATGGATGACTATCAAAAAAGTTGGGCAAAATTATCGAAAAAAGGCCATTTCATAACAAGGCATTTGCATTACCCTTATTTATTTTTTATAATTTAGCAGTATGAATAAGTTCAAGCACTTTATTGAATGGCAGGTGTTTGGGGTTTGCTCTTATATTGGTGAAAAAATGGGCATTGCCAATACAACTATCCGAAAACACTTTATTTATATTTCCCTCCTTACCATGGGCTCTCCCATAATTGTATACATGTTTCTCGCTTTTTGGGTTAATGTTCGTAACTATATCTGGAACCGGCGCAGAAACCCACTCAAGAACAGTTAAACCGGTAATACTTTGCGGAACGGAGTGCCGGAAGAACATATAGTATACGCAGTCTCAGACTGCGTATAGCAGGGATACTTATATATACAGGGTAGCAGCCGGCAGGCCGGCATGAGAGGTGAAACATTCTTTCACTTTTATTCTCTCACTTTTCACAACATAATTTGTCTGACTTAACACTATACTTTATTTTATTACGCGGATTGAAAAGCATCCTGCTTGTAATTGATGTATGTCAACGACTTGCGGGCATAACCTGAAATTATTAGAAATTATTTCCTGGTAACACAGCTATGCTTTTAAACTAATGCAAACGTTTGAAAAATATATTGTTACGTAGATGTACTTAGTATTTTATGAAATTAATTCTGTTTGCTCAAAAAAGGCAGAACTGAATGCAATTTATAAACGGTACTGCGTTATATAGCAGACTAAAGATTTAAATGTAGACAGCACAATTAAATTCGATACAAACCTTATCAATGAAATAGAACGATTTATTCTGTGAAAAACCAAGATCCAGATCCATTGTAAAAACCAAATTGTCCAATTGTCCGATCTGAAAAACCCAAAGTCCAATCGTCCGTCATGAAAAGCCCAAAAGTCCAGGATCCAATGTAAAAACCAAATCCAGTTATCCATTGAATGAACATCCTATGAAAGCTCCTGATCCTCTATCCTAATGATTCGGGAGCTTTTCTTTTTTCTTTCTGCACCATTTAGAACAATTGCAGTTTTTCTTTGTTTTCATAAAAAACCGGCCGGGTTATAAATACTCCTGATCGTCCTACTCTCATTTTTCCTTCCAGTCTTAATAAAACAGAATCCTGTAAAGCCAGCGATAAGGCGTTGCCTATTACGTTGCTAAAATTTACGTGAACCAGAACGGGTATGTGAAATGTATCCAGGCGGGCGATGTGAATGGTAGTGTCTAATTCGGTATGCCCCAGCAACCGGTTGTCAACATAAATATCCAGACTTCCCGATTTGAAAGTGAGATTGGATTTGTTGGGATTATACAACTTCACATTTGCCGAAAGGGTGGTATTGGTGAGACTGCCGGCATTGATCTCCACATTCCCCACGTCAACATATTCCGGGGCTACAATTTCTCTGCAGGAGGTAAAAGCAAATGCCGCGGCAAGGCATAAAAAGAAGTAGCCGGTTTTTTTGTTCATATATAAAGAATAGGGTGCAAGATAAAGTGCTTAGCTAAATCTTGCAGAAAAATAGCGTTAAACATTCCAAAATCAACAGCTAAAAAGATTAGTTTTAGAACCTGTAATTTTGTCAAAATCCAGATTTTCGCACAACTAATTTTATTAGTAATGATAATCTAATATTAAACATTAATAATCAATTGATTAAATGTGTATAATTAATATTTTATTGTGTATAAAATGAACACAAAAACAGCAAATTCTGATAGTTTTGATTTCAAACGCCATTCAAAGTAATAATTTATATATATAGTGATTTTAGTATCTGATTTACAGTATTTTGCATCAATTATTGAATATAAAAATTCAATACAGTTCAAGCATTTTAAAATTGAACAATATGAAGCCTGGCAAAAAATGAGTTTTCGCAACCGCTGTATTATTGCGGGAGCGAACGGCCTGCTCCATTTGAGCATTCCGGTGGAAGGTGGACGGCATTCAAACAAAATGATCAGGGAGGTAAAAATGGATAACAGCCATCGCTGGCAATCACTTCACTGGCGGTCCATCATTTCTGCCTATAGCCGGTCGCCCTGGTTCGAATTTTATAAAGATGAAATAGAGATTTTTTATCATGCGAAATACGATTGGCTTTGGGACTGGAACCTTGATCTTTTGCATTGGACCCTTAAAAAGTTAGGGGTAGATGTAGCAATCAGCTTTACCGAAACCTGGCAAAAAGATTATCCGGCAGACCAGTTTCTTGATATGAGAGGCAGGGTGCTTCCAAAAAACTTTGAATCATTTGCCCAAAGCTGCCCGGTATACAAACAGGTTTTTGAAGATCGGATGGGGTTTAAGTCCAACCTTAGTATTATAGATCTTTTATTCTGCGAAGGCCCAAATGCTGCCCGCTTGCTGAAGGAGTAAACCGTTTTCCGGCAATTCCCGTGCAGGAACAGCGGTTAAATGGTGTGGCTAAAATGTTTAAGGGTGAGTAGTGATAAGAACGATAAATGGAGCGTCGCCTGCCCGTTCGGCAGGCAGGCAACATCAGCCGCATCATGTTCCGGCGCCGGCAAAATAAAAATTATCGTTTTTGGAACTATGCAAGGCAGAAGTGCTGAACTTTATGATTCCCGGAGTGCTTTATAGAATGAGTCGTTTAAGTCATGAAAATGTTTATACATTATGATTTTGTTTGAACAATTGATTTTCCGGCTTTGCGCATATATCATTATTTATCTGTTGCTTTCCTCTGTAATTTAAAAAAGCGGAATTTAGGCATCCTGATGAACGAAGATGCCAGCAATAGACTTCCTGTTGTTGAAATCACAGTAGTGCAAAAGCAACATCAGGGAACCCACCGGAAAACGGGAGGTATTCGTTTTCCGGCGGCTTTTGGTTACTTTTTCCGAAAAAAGTAACAAAGAAAAATACCATAAATTGGTTTTGAGGATAAGTTTTCAATTTGAAATAAAGAATGAATCCCGGTTAACTTTTGCAAAGTCTATCTGCGATTCCAACCTATTCATTTAATTCAACAAAATAATTGATAATGCCAGGCAATACGTATACCATCCAAAATGATCATCTCAGCATTACCATTCAGGCAAAGGGCGCCGAACTGGTGAGCCTGTACAACAAAAAAGAACAATTGGAATACATGTGGAGTGGTGACCCCGCATTCTGGGGCAAACATTCTCCGGTGCTATTCCCCGTTATCGGCACGTTAAAAAACGACACTTATTATTACAATGGCAAAGCCTACCACCTCGGGCGGCATGGTTTTGCCCGGGACATGGATTTTACCGTTGCTGAACAAACAACATCCTCGGTTAGCTTCAGTTTGCCCAGCAATGCCGATACGCTGCAAAAGTTTCCTTTTGAGTTTGCGTTTGACATTATATATCTCTTACAACAAGACCGCTTAACGGTTACCTACAGGGTGAAAAATACCGGAAACGGCGATATGTATTTTTCTGTGGGCGGACATCCGGCTTTTAAAGTGCCTGTTGTTGAAGGAACAGGATATGACGACTATTATCTTGAATTTAATAAAACCGAAAATGCCGGCAGATGGCCCATTTCAGCGGCAGGGTTAATTGAAACCCATGCTGAACCTTTTTTACTGAATACCAACAGGCTTCCGTTGCACAAAGAGCTTTTTTACCGGGACGCGATTGTTTTCAAAGATCTCCGGTCGGATACAGTGCGTTTGCGGTCATCCAAACATGATAAAGGAATTGAATTTAATTTTTCCGGATTTCCATACCTTGGCATATGGGCGGCAAAAAACGCCGGTTTTGTTTGTATAGAGCCCTGGTGCGGAATTGCCGATCCGGTAAACAGCAATCAGCAATTAACAGAGAAAGAAGGGATTAACCGTTTGGGGCCGCAGGCGGTTTTTGAAAGAAACTGGAGCGTTGGATTTTAAATTTAAAATCTCAAATCTCAAATTTCAATTCTATTTCCCGCTTTAGCACTATTGCAGTAATTTCGCTGGCAAAAATATTTTTCACCCTAAATAAAAGGTAGCCAAGGAATTCAAATTATGCCCCAGGTTTTAACGCACCAGCAACTACTGAAAATAGCAGGCGAATTTGGTACGCCTTTATATGTATATCACGCCGAAAGAATAACAGAACAATACCACCGCTTACAGGAAGCTTTTAAGGAAACCAGCACTACATTTTTTTATGCCTGCAAAGCGCTTACCAATGTCAGCGTGCTCAAACATATTAAAAGTATAGGTTGTAATGCCGACTGCAGTTCGTTAAATGAAGTGCAACTGGCCCTTAAAGCGGGCTTTCGTCCTGAACAAATTTTATATACCTCTAATAATGTTGCGTTCAGCGAAATTGAAAATGCCGCATCCTTTGGAGTACATATAAATATAGACAGTCTTTCCAACCTCCGGAAATTTGGCCAAAAATACGGGCATAGCTATCCTGTGGGTGTTCGTTTACGTCCCAATATTATGGCCGGGGGCAATCTCAAAATTTCAACAGGGCACAATAAAAGTAAATTCGGTATTCCCGTAGAAGACACAGAGAAGGTTGTTCAACTGATGAAAGAAAAGAACCTGCATATCCGTACACTGCATATTCATACCGGCAGTGAAATTAAAGATGTGGAAGTGTTTGCCAGGGGTATTGAAGTATTGTTTGAGCTGATCCCGCATTTTCCGGAACTGGAAGTAATTGACCTGGGCGGTGGATTTAAAGTACCTTATGTACCCGGTGAAGAGGGAACCGATATAACTTTATTGGGAAAGAAAGTGAAAGAGGAATTTGGGACAATTGAAAAACGGTATAACCGTAAATTACAGGTTTGGTTTGAGCCGGGGAAATTTTTAGTGAGCGAAGCGGGTTATTTTATTGTGCAGGTGAATGTATTGAAACAATCAGGAGATACCTGCTTTGCAGGGGTGAACAGCGGGCTCAATCATTTGATACGACCAATGTTCTACGGCTCCTATCATCATATAGAAAATATATCGAATGTTGCGGCTGAACCGCAGCGCTATAATATAACAGGCAACATTTGTGAAACAGATACTTTTGCGGAAGACCGGATGGTTGCTGAGATACGCGAAGATGACTATCTTGTATTTTATAATGCCGGCGCTTACGGATTTGAAATGGCGTCTAACTATAATTCCCGGTTCAAACCCGCTGAAGTGCTGGTAAAGAATAATATACCCACCTTAGTAAGGCGGCGTGATACACTTGAAGATCTATTGGCTACGCAGGTAGTGATGACGGATTAATGTATATTTAGGGCTACAGTCAACCCTGTAATATTTGTTTGTAATGAAGCGATTCTTCTTTCTGTTCCTGTTTTTATCCGTATTAACGCCCGCGATAGCGGGGGAAGTCGCCGCTACCATTGAACTCCGGGTTAAAAATGAAAAGAAAGGCGTCCTTGCTTTTACACTCCCGGTGAATCATATCCTTTTTTGGGGCGCTGTGCAGGAAGATACCCTCACCAACGGAAATTACAATATTACACTGAAGGAAACGCAAACCGGTTTTGTGCATATCCGCATCATGGAACGGGTTGTTCGTTTATATGTGCAGCCCGGTGATCATCTTCGGGTATCCATTGACGAAAATAATATAGAAAAGCCCGTTAGCGTAGAAGGAAACAATGCAGGCGGGCAGGAAATATTTACTTCAATGGAGCTTACCTATCCCGGCAACCTGGTATCCCGTTACAAAAGAGATACCACCGCGGTTTTGCTGGAAAAACATGTAACGAATGACAAAAATGTTCGCCTTAAAGTCTTTAAAATATTGTACGATGAGCGGAAGATAGATAAAGCATTCATGGACTTCATGCAACTGAACTTAGATTATTATCATGCTTCCGTTATTTCGGAGGTCATATCCGCAAAATATGCATTGACCCGGCTTTCCGAAGATCATCCGCAGTTTAAACCTGTATTTCCGGGAGACTTTGCGCTATTGTGGGAGAAGTTGTATAAGCAATACCCGGTTAACAATGTGGCCGCGCTGCAAACCTACGGATACAACGGTGGCTTTAATTTGTATGCAGGCAATTATATCAACGGGTATATTCAATGGATAAGGAGCAATAACAAAGCGGTAACGGCTCCCGGCTGGGCTTCCGCGATGAAAGAAACCTTTCAGACCATACAAAGCAATCTTCCGCAGCAAGTGGCTGAATATTTGGAAGCCGGGGTATTATTTACGGAGTTGAGCAGGGAAAAAAATTATGTGGAACTGGTGAAGTTTTCAAATGACTTTAAGAAGCGCTATCCTCAAAGCCCCTATACTTTGTACCTTGAACCGCTGCTGAAAAAGGCAAATGCCTGGTACGATAAAGTGAAAGCCGGCTTTACTGCCGAGCAGAAATTGATTCCGAACTATTCAGCTATAGATTCGTTTAAGCAACTGATGGCGCCTTTTTTGGGGAAAGTCGTTTTTATTGAATTCTGGGCAACCTGGTGTATTACCTGTAAAGACCAGTTTGATCATGAAGATGACCTGAACCGTTTTTTGAAATCAAAGGGTGTGGAGCATCTTTTTATTTCTGTTGACAAACAATTGCATGAAACAGACTGGAAGGAACTGATCAAATATTTTAATCTCCGTGGCAGCCACATCAGGGCAAATGAAAAACTGGTAAAGGATTTATCCCGGATTTTCTGGCAGGGCAGGGGGTATGCGCTACCGTTATATGTAGTTATCAGCCGCTCCGGCTATATTGTTGAATTTGATGCTTACCGTCCTTCCGAAAAAAAGAAATTGTACCAGCAGATAGAGAAGTATGCCGAGTAGGATACTTATAAAATAATTTACGATAATTTTGTCCGGAATTAAAATTTATTCTAACTTTTCAATTCAAATAGAAAATTTTGTTTTCAAAAGCATGCAAGTATGGCATCAAAGCAATCATTTATATTGCCACGCGGTCTTTGGAGGGTAAGCGTGTTAAAATTGACGATGTGGTTGAGAACTGCGACTCACCTGACGCCTTTACCAGAAAAATACTGGGGTTATTGGCAAAACACGATATTGTACAATCTCACACAGGTCCGAATGGTGGATTTCAAATTGAAAGGAAAAAGCTGAAGAGCATAAAAGTGAGTGATATTGTTTCGGCAATTGACGGGGATTCTGTTTACAATGAATGTAGTTTAGGTTTCGGAGTATGCAGCAACGACCGGCCCTGCCCTATGCACACGAACTTCGTTAAAATAAAAAACGAACTGAAACGAACGCTGGAAACCACAACGATATATGACCTCGCTGTTGGATGTAAGGAGGGGCTTTTGTTTTTGACAGGGTAAGAAAAAATTTTGATCTTATTTACGACAATTTTGTCTCAAATAAAGGCGTTTTATTTTTGAAAATGGCATAACAAAAAATGGACATACCGGAATGAACAGGCGTGCTGTTTGCGAAAAGCTTCTTATACCTGTAAATATCCGGGCATGTCCGCATCCGGTGATTCTGAATTCTTTGCCGCTTTGATTGATTAAATAAAATAGTAAAAAGGCATAAAATCTTCTGATCATGCAAACATCCATCTTAATACTTTTTCTTATACTAACCGGGCTGGCTCTGCTGGTATTCGTTTATGTTTTTATGACCTCAAAAGGGGCGAAATCTTCTGGGGGCGGGATTCGGAACGCATTGAAAAAGAGATTATGGTTTATCCTGATCTTGTTTGTGTTGCTGGGTTTTACCGCCTGGGTTACGATTTCAAAATCACCCTATTATCTTTTTGCCGATGAGGCGCCTTCGCAAGTTATTCATGTGGCAAGTATGCAGTTTGCATTTGTCCTTTCCAATAATTCAATAGACCCCGACAGTCCCAAAGGGGTAAGTTCAATAGAGTTACCGAAAAATGAACTGATAGAGTTTCGGGTAACAAGCCTGGATGTGAACCACGGCTTTGCTATTTATGACGCTTCCAACAGGCTTATCGCTCAAACCCAGGCGATGCCTGGATATGTGAATCGCCTGAGATGGAAATTTACAGAACCGGGAATATACCATATCCTTTGCCTGGAATATTGCGGCATGGCTCATCATGGTATGAGAGCCTCCATTACCATTAAATAAATAGAAGTAAACATGGAAACAGTAAAGATTAAAAAAATTACAGCGCTCTGGATTGTAGTGGTACTGTTGCTGTTTGTAGTCAGTATCATATTGGGGATACTCATGCGCCTGAATCAGGGAGAAATTATCCACCACTCGCCTGTTACCTTTTATGGTAACATGACTACCCATGGATTAACAATGATCGGTATTTGGTTTGTTGCCGGGATGGCGGGTGTTAATTACCTGATGCAGCGATACGTTACAGTGAGCCTGTGGCCAAATATGACCGGACTTATCTTTACCGCAATTGGAGTAATCCTGCTTTGGGTTTCTACATTTATCGGAGATTTTCACGCCGGGTGGACATTTCTTTACCCACTTCCTTTTAAGGTAATGTGGGCCTCCTGGGCCACCCCTATGTTTTTGTGCTCTTTAACGGTGATGGGTGTGGGCTGGCTGATATGGAGCCTTGGTATGGTGATGCAGCTTCTCAAACGGTATTCTATTTCCCAGGTTTTTGCCTGGCAGCATTTCGGTAAGAACCCTAAAGTTGAAACACCGCCGTTTGTTTTGATATCTATGATAACGCTGGTGGGGGTTATCGCCAGTTTGCTGGCAGCCGTGGTACTGCTTATTTTATACTTTATGGAATTCTTTTCAAACAGCAGTTTTGTAAATGATGCACTTTTAATGAAGAATCTCACCTATTTCTTCGGTCATACCATCGCGAATGAAATGCTTTATCTGGGATTGGCTGTTTTGTATGAATTATTTTCAGAAGTAAGCGGAAGACCAAAGTGGAAAACCACCTGGTATATTGCGGTATCCTGGAACCTCTCCCTGGTATTTATACTTACGGCATTCTTTCATCATTTATATATGGATTTTGTTCAGCCCGAAGGACTTCAAATTGTGGGACAACTGGCTTCTTATCTGGCAAGCCTTCCCGCTGCAGGTGTTACTGTTTTTAGTGTGATTATAGCTGTTTACCGTACCAAAATAAAATGGTCACTAACCAACCTGCTATTTTTTATTGGTGTAGCCGGATGGGTAGTGGGTGGACTGGGAGCGTTGATTGATGCTACTATTTCCAATAACTTTGTATTGCACAATACACTTTGGGTTCCTGCTCATTTTCATACCTATAACGTCATGGGGAACGTATTGTTTAGCCTGGCATTTTTTCATTGGTTTGCCATGCAATTTGCCAATAATAATATTACGGAAAGATTTGCAAAAACTAAACTGGGGTTGCTTATTCTCGGCGGCGCCGGTTTTCTTGCCGTTTTCTATCTCGGTGGCGCCGAATCCATTCCCCGCAGGTACAGCAATTATCCGGCAGAATTTCCATCTGCTCAGGTACTGGCCTATGTGGGAGCCATATTTGCTACCGTATACTTAATTGCCATCCTTTTCTTTTTCTTAAATATCAGTAAAAGATGTGTAAAGATTATGTTTTCATCTTCCTCATAGCACTGGTGTTTTCTACCGTTAATGTTACGGCACAGGTAACACAAAACGGTTGGAAGGAAGAACGCCAGGTATATCAGAAAGTATTCGACGCAAAGCTGGATATTGATGAGCAAAGGAGCGCTACGATCCTCCAACTGGCTCAAACGAAGCCATTGATAATAGCAATGGTATTTACAAGATGTACAGGCGTTTGTAGCCCGTTCCTCCTGCAATTCAAAGAGAACCTGCAGATGATTGAGAAAAAGAACTTTAACGTAGTGGTTATTAGCTTCGATACGCGTGACAGTCTTAAAGATATGGCGATGCTTGCCCAAATATTTGATCTGAAAACGAATCCTCAATGGACTTTTGCAGTTACCGATGCCATTGATAGTTTGAGCAGCTCCATCGGCTTTGATCCCGTATGGGATGAAAAACGCCAGCAATTTGAACATGATGCGATTGCAGTGGGTGTAAATACGGAAGGGATCATTACTAAAAAGCTGATTGGAATGCGAAACAGCAAAGACCTGGAACTGTTAATCAAAAGCATTGAGGGTGCATTTTCTCCTTCCTACCGCCTGCCGGGGAAAAGCAATTTATTTTCCTGCTTTAACTATAACCCCCAAACCGGGAGGAATATGCCCGGACTGGGGTTGTTGTTTATAGCGATTCCCGCAGTGGTTACTTTCTTGCTGGTGGTTGTCATTAACCTGCTGACAAAAAATTACAGAGCTTAACCTGGTAGCGGACTTCTCTTCCGGACGGGGTGTTCACAGCCGGGAAATTGTGAGAGGAGTGGGGCCCCGGCGAATGGGTCAGCGCCAGGGGCTCGTAGCCAGCCCACAATGACTCTTGATGAAGACTCCTGCGCGAACCAAAGATTATAAAACACATAAGCACAGCAGGAACATAGGAACACCGTGAGAGCAGGAAGACTATGTGAATCTATACGCCCTATGATCCTATGTATTAAGAAATAAAAACGAACACATAGAGACAGCAGGAAGATAGATACACAATAGAAAGAGAAATCCATAGAGTGCATAAAAAGATTAGTTCATATTTTTTACCTTAGTGTGGTTGTTAACCTAAAACACACTATATGGCAGGAACATTTTCGCAAATGTACATCCAGGTTGTATTTGCTGTAAAACACCGGCAGGCATTAATACAATCATTATGGGAAGAACGGTTGTACCAGTATACTACAGGCATCATTCGCAATAAGGACCAGAAATTGCTGGCTATTAATGGCATGCCAGATCATATTCATATTTTGATAGGTATGAAACCCACCTGTTGTTTATCTGACCTGGTAAGGGAGGTAAAGAAGTCTGCGAATGAATTTATTAATGAAAATGGATTTACAAAATCCAAATTCAACTGGCAGGGAGGCCTTGGGGCTTTTTCATACAGTCATTCACATCTTGATAATGTTATCCGGTATATTATGAATCAGAAGGAGCATCACCGGAAGAAAACATTTAAAGAAGAGTACATCACATTTCTGAAGAAATTTGAAATACTGCACGAAGAGCAGCATTTGTTTGACTGGCTGTATTGAAATGCATATAACATGACATTGAAGTGTTCGACCCCGTTGGGATCGCAGTTTTTCTGTTTGTGTATATTATAAACCTTGTATCCCTTTGGGATGAGAAAACCCCCTCCATAGAGATTGGCAGCGGGAATTTGTATTTGACCCTGAAAGGGTCTCAGGTTTATAATCCTAATAATAGAAATGAATTTACGACCCCTGAAAGGGTCGAAGCTTTGTAACCTACACCTTTTCAAATAAATGATTGGGATAATTCAAAGGATCCTGGTTGAGCAGATCGCAGAGCACCTTGTACAGCTCAGGATAGTGCAACTGCAGGCGATCAGGACTTTTAAAATAGATCTCTATACTTTCGGCCCAGAATTCCTGGAAATCTTTGATGGCATATTCGGAATACAAACCGATTGTAAGGATTTTCTCTACGTGATAAATTTTATCGCCAATGGAATTGAATTTGCTGAAGGAATCTTTAAAATCCCTGTCAATGCTCATTTCCGTTTCAAAATTCTGGTAATACAGGGCATGCGCCATTTCATGTAACCCAACATTCTGGAGGTCGTATTTATTTTTGTATCCCTCCAGGAATTGTTTCCATGCTATATTAATGGTATTGCCGGTTACATTACCGATCAGTATCCTGAAAGGTTCCAGTCCAACAAAGGCTTCGGGAAAAATTTGTATGATATTGAAGTGCGACAGCAGGTATTTCTTTAAGCCAAAAGTAAGCTGAATGGCGGCAGCGCTGATCAGGATAGGCATCTCCCGATACCCCTTTTTATCATGTATAATGAATATTTTAGTATCAATGAATTTCCTGAGCCGGCTGATGAATTTTTCCCGGTCAATGTCTAAAAGGCGGTTGTAATAAGAAAAATGTTTGGTAAGTACGGCATTCAATACCTCATCAGAAAATTCAAGTTCGTTGCCATTGTATACCAAAGGGCATTTAAGGTGCGCTTCGTCCTGTGCAATTTTATCATGCCCCTGCTGATCGGTTGAATCGGTAAGGGTATGCCTGGCGGACCGTGTTAGTCGCCAGATTACTGCAATAATTAATATGATTATTACTATCCAGGTAATCATTCCATTTGCTTGGAGGCAATATATAACGCTTTAGCCCCCCAATAAATTATCCTTATCATCATCTTCCAGCAAATTGAGGTCAATGGAGTCCTGTCCCGCGATACCCTCAATAGAACCTCGTATATGCGCGGCATTCAATAATACTTTTTCCAGATGTTTCTCCCGGGCTTTCCATAATTTCTCCATGGCGTCCCTTTCTTTTTGAATGGACATCCTCATAGAAAGAAATCCTTCCCTTATGGCTTTCCATTGTTCGGCGAATTCCCGGCCGGTTAAATAATCGTACAGCAAATGCATCTTATCGCCTTTATTTTCCTGGGACCGTGTGGCGTTATATATTTTAATGATACCGTCCCGCAAAATGTGAGCCAGAGCCCTCACTTCGCCAAAGCTACAGATCCACACCCCATTTTTTTCTCCCAACTGGTCCATATCCTTTGGCATAGCCTGGGTAACGATAACGGCTACCTCGGCGCCCTGTGTTCGCATTTCCGCTTTCAGCTTTTCAATCCATTCGTTTGCAAAGTGCTGTGCTCTTTTGCTTTCATAAATGATCTTACCACATTCCTGTCCAAACTGGTTACGTATGATCTGAATGCAATCCGCACCCCTTGAGCCCTTCCCAACTTCCATTATAACATCAAAGGGAAAGCTGCCTCTCAGCAGGTTTTCCAGCAACAGTTCCTGCACTTCGCCCTGCATTTGCATGGATCCCTGTTCGGCTTTGCGCTTCATTTCGTCCACCAGCTTCTTCTGGTCTTCCAACTGCTTCTCCATCTCCTTCATTCTTAGCTGATACTCCGTTTCTTTTGCAATTGTTCTTTGCTCTTCCAGCTTCCTGATTTCTTCTCCTATTTTTTGCCGTTCCTTTAACAAGGTTTGCTGTACCTGTATCTCCATCTCCTGTTCCCTGTTCTTGAGTTCCTGTTCCTTTTTGAGGTACTCTAATTGTTTATTGCGGGCTTCCTGCAATTTTATTTCATTGTCCTTGTTTGCCTGTTGAAGCAGGTTCACCTGGTTTTCAAAGTCTGCGCTTATGCTTTTCCGTATGTTTTCCTCCAGCGATTTTTGCATTTTCACTTTTTCATCGGCTAACCTGCCCGCATATTCCGCTTCTTTCTGCTGCATCTGTTGCAAAAGCATTTGTTCTTTGCGCAAAAATGTTTCCTGTTTTTTTTGCAGTTCTTCATCTTTTTGTTTTATATAGGCAGCCATCTTTTCGCGCAACTCTCTTTTATAATCTTCAGAAACCGCGTCTTCCATCGGGAATTGATGACCGCAATTGGGACATTTTATTTCAGTAGCCATTGTCTAAATTTATGCAAGTTTACAAAACACCTAAAAAATCAATATATTTAGTTTTCCAAAAAAGCAGATATGATAACAAGACGATCGCTGTTAAAAAAATCGTTGGTACTTACTTCATTGCTGCAAACGGACGTTTTTAAAACGTTGATGGCGATGAACGGTGCGGGTCGGTTTAAGATCGGCGCCTGCGACTGGTCTATAGGAAAAGGAAGCAATATAGGTGCTTTTGAAGTAGCCAAAGCTATTGGACTGGATGGCATCATGGTAGATATGGGCAGTGTGGAAAACAACCTGCACATCAGGCAAAAAGAAATTCAGGACGCTTATCTTAAAACTTCGGCCCAAACAGGCATTGCTATTTCGAGTTTGGCAATGGGTATATATAACCGGGTACCGTTTCACACCGACGACCGGGTACAGGAATGGGTACGGGGTTCCATCAACGCTGCTGATAATCTTAAAGTAACCGTGTTGCTGCTGGCCTTTTTCAATGCCAGCGACCTGCGCAATGATAATGCCAGGAAAGAAGCTGCTGTTAAGCATTTGCGGGCCTTAATGCCCTATGCGGAAGCCAAAGGCATTGTGCTGGGTATTGAATCTTACCTGGATGCAAAGGAGCATATGGAAATCATTGATAGGGTAGGATCAAAAAATTTAAAAGTGTATTTCGACTTTCGCAATACGGCTGATGCGGGTCATGACCCGATTGCCGAATTCAAAAAACTGGGAAAGGATATGGTATGTGAGCTGCATATGAAAGAAAACGGATTTTTATTAAATAAAGGAACGGTAAACTGGAAAGGCGTAAGCGAAGCTATTTATCAAACGGGCTATAACGGCAATGGCTGGATGCAGATAGAAGGCGCCATACCGAAAGGTGGCGATACCGTTGAAAGTTACCGTCATAATCTTGCCTACCTGCACAAATTATTTAATAAATGAAAATAACCGGCGCTTTTACAGGCATTTCTTTTTGTATTCTTTTTTTTACGGCTTGCCAGTCATCAAACCAAAAAGCCGGAACTGATCTGCCGTTTTATCTTCCGGACGACCTGGAAGTTACCCTGTGGGCGGAGTCGCCTATGTTCTATAATCCCACCAATATGGATATAGATGCAAGGGGCAGAGTGTGGGTAACCGAAGCGGTAAACTACCGCAATTTCAATA
Organism: uncultured Sphingobacteriales bacterium; assembly: GCA_937991535.1. Classification (GTDB taxonomy): domain Bacteria; phylum Bacteroidota; class Bacteroidia; order Chitinophagales; family Chitinophagaceae; genus Agriterribacter. Next base: position 50,758 of record CALKHN010000044.1, read on the forward strand.
ACGATTCCACTGCATTTTTTCATCATGCTAAAGGCGACAGGGTAATGATTCTGGAAGATACCGACAACGATGGTGTTGCAGATTCTTCAAAATTATTTGTGCAGGATACCAGCCTTGTATCACCTTTAGGTATAGCCGTAATGGGAAATAAGGTGATCGTTTCCTGTGCTCCTGATATTATTATATATACCGATGAAGATGGTGATGACAAGCCCGATAAAAAGGAAACTTTTCTGACGGGTTTTGGGGGAAAGGATCACGATCATTCGCTGCATGCCGTATTGGCCGGAGCCGATGGTAACTGGTATTTCAATACGGGCAATGCGGGTCCGCATATGGTAACCGATAAAAGCGGTTGGAGCCTTCGTTCGGGCAGTATATACACAGGCGGCACTCCGTACAATACCAAAAACGAAGGCAATTTAAAAAGCGATGACGGAAAGGTGTGGATTGGGGGATTGGCCCTGCGCATCCGCCCGGATGGTACGGGATTGAAAGTAATGGGACATAACTTTAGAAATGCGTATGAACTCACCGCCGATTCGTATGGCAATTTCTGGCAGAACGATAACGATGATGAGGTGGCGGCATGCCGCGTTTCGTGGCTGCCGGAAGGCGGGAATGCAGGATATTTCAGTACAGACGGAACCAGAACCTGGCAGGCCGATCAGCGGCCCGACCAGGATATATTTACCGCGCACTGGCACCAGGAAGATCCCGGCGTAATGCCCGTGGGCGACCGGAGCGGCGCAGGAGCGCCTACGGGTATAGTATTAAATGAAGGGGATGCGCTGGGAGAAAAATACCGCGGACTGTTGTTGAGCGCCGATGCCGGAAGGAATGTGATCTTCGGCTATCATCCGCACAGGGAAAAATCAGGATTGCTACCGGGGGAAAGAACAAATTTTATTACCTCTTTAAGTGAGGACAATGCTTTATATGTATGGAACGACAGCGCTGCCAATACGCATAAAGAGAAATGGTTCCGTCCCAGCGATGTAGCCATTGGTACCGATGGCGCTATCTATATATCCGACTGGTACGACCCTGTTGTGGGCGGACACCAGATGCAGGATAAAAAAGGCTTCGGCAGAATTTACCGGGTAACGCCTAAAAACATAACACTACGTTCCCCGGAAGTTGATCTCAGCACAACCGAAGGACAAATAGCCGCGCTTCGCAATCCCGCTATCAATGTGCGCAACCTTGGATTTCAGCAATTGAAGCAACAGGGGGAAGGGGTTGTTGAACCTGTTGGTCAACTATTAAAAGATAAGAACCCATATATACAGGCAAGGGCAATATGGCTGCTGGCGCAATTGGGACAAAAAGGTGTGGATGCAACTGTTGCGTTATTAAAAAGCGATGATGAAATAACGAGAGCTACGGCTTTTCGTGCTTTACGCGTATCCGTTGCCGATATATTACCTTATGCGGTACAATTGCAAAACGATCCTTCGGCATTTGTGCAAAGGGAAATTGCCGTTGCCCTGCGGGATCTGCCTTTTGAAAAAACCAAACCTGTATTAATGGAGTTGTGCAGGCAGTCCGACGGCGAAGACCGCTGGTATCTCAATGCCCTGGCTGCAGCAATGACCGGGCATGAAGCCGAAATATATCCCGAAATAAAACAACTGCTGGCGAATGATAAAACACCTGTTGAATGGGATAAAAAAATGAGCATGTTGGCATGGCGTTTGCACCCGGCAGCGGCTTTAAATGATCTTTTGCTGCGTGCCGGTGATGCGGCGCTGGATGCTGAAGAAAGAAGGGCTGCCGTTACCGCCATTGCGTTTATGAAAGACAAAAATGCAGCCGAAGCCATGCTGGCGCTTAGTAAAAACAAATTGCCCGATGTGGCAGAACAGGCTTCCTACTGGCTTTCTTTCAGGCAGGGGAACGATTGGTACGCGTTGTTAAACTGGAAGCAATTGAACATCAATACGGGTTATGAAAAGAAATTGGCTTCCATGAAAACAAGATTGCTGGCTGTGCAGGATGAGCACCTTTCATTGGGCGCCAGAAAGGGACGGCTCGTGCAAATGGCAAAGGATTCGTTGGGCGGACAACTGTTGATTGGTCTTGCTTCGGAAAATAAATTTCCAAAAGCACTGATCACCGCAATGGAAGAAAATATTTTCCAAAACCCTGATCTTACGGTTAGGGTGCAGGCAGGCAAATATTTTAAACAGGCCGGCGTGCAAAAGAACTATTCTATAGCTGATATTGCGGGTATAAAGGGTGATGAAAGGAGTGGAGAATCGGTTTTTGTGAGCCGTTGTGCTTCCTGTCATAAGGTTGGGCAAACCGGCAGCACCATTGGTCCGGAGTTAACCAGCATTGGAAAAAAGTTTGACAAAACAGGTTTGCTCGATGCCATCATTCACCCAAGTGCCGCCATACTATTGGGTTATGAGCCATGGCTCATCAATACAAAAGACGGAGGTTCCTTTTTTGGATTTTTAGTCAGCGAAAATAAACAGGCAGTAATTATAAAAGATGTAACCGGGCAGCAGCATACCATTGCAACAGATAAGATCAGTTCGAAGCAAAAACAAAACAAAAGTGTAATGCCCGGGCCCGCTGTTGCAGGCATATCGGAACAGGAACTGGCAGATGTAGCGGGGTATTTACTGGCCGGTAAATAATATGAATTGCTTATTTGTAAATCGTCCCTATAAAGCTGCAAGCGGGGATTCATTAAATAATCATTCTAAATGTATACACATGCAAAGCAGGTTTAACCGCCGGAGATTTATCAATACCCTTTCTATGGCAGGAGCGGGGCTGGCTATAGGAGTACCGCATATCGTATCGGCAAATGCAGCTAATGCAAAGCCAGCGCTTTTAGGGGGCGCCAAAGCATTTGCTCCAACATTCCCCGGTTGGCCGGTATACGGGCAACCGGAGGAAAAGGGATTGATGGATGTGCTGAAAAGCAAAAAATGGGGCCGGTTAAACGGCAATGTGATGGCTGCCTTTGAAAGCGCATACGCGAAACAGTTAGGCGCTAAACACTGCCTTGGCGTTTCCAGTGGCACCAGTGCTTTGTATACCATGCTGGGCGCCCTGGATATTGGTCCCGGCGATGAAGTGATCATTCCTGTGTACACGTTTATTGCCACCTACAATGTGGTGGTGCTTAATTACGCCCTGCCCGTATTTGCGGATACCGATATAGAAAGCTTCCAGGTGGATGCCAATAAAATTGAAGCAGCCATTACTGATCAAACCAAAATCATCATGCCCGTTCATATTGGGGGTTCCCCTGCCAATTTAGACAGGATCATGGAGATTGCCGGCCGTAAAAAAATTCCTGTAATAGAAGATGCATGCCAGGCACATTTGGCAGAATGGCGTGGGAAAAAAGTAGGCACCTATGGGTTAGCCGGCGGTTTTAGCTTTCAGTCGTCGAAAAATTTGAACTGCGCCGAAGGTGGGGCAATCGTTACCAATGATGAGTCCTTTGCCAAAACCTGCTATTCCTTTCACAACCAGGGGCAGGGAGGCCGGCACGCCGCATACAATCCGGGCGTAGGCACCCGCGGCGCCAATATGCGGCTTACCGAATTCCAGGGCAGTATTTTGCTGGCGCAGATGACCCGCCTTGCAGAGCAGTCGAAGCGCAGAACGGAAAACGCCAGCTATCTCAGCAAATTACTGAACGATATTCCGGGCATTACCCCGGCGAAGCTGTACGAAGGCACCACGGCAAGCGCGTATCACCTGTATATGTTCCGCTACAATAAAGATCATTTTGCTGGATTGAGCCGTGCAAAATTTCTCGAAGCATTGAGCGCCGAAGGTATACCCTGCTCCGGTGGTTATGGTATGATCAACAAAGACAACTATGTTACGGGCCTCGCCAAAAACAAACACTACCTTAAAATATACGGTGAAAAAACAATGCAGGAATGGCTGGAACGCAATCAATGCCCGCAAAACGATATACTGAGTACTGAACAGGCGGTATGGTTTGTACAGAATATGCTGCTCGGCGGCAAAACCGATATGGATCAGATTGCTGCGGCAATCCGGAAAATTCAAAAAAACGCGGGGGCATTGGGGAAGAGGTGAGGGGATGCAGGATGCAGGTTACAGGTGAGAATGGAGAGGTGAGAGGAGAAAATACTGATTAAAAAAAGAATAAATGAAGTTTAAAACATCAATACATATTTTGCTGGGACTGCTGGTTGCGGTGATCCTGTTTCACATAGCTATAGTAGTTAAGGCTATTCCCTATAACATCGCATGGGGCGGACGACTTCAGAACGACCAGGAAATGTATGTTTTTGAAGCCATCTCCATTCTGATCAATTTATTTTTGGGATTTGTTTTGCTCATGAAAGCCAGCTATATCAAGTTTCGGTTTGGGGAAAAAACAATAAACATCATACTATGGATCTTTCTTGTTTTATTTGTTTGGAATACGGTGGGTAATCTTTTCGCGAAAACAAACTTTGAGAAATCCTTTGCTGTGTTGACTTTTATTTTTGCTATTCTTATTTGGAGAATTTTGAAAAGCAAACATACCAACGATGCCAAAGCGGTGGCGTAGATGAAATTATTGCAGATCCATCAAAGATTACGCTAATGACGGAGGAAAATAATTCAATGACAACCCCCCGGGATTGTTGCATACGGCAACTTCGGAATCTGTTCCGGTGATAAAGCATACGAGGCTTAAAATCAAATACGTGTAAAGAATCGCATCACATCAATTCATGAAAAACATATTGTTCATCATAAGCAATATTAAATTCTTCCAGTAATGCTTCATATTCTTTCCTGAACGTTTGAACCCGGTGATGTTCTTCCTGGTTTTGTATGTATTTGAATATCATATCCACATCCCGCTGGCGGTAGGAGAATACACCGTAACCTACCTGCCATTCAAACCTTTCTTTGGTGAGTTTATTGTCATTGATGTATTTAGAAGATTTTGCTTTCACCACTTTCATTAATTCCGATAATGAAACAACAGGTTTTAACCCGATGAAGCAGTGCATATGATCTTCTACTCCGTTTACAATGATGGTTTTACAGCCCGTTTCATTTATCAGGTTGCCTATTACAGCCTGTACCTTGTTTCTCCATATTTTATCAAGAACAGCAGCTCTGTATTTTACAGCAAAAACAGCCTGTATATACAGTTGGTGGTAGGTGTTTGCCATGGTTTTGTGTTTACTGCAAAATAAACATTTTTATAAATGAACCGAGCCTACGGCTCTCTGTTCCTTACTTTTTTTCTTCAACGGGACTGAAGTCCGTTGTTACAAGACAGGGTCGAGGCTACGCCTCTGATTTTTACATTTTGGTATGTAAGCTGGCATTGACGAAGACGGGACGGCAACGCAACGATAAGTCCGTAGGACTGTTTGCATATTGCAACTCTGGAATTCATTCCGGTGGTAAGAAGCGTACGAAAGGTCTGCCCGTCCTGGAAAATAGTTCAGTGATAAGTCCGTAGGACTGTTTACATGTTGCAACACCGGAATTTATTCCGTTGTGAGAACCAGAATGCCAGATGAGTGCCGTAGGCCTGCCTGTAGGCAGACACGATACATACCACCTTACCCAAACGATCAGTTATCACCAGGGGAATCAACGCCGGAGTCTAAGCTTTCTCACTAAAACCAAATGAAAAGATAAGGGCGATTACAAGTCTTTAACGGTTTTTATAAGTAAATTGTAAACGCAACCGGGAGGATACCAGTAAAATCAAATCAGCCGGTGAAAAACCCGGCATTGGTTTTTTTTCCGGATGGGGGTATAAAAAGGGTTAAAAACAAGACGCACACATTCTATTATACACAACCTAAAAATTTAAATGTATGAGCAGTTTAGCAAATAAAGTAGTCATCATTACCGGCGCGGCAATGGGGTTGGGTCTTGCGGCAGCGCAGGAGCTTGCATCGCAGGGAGCAAGCCTTATGCTTGTAGATTACAATGAGAAAAGCCTGGAGGAAGCAAAGAATGAGATCGCTAAAAAATTTCCGTCTGTAAAAACCGTTACCGTGGTTGCCGACGTTTCCAATGAAGATGCCGTAAAAAATTATGTGAACGAAACCGTAAAAGCTTTCGGGCGCATTGACGGGCTTTACAACAATGCAGGCATCGAAGGCAAACAGGCCGGAATGACTGAATATGATGTAAACATTTTCAAGAAGGTGATAGACATTAACCTGATGGGTGTTTATTACGGAATGCGTTATGTTATTCCTGTGATGCAAAAACAAAAATACGGGCGGATCGTAAATGTGGCTTCTGTAGGAGGCATCCGCGGCGTATTGAACCAGGTGCCTTATGTGGCCAGTAAACATGCGGTTTCGGGCATGACCAAGAATGCCGCGCTTGAATATGGCCGGGATGGGATCAATACCAACGCCATTGCCCCCGGTGCAATACTTACTCCCATGGTTGCTGAAGCATTCAAAGAGGTTAATCCCCATGATCCAAAAGCGGCGGAAACAGAATACGCCCAACGCAATCCTACCAAACGTTTGGGATTGCCAAACGAAGTAGCCAAAGTGGTCGCATTTCTTTTAAGTGAAGATGCGTCCTATGTAAATGGACAAACCATTGCCATTGATGGCGGTGAATCCAATATTTATGGAAATGTATAGATATACCCAGGGAAATCAACCGGAAATATCCACCGCCGCCTGGGTCTGCCGGCTTTAGTTCCGGCCATACATCATTATTTATCTATTGCCTTTTGCTGCTGCTGGGTTTCCCCTTTGTATTCGCGCTGGAAAGAATGGTTACGGTTATGGTTATTTCCTGTCCGCATGCATTAGGACTGGCGGTGCCTTTGGTGGTGGCCATTTCAACTTCCATTGCCGCGCAAAAAGGCCTGCTCATCCGCAATCGTACTGCGTTTGAAAATGCACGGCTCATCACCACCATCATCTTTGATAAAACCGGCACATTAACGAAGGGGGCGCATGAATTGCAGGAAGTGAAAGTGCTGAGCCAGGATGGTGACGAAAAAGAATTGCTGCGTCTTGCGGCAGGCCTTGAGCAGCATTCTGAACATTATATTGCCGCAGGAATAGTGAGAAAGGCAAAGGAACTTAATATTACAATTCCGCAGGCAGAAAACTTCAACTATCTACCGGGCATCGGCCTGGAAGGAAGGGTAGGGGGAAAAGAAATTAAAGTGACAGGACCGAATTACCTGAAAGAAAAAAACATCAGCACAGCAGAAACGGCTGAAGATTTTACCGGAACGGTTGTGTACGTGTTGATAGAAAATGAAATCGCAGGATATTTTACCTTTTCCGACCAGTTGAGGGAAAGCGCTGCTGAAGCCATTCAAACACTGAAGAAAGCCGGGATTAAAAATTTACTGCTAACAGGCGATAATGAAAAAGTGGCAAAGCAGGTGAGCGACGAACTGAGCATGGATGGCTATCTGGCAAATGTTTTGCCGCACGAAAAATTGGAAAAAATTAAAGCCTTACAGGAAAAAGGCGAATTTGTTGCCATGACAGGAGACGGCGTAAATGATGCGCCTGCGCTTGCCCAGGCTGATGTGGGCATTGCAGTGGGTTCAGGCACTGATGTGGCGGCGGAAACAGCAGACATCATTTTGGTTAACTCCGATCCGAAAGATATTGCCGGGCTGATTTTATTTGGCAAAGCCACCTACAACAAGATGATACAAAACCTTTGGTGGGCTGCGGGCTACAACATTCTTGCCATTCCACTGGCAGCAGGTATTTTGCACAAATGGAATATTATGCTTACTCCTGCCGCGGGCGCTGTGCTGATGAGCTTAAGCACGATTGTGGTAGCCATTAATGCCAGGCTGCTTAAAACAAAGGCGTAAGGGCTAATAGATTGGGGACATTGAGATCAAACTTTTCCACCAGATCAATAAAACCGCCATTTACATTGATGTTGCGGCGGGGTCTTCACAGCCGGGCAACTGTGTGGCGGCGAGACCCTGGCGCTATAAAAACTATTAAACTTTTGTACTGATCCGAAGTTGCCTGCGGTCGGTATCCGCCGCGACAGATCAGACCACGCTAACAATGCATGCTGCATATCTATTAACACCAGGTTTCAACCGCGAACGCAATAAATCCGCCACCCGCATGTCAAAACACGCCAAATACTAAAAAAACCACCGTTTTTAATAAAAAATGAATAGGTTTGAAACAGTTTCAATCCGCACTACTATAACCCGGCAATCAACCCGTATCATTTCATTTTCAGGATTTTTGGACCAGTGCAATAGTGAAGGAATAATTTCCTTACATGTGGTTTACGCGAACTAATAGGTATTCTAAGAATGCTTACAGATGATTACCTGCACAATTTCTTTTTTTTACTTTAAAAAAAGCCAGTTTCTTATGGACTTTAAAGACGAAATCAAGCAATTCGGCGACCGTGTTGAAAAGCTGAAAGCGCAAATTCAAACGGAAGAAGCAACCAAGAATGCTTTTATTATGCCCTTCCTTAAAGCGCTGGGATACGATGTGTTTAACCCACTGGAAGTAGTGCCGGAGTACATTGCTGACATCGGAATAAAGAAAGGAGAGAAAGTAGATTATGCCATTATGCGGGACAGCCAACCTGTAATTCTTGTGGAATGCAAACATTGGGGCGAAAGTCTTGATCCCCATAACTCCCAGCTATTCCGGTACTTTCATACAACCAAAGCCAAGTTTGGGCTTTTATCCAACGGTATAATTTTTAGATTTTATACCGATCTGATTGAGCCTAATAAAATGGATGAAAAGCCATTTTTCGAATTCAATGTTACAGACATTAAAGACAACCAGGTAGAAGAATTGAAAAAGTTTCATAAGTCTTATTTTGATATTGATAACATTCAGACTACAGCAAGCGAACTCAAATACATGAACGAATTAAAATCGCTTATTAATGTCGAATTTCAGGCACCAAGTGAGGTTTTTGTACGCTATTTTGCCAAACAACTTTATCATGGTGTGTTGACTTCCAAACTCGTAGAGCAGTTTGCAGCCCTGACAAAAAAATCGCTGCAGCAGTATATCAACGACCTTATTACTGAACGTTTAAAGTCGGCATTAAAAAAAGAAACCGACGATGAAAAGAAAAATGCTGAGCAGGAACAGGCCAAACCAAATGCTGTCGTTGCAGAAAGAAAAATAGAAACCACAGAGGAAGAAAAAGAAGGTTTTATGATTGTTAAGACTATTCTGCGGCAAAAGATAAAACCAAATCGTATTGTGTTTCGTGATGCCCAATCCTATTTTGCCATCCTGCTCGACGACAACAACAGAAAAACAATTTGCAGGCTATATCTGAATGGCACGAAGCGCTACATTGTAACTTTTGATGAACAAAAGAAAGAAACAAAAAATGAAATTTTGGCTGTTGATGACATTTTTAACTATGCAGATATTTTGGAGAAAACAGTGGCAAACTATGATGGTGAAAAGATAGCTAACACGAAGTCGCAATTGAATTAAAGAAGCTGAAGTGTTTTGAGGAATACTATGCAACGTAAAACTTGAATAATGGAGGGCATTATTATCATTATTTGGATTGGAATTGCAATTCTCGTGGCCACTTTGGGAGAGGAAAGGAAAATTGGTTTTGGTACAACTTTGCTGGTAAGTCTTATTCTAAGCCCCATCATTGGACTTGTAATTGCGCTGGCTTCAGAAAAGAAGCCAAAAGACAACCACAAGTTTAACGGTCACCTGGAGCTGGCAAAGAAAGCTGAATATAAGGAGGAGTTTAGCAACGCCGTTAACCATTATTTGGACGCTTTGTTTCATCTTGAAAATGACTATAAAAATTTGACCAAAAAAGACGATGAAAGGCGAGTTAAATTAATTGAAGATTTAAAGCAGAAGGTAGAGGATTTGAAAGCCTGAACTTACCGTTTTGTAAACGCTTAGAAGCGACTATAAAGCGCTTAGACGTGGTTAAAATTAATAACTAAGCCAGTTGCGCAAAGGGATGAGTTGTGTGTAATTTTATTGGAAACCCTACTAAATCAAAACCACTTATATGACCGACATTTTACAAAGCCATTTCCTAAACCTCTATGCAATGGCTCTTTCAGACACCCAAATTGACACAGTGGAATTAGAAACCCTTTACCAAATTGGGCAAGAGAAAGGGATTGAAAAATCACAAATTGACCAAGTTATATTAAACCCTGACAAAGTCAAGTTTACTTTTCCAGACACACTTAATGAAAAAATTACTCACTTATATGATTTTGCAAAAATTATTTTAGCAGACGGAGTAGTTGATAAGCATGAGAGAGCTACTCTCGAATTATTTTGTAACCGTTTTGGCTTTGAGGAAGAAAATATTGTTAGCATCGCAGAGGTTTTAATTGCATCTGCTAAAGAAGATATAGAACTAAATACTCTTTTACAAATTATCAACGAAAACCTAAACTAATATGGACTTTAAAAATATCCCAAAAGGACTTTTCAAATTAAAGAAGGTGGAATCCGTTGAAAAGCAAGAAGAAGAATTTTTAACGAACATAACTAATGATGGCACTATAAATGGAAACAGCTTACTCCACAACGCTAATATAACAGTTGAGAGAATGGGGTTCAATAGTGCGAAAGAGCAAAATGGCTCTACGTTTGGTCTAAAAATTTGTTTACATAGGGTTTATCAGGACTATAAGAATAGAATCACAGAGGATGGTTTGAAGCAAACAGAATTAAAAAAGCCTTATCGCCTCAAACTACATGACCTCAAAGCTGAAAATGATGGGATAGTAAAGAGAAAAGAGAAAATTAAATCAGAGGAAATTTTAGATTGTAAGACTAAAATTGAAAAAATCAGGAAGGAGATTGCAGACATCAGGGAAAACCCTGAACGCTTAACAGGTGACAAATCAGGCAAAGCAAGTTTTTATATCGGATTAATTATTTTATTATTTTTAACGGTATATCTTTTTATATTTTATAGTTCCGCATCATACTCCTCTTTTTTTAAGGAATTTACTATTTCGGAAATCGGAATTAGTAATTCAATATTTGATGCCCAAGCACTTTCTAAAGCTTTTAATGACGGCTTTACGGAACTAATGCTTATAATTACCATTCCAGCAGTATTTTTAGGATTAGGTTACTTAATTCATAAAAGTTCTGAAAAAAAAGGGTTTAAAAAATTTCTATTTATTGGCTCTCTAATTTTTGTAACATTCATTTTTGATGTGATTATTGCTTATGAAATTTGTGAGAAAATATACAATATTAAAAAGACAAACAGTTTTCAAAATATTCCTGACTACACATTAAGTTTAGCATTTCAATCAGTTAGTTTTTGGCTAATAATATTTGCTGGCTTTGTTGTTTATCTAATTTGGGGGTTAGTTTTTGATTTCACCATTGAAGCGCATGAAAAACAAGACAAAGTTAGATTAGCAATTAAGCATAAAGAAGAGGAAATAAAAGTGGTAGAGCAAAATATTGAAAAGTTAAATTTAGATATAAATACCTTAGAAGAAAAAGAAAATAAAAATATTGCCGAAATAAATAAGTTAAATGAACTAATTGAACATACAACAATAATACCTAAAGAATTTGAGCAGTATATATTTCACTTCATGCAAGGCTGGATACATTGGATGTCTGCTAATTTGAAAAATCAAACTCAACAAAAAGAATGCGAAGATATTCTTACTGTATTTATTTCAGCCAACATCAAACCAATTGAATTTACAAACAATTAAAATAATGATAAAGCAACTTTTAATAATTTTTACTTTATCAACTGGGATAGCTTCTTGTAACAGTTCTGATAAAAAAGCAGAGGAAAGTAAATCAAACATGACGGAAAGTAAATTTGGAAAGCAGTTAAAAATATCTGTTTTGTGGGATTTATCGGATAGGATTAATCCTGCAATACATAACGACATTCCCAGCAATGCAGACAGAGACATTGCAATTATAAAATATTTTGCGGACTATGTAAAAGCAGACATGGATAAAAAAGGTGCATACATGGCAGAAGGGAAATTAAAGATCTTTTTCTCTCCAAGCCCTACTGACCCTGACATTAACTCCCTTGCCTCTAAACTTGATATTGATTTATCAAATAAAGAGGTAAGAGGAAGAAAGGAAATTTACGATAACATCTCAGATAATTTTGAGCAGACTGCAAAACAAATTACAGATATAACAATTAAAACCTCAAAATGGGAAGGCTCTGACATTTATAGATTTTTCAAAAATGATATAGTTGATTATTGCGTTTCAAAAGATACCTTGTACAGAAACATTTTAGTTATTCTAACTGATGGATATATTTATCATCCTCAATCAAAAGGTAGGGCTGGAAACAAAAGTGAATATATTTTATCGGACTTGTTAAGTTCATTAGGACTTAGAAATAATCAAAATTTTAAATCTACTTTTCAAGCAAAGAATTGTGGCTTAATTTCAACACGAAAGGATTTGAATAATCTTGAAATTCTCGTCTTAGAGGTAAATTCGGAAGCTAATCACAAAAACGATGAAGATGTTATTAAATTTTATCTTCAAAACTGGTTTACTGAAATGAACATAAAGCGTTTTGAAATTTACAACACCGACTTACCTGAAAATACGAAGAAAAGAATCGCAGATTTTTTGAATTATAAGTAATGAATTTTACAAATCGGCTTTTAAAAATATTTATACTTTTTCTTTTACTCTCCTGTTCCAATAAAGTTAAAGAAATTAACAAGCCGATTACAGGGGAAGTAATTGGCATTAAAGACGGAGATACTATTGAAATACTTTTTGAGGGCAAGCCAATGACTGTACGATTTGCACATGTTGATTGCCCTGAAATAAAAAAGGGGCAACCATTTGGGCAAGCAGCCAAAAAATTCACTTCAGACCATTGCTTTGGACAAACCGTAAGAGTAATTAGCGAAGGGAAATATGATAGATATAGAAGACTTATTGCTATTATTATAAACGAAAACAATGAAAATGTAAATAAGGAACTAGTTAAAGCAGGGTTTGCATGGCACTTTAAAAAATATTCTACTGACACATCATATGACGACTTAGAATTAATAGCAAGACAAAACAAAATTGGACTTTGGGCAGACGACAATCCGACTCCACCATGGGACTGGAGAAAGCCCTAAGCGAAGAAAAACTACACACAATAACTAAGCTTTCGTTGCGTCCGCAGGACGGACAATGAAAGCGTTGTTGAACGGAACCTACGGTGCCGGTTTTCGATTATGGGGTTGTCGTGAGTTGTATCTGGAAGGTTATTCCCGGTTGTAACCCAGCTTTTTTATCTGGGAGGGCTGTTATAGGAGTTTGAAGTCTGTTTCACAGCCTGTATGGCACATGAGTTCTTCTATCCGTAAATGTTAGTTTACAGGAATAGAGTGTTTTCCCGGTAAATAACCACCCGGAGGACCACGTTTGCCAAACACGTCTATGGTTACCAACATGCCGGATTTACAACAGGGGCATTTACGCAATAGGGTTATTAGCTGTGACGCAGCAGAAAACAATGAGCCTTTGTATCTCTAAATGGCAGCGGTTCTGGCGGAATTAAGACAGAATACCGCCATGCTTTTACGTTAGCGGCAATGCTATAACGAGCCGCAGAATATCATTTAATTTAAACTAACTTTTTTTCTATGGCATGGAGTTACAGGCGGAGGATAAAGATAATTCCAGGAGTACATTTAAACTTTAGTAACAGTGGCATTAGTACATCTATCGGTGTTAAAGGTGCAAGCTTAACTTTAGGTAAAAAAGGAACATATCTAAACTCAAGTATTCCCGGATTAGGTATTTACAATAGACAAAAACTTTCTGGGCGCAATAAGCCCAGCATAGATACAATTCCAGAAAACGATTATCAATCAGAGCCTCAACTAAATTTTGCTCCAAGCCTGGCGGTTGACAATATATTCAGTGTAGACCCTCAAGAAATCACTTCACAGGATATGCAAGGTGTTAAAGAAACCATTCTTGCAGCTCAAGAACAACGAGTAGAGCTTGCTAAGGATTTACAAGAAGTTAAAAAGGCTTTGGCTAAATCAAAAAATAGGCTGACGATTAGCTATATATTTCTTTTCGGACTTATCAAAAAGTCAATTTCAAAAAAAATCCAAGAAGATATTTACAGCCAAAAAGAGGCAATCAATCAAATTCAGGAACAAATTGAAAATAGTTCTGTTCGGCTTGACTTTGAATTTGAGGATGATTTGCTCACAAGTTACAATGGTGTCGTTGAATCATTTAAACGACTATGTACATCTAATAAAATTTGGGATGTAACAAGTGCTTACGACCAAGACAGAGTAATTACAAGATCAGTAGCTTCAACAGTAGTAAACAAAAAAGAGCTTCGACTTGACATCAGAGAAATTCCCGACATTAAAGCAAACTTTAATCCGTTATATTTTGAAAATCGCAACGGAGCAGACATATACTTTTATCCAAACTTTATAATCGTTTATTCTTCCAAGCAGAAATTTGCAATCGTGGGAATAAATGAACTTCGATTTATTTTTACTCCAGTTCGTTTTGTGCAAACCGGAATAGTGCCAAGCGATAGTAAAATCATAGATAGAACATGGGCGAAAGTGAACAAAAATGGAACTCCCGACAAACGGTTTAAAGACAATTATGAAATACCTATAGTACGTTATGGTAATATTGCCTTGCAGACATCAACAGGACTTAATGAGGAATATGAGTTTAGTAACTATAAATTTGCCGAAGCTTTTGCCAACGCATTTTTGAACTACCAAAATACAATTAAAACATTGCGACACATTTGAGCGACGATGCAAAGCCCCTAGTATTGCATTGGCAATATGGCGGCGCGGCGCATATATTCTTAACTTTTTGTTCGCTACTCAGCTTGGATTTCGACGGAAAACGCCAAACAACAGAATAAACAATGGGCTTTTGTATCTTTAATCAACATCGACACCGGCTAACGGAGCTCAGATTAATGCATCGCGAATGCTTCAACATTTTCTACAAACTATACCCAAAGATTACTTATGGCGTTAAAACATTACGAGATTGAAATTAAGCAGGAACATTCTTTTGAAAACTGTAAGCTAGGTAGAGAAAAATATGCAAAAATTCTGACCAATATTATTGAGAACTATCCAGAAGGGTTTGTACTTGCCTTAAATAACAGATGGGGAACAGGAAAAACGACATTTGTAAAAATGTGGGAGCAAGACCTAAAAAAATCTGACTTTAAAACTATTTATTTTAACGCCTGGGAAAACGATTTTGAAGATAATCCTTTAACTGCATTAATCGGTGAATTGCAAATTATTAATAAAAAAGAGGAAGAGAAATTCAGTAAGGTTGTAAAGAATGCTGCCTTAATAACAAAAAATGTGGCGCCAACTTTATTAAAAGCCTTACTAAACAAATATATTGACTCTGAAACACTGTAAGCCTCCAACCATCCCCGCTCCTGTTTTTGTGTAAACCGCCATTATATTTGGCGTTCATCAAAAACCAGCGTAATGGAACAGGTAAACGACAAGTCTGCACAACCCCGCCGCAGCAAGGAGCAAACAGCATTATTATTAGAGCTGTATGAGAGCTATACAGGCACTACAAAAGATTTTTGTAAACAGCATAATATCAGCGAGGGTGCTTTTTATGCTGCCCGAAAAAGGCATAGCCTAAAAGCAAAGGAGGTAAAGCAACAAGGTTCCGGCTTTACGGCGCTCACACAGCCTGCATTCAAGGTGCCCCACACAAGTTTATTTGCATCGGTTGGCGAGATAAAAATTTATCAGGCTGTAACACCAGATTACCTTAAAGCGCTTTTGTCATGAGCGCCATTGCGGTTTTAACCAACCGCCACGCTTATTATCTCTACAATGCGGCAACAGACATGAGAAAATCCATTGACGGGCTATGTGGCATTGTTATTAAGTAAGCCTCTAACCAGTCCCATCCTTGTTATACGAAAAAAAAGCTGTAAGGGT
>CALKHN010000045.1 GCA_937991535.1 uncultured Sphingobacteriales bacterium
TGTTTTGAATGCCTTATCCCTTATCGCTATACTGGGGACTGAATAGTTACTTGATTTCTATATTGTAGATGGTATTATAGTAGATAAGCTTGGCGACAATAGTAGGTTTCTGGTACTTAAAAAAATAGATTTCTTCTCTTACTGATACAAATCCATCTTTGATGACGAAACCTTTTAACAAGGATAGACTCTTAAGAATCAGTGAAATTAGAGCTTCATATAACAAAATAGTGTCGCTATATTTGATGGTTAATTCGTTAATCTCCTTATCTAAGTGCTTTGAAAGCTTCTCGTAAAACTTATTCATTCATCGTTATTTAGATGCGTTTGTCATGGTTTTTATTTGAAAAGCCCTTATCCTTTTTGCCGATTTTAATATTAAAATAATGCCAACTCCCAAGGCTAACTCAAGCAATCCTCCATACAAGAACTCTCTTTCGGGAAACTTCGTAACTTAAAATAGGGCAAAAACTCTGAAAAAATAAAGACTCAAATAAAGTAATGCCATACCGCTGATTATTTGAATACTTTTTCTAAGCCAACTCAGTTTTGCCAGCTTTGAAACAGAGCTGGCAAAAAGCCCTACTAGCAGGAAAGGTAACCCCCTGCCTATGCCAAATAAAAAAGCTAAGACCAATCCATAAAAAACATCTGCTTTAGCGGCCACAAAAGATAAAAGTAATAATAATGGAGCCACTGCTGTTCCCAGACTATAAATTATGCCATAAATAAAAGATCCCCACACTCCTGGCTTACGTAGTGATTCAAGTTGCCTTACTTTTAAGCGCGGACCATAGAAAGCGAGCCCTGCGGCCAATAACGCTATTACGCCCATTATTAATGCCCAATATTTTCCAAATGATTCATTGAGAAAAATTCCTAAATATCCGGCAATACCACCTAATATACTTAGAGCAAATACAATCCCACAAAAAAAAGAGAGCGTAATAGTAAGTCCTGTTCTTGCTTTCTCTACGGAGTTGTTTCCAACATAACCTGCAATTCCCAATCCAACCGGTAATGTGCAGGGGCAGAGCCCGCATGAAATTACACCCGCCAACAAAACAACACCCAGACCAACGACTGACCCTGATTGCAATGAGTTTGAAAATTGAGTTAAAAAATCCTGTAACATTATCTTTTTAATTTTGTTGGAAGGCCTGCTTGGTAGCCCAATTTATTTATTTCTTCCTGCATAAGCTCCAGAGTAACCCTTTCAGGATCGTAGTCTATTATTACATTCTTATCCTGTAGGCTTACATTTACTTTTTTTACACCACTTAGTCTCGAGAGTGTCCTTTTTACAGTAGCTACACAGGACATACAAGACATTCCATTTATTGGTATGCTTACCACTTGTATTGAAGATGACTGGATTTGTTCCTTTGTTATTAAAGGTTCTTTTTTTTGTTCAGACTCTTTACAGGAAGTAAAAGTAACGGCAATAATAGCCAGAAAAATAAGAATCGTTTTCATATATAAAGGTTTTTAATTAAATCACAACGTTTTTCCTAAATTAGATTTCCAATGGGTCATATCCTGCATTCGTTATCGCCGCTTTAATCTCCGTTTGTGTTATCTTATCTCCATTATAATTCACTATAATTTGCTTTCGAATTACCCTCGGATTAATGCTCATAATCCCTGGGAGTTTTTTGATCTCGTCGGTTATTTTCCGGACGCAACCTTCGCAAACCATATTCGGAATCTTAAATTCACACTGAGTGAACGTTTGCTTTTTATTGGTATCGGTAATTGATTCCAATTTTATGGATCGGACTCTTAGGGTATTGAGCAGAATAGTGAAAATACTCACTATCATAATCCCAATAGCCATTAATGGAGAGATCAAACCAACGGCTGCCAATAACATACCGATAATATTAAAAATGACCGCAATAATCACGTTACCAGTAAGCGTCCGGTAGCTTGCCTTTCCTAAGATAACCGCATTGAGTGCATCTATGGTTCTATTACCAATCAATATCACCCCTGCCGATTCAATGGCTATATCCGTACCGGCTCCTATGGCGATACCTACATCAGCCTGCGCTAATGCAGGAGCATCATTTATACCATCTCCAACAAAGGCCACTTTAAACCCCGTTCGTTGTAACTGTTTAATTTCATGAACTTTATCATCAGGTAATAATTCGGATTTTACTTCTTTAATTCCTATTTGTGAAGCTATAGCTTCGGCCACCGCCCTGGCATCTCCGGTTAACATAACGGTTCTTAGCCCTTTTGCCTTTATTCTGTCCATCACTTGGATAGTCTGATCGCGTGGTGTGTCCTGAAGTGCAATCAGACCAATAAGTGTATTTTCTTCAGCAATCCCAATTACTGTTTTTCCATCCCGTCCCAAAGTATTCATTTTTTCCAGAGTTGTGCCTTCAATGGATACGCCACATTCTATTAAAAATCTTGGACTCCCCACTACAATAGATTTCTTATTAATAGTGGCGGACGCTCCTTTGCCTGCAATAGCTTTGAAATTGTCGACATCTACCGGAAGTACACCGTTTTTCTTTGCATAAAAAGCGATGGACTGAGCCAGAGGATGCTCTGACTTTTCTTCTACTGTACCTGCAATTCTCAAAAGTCTTTCCTCTGAAATGCCTAATGGAAGGACATCAGTAACTGTAGGCTTTCCGTAGGTAAGCGTTCCGGTTTTATCAAAAACAATAGTATCCACTTTTGATAAGCTATAAAATACTTCACTTGCTTTCACCAAAAGGCCTATGGAAAGACCTTTACCCCCTGCTATGGCAGCCAGCAAGGGAGTGGTAATACCCAGCGCACAGGGATATCCCATTATAATAGTGGTGATCAGTACCACCGCAGCGCTGTAAGGATTTTGAAAAACAAGTAACCAGGTAACCGATGCCGCGATTGCCACAATAAATACCACAAATCCATAATAATTCATAAGTCTGTCTGCCAAAAGTTCCACAGGAGGTTTTTTCTCATTGATTCGACTCATCATACGGACAATTTGATTAAGAAATCCATCCTCACTTTTTTTGGTTACTTCAATCTGCATGACACCATCAAGGTTTAAAGTACCTCCAATCACTTTTGCCCCTTGTTTCTTAAACACAGGATTGGATTCACCGGTAAAACTAGACTGGTCAACGGAACCGGAACCCTTGATAACCAGGCCATCTAATGGAATACGCTCCCCTGGCTTTATTTCGGCCGTTTCGCCAACTAAGACATCTGTAGTTAAGATTTCAACCCATTTATTGGCTCTGAATACCCTTGCTTTCGCAGGTTGAAGATTGAGTAATTTACGAACCGCATCTGCCGCCTTTTTTCGTGTGCCAAGTTTAAAATAGGCAAAAAACAAATGCAACGACATAAGCCAGGCCGACACAGGAAGAAAATTAGGCCAAGCCGGATTGAAGACGGAAAGTACTCCGATAATAAAAGCTCCCCAAGCACCGGCAGAAACTAAAACGTTGGCATTAATGACCCTTTGCCGTATTGCCATTATTGTTTTTTTTAGGATTGGATAACCTATCCAAAAGAGGACTAAGGCGGCTACGATTAGACTAAACCACTTTCTGTATTGCTCCGGTAGTCCAAACAGGTTTAAAGGATCTACAAGAAGATCGGTAATTGAAACAGCCATGCCAATGGCTCCGCGTTTTTTTATAAGGTTAAATACGGACGCATCCGACTGATATTGTTGAACTTCGGTCGCCGACACCGTATATCCTAATTTTTCGATTGCCCCGGCCAATGCGTCTTTTGATATTTTAGAAGTATCTGCTTCTACCAATACGATCCCATGAACGAGGTTCACTCTCACGCTTTTTATTGCTTTATAACGCTTTAAGGCGGTCTCTACACTCATAGTGCAAAAAGAACACATCAATCCCGATACTTTTAATTGAATGATTTCAGTTGCCATATTTTAAGGATTTAAAATTAAATTTTGATAGAGCAAAGTTGCAACTGGTCAGGGGGTGGTCTCCAAATTATTTCCGTTTTTTTTCAATTTTTCGAGTAGGATAGAAAAAGGGAGACCATTTATCTTGTGAATTGCCTTCGTGCTTTTATTCAATCTCCGGTACTTCAATATGTTTTTTTTAAATCGCTTGATATCTTATGCAATTCGCAAAAAAGAAAAGACTGCTTTAATGGTATGCGCGGAATACTTTTATAGAAATTAATGATAATACCATCTGAAATGACGAAAAAATTATGAATACCTGAGTAAACCCGAGTTGAAGTCCTAATCCAAACAAATAACTTCCTAGTCCAAATCCTATAAAAAGCATGAATACGTTTAGCCCCATTGCTTGTCCCGGCCTTTCCTTTCCTACTTTTGTTATTATTCCGGCTAAGGATGGTTGTGTAAGATCGTAGCCGAGAGATAAAGTTATTACAGAAATCCTTGCAATTACCAATGAAATTGGTAATGACAGTATGAAACACGATAAAGCGCCTACTGTTAAACCCGCCGGTAATAATCGGTTCCTTCCAAACCTGTCAGCTAATCCTCCAATAAAGGGCCCTAATAAAAAGCCGGGTATTCCGTAACCTAATAAGGCAAGACCGATATGCCATCCTGTTAATGAAAAAGTCTTTTCAAAATAGGATCCCAGCCAGGTAAATACTCCCGATGTAAATATCCCGTTTAGTAATACGTAAACATAGATAATTTTCCCTCTTTGTATTAAGTCCTTATAACCATTAAAAACCTTTTTAAGTGTGAGTCCCTGGTTGACTTTGGGAGGGCTTGACAGTCTATTATAAGCAAAGTATATACCTATCCAGGCGATCAATGCTAACATACTAACCAAAAGAAATAATATTCTCCAGCCGATAAGTGCCTCCAGTAATGCTCCCGCAAAGGCGCCAAAAGCGCTGCCTCCTGCCATAGCGCCAAAAAGCCATCCGAGTGGCTTTCCCCTTTCATTATATGAATATGATTGCCCTACCCATGCCAGGCTAATAGGCACCACGCCACTCGCACCAACACCGGTGAGGAATCTCCATGCTATTAATTGGCTGGCAGATTGAGACAACGAGGTTAGTCCAGTCAATAAGGCAAAAGCAAAAAGCGATAATAGTATAATTTTCTTTGCACCAATCTTATCTGCAAATAGTCCGTAAAAAAGCGTCGAAATTCCATAAGGTATTAAGTAGGCTGTAATTGCCAAACCAATTCGCTCTTCTGTTACATTAAAAAATGTAGATAATGCGGGTATTATGGGTGCAACCATGTAAATCTGGAAGAATATAATAAAGGTTGCTGCCGATAATAATAACAAAAACCATTTTCTGTTCATTCGAATCGTGAAATATTTCCTGGTCTATATCCTATATCTGACAGAACAATTTTAAGTTGTTGTTCATTTGTTTCGGTAGGATTAAATTTAATTTTTACTAATTTTTGTTTCATTGCGATTTTTATCTCCTTAACTCCGACTGTTTCCGTTAGAATATCTGTTATTTTTTCACTACATCCCAGACAAGATATATTGTCTATTTTAAATAATACTTCCTTTAATTCTTCTTTATCTTTATGCAAGAATTCCATTATATCATTCATCTCTTTCATCTTACCGGTAAGTTCATTTAGTCCCAATTCAGGGAATTGGGTTCTGATGATAGCAATCTTTTCCTCCTGTCCACAATCCCCCGGACAGGTGTCTAAAGCTTCTACAATTTTTATTGCCAGGGCTTTCCTAAACACTTCGTCCAATAGAAGAAATTGTGCTTTTTCGAATCCTTTGCTTGCGGCTTTAAATTGATTTAATATTTGAGCAGGATCATTGCTTTCATCGAGCATTTTTATTACTCCTTCGATCTGTCCTCTTATCCCCTTTAATCGTGTCTTAAGGTCTTTCGTTAAATCATTTGGTAACATCTTGGTTCAATTTAAATACAACCCAACTCCCGCACCGGGAAGTTGGATTGTAGAAGTTAATAACACCTGAGTAAATTAATTAGCTTGACCAATTCCGGCTGTTATTAATTCCTCTTTGCTTACGCCTCTGTCTTTGCAGCAAGAAAGAAGTTTCCCATTTACAGCTACGGCGGGCAGTGAAGTAATGTTGTATTCTTTCATCTTATCAACACATACTTTTGAATCGCATTGCTCAACAAGGTTATAGATGGTTACTTCACAAGAGTCGCAAGCCATCTCTTCTACCATTTTCACTACGGGTTCACATACCGGACATCCGGCTGAAAACACTTCAATTTGTCGTTTCATTGTCTTACGTTTTTAATGATTAATATTAATTGCAGGACAAAGATAGAGCCGGGCAGGGGGTGGTTTCCTAATTTATTTTTCACTTTTTCCACCTATCTTCATATCCGACATCTGCATGCCGGCCATATTTGCGCCGCCCGTTTTGAGCTGATATTCGCTGTTGACTAAATAAACGCCCGCGCTTACCACCTTATCTCCACTCTGTAATCCGGCCAAAACCTTCATCCTGTCGTGGTCACTTTCACCCAATTGTACCATCTGTCTTTTAAACTGATTTTCGGGCAAGGCTACCCAGACATAGGTCATGCCGCCATCGTAAACCACTGCAGACGTCGGAATGGAAAGCGCAGAATGACCAGCTGCGCTCTGCTGTAAATACACCTTGGCCAACATTCCGTTTTGTATTCTGCTGCCAGGATTCGGAATGGAAATATAAATCGGGTACACGCGGGAGTTAGCCTGGCTCACCAGATTGTTAAATGCTATTTTCCCATTCAAAATTCCCGGATAGTTTTCCAATTTTACCTTTACTGCCGGATGGCCGGAAAGGAAATTAAGCTCTGTGTCGTATAGCTGCGCTTTCACCCAAAGATGATCGTTGTTTATCAATTCAAAAACGGTTTCGCCTTCATTTACGAAATCGCCTTCTACTTTTAACCTTTGAGACAAAATACCCGATTTTTTGCTGTAAATAGTAATTTTTCCGGTGGGCTTTTCAGTAGCAAGCCGATCAACCTGCGATTGAGAAAGTCCCCACCTCAACATCTTTTGTTGCAGTGCCTGAATGGTTTTAGATACATCCACCGAAGATTTTTGAAACAACGGCCTTTGCCGAATAGCAATACGGTAGTCGTTTTCGGCAGCCAGCAAATCGGGACTGTATAGCTCATAAAGTTTTTGACTAACGCGGATTTTTTCTCCCGGATTGCGTACAAAAGATTTTTGAATCCACCCGCCAACCCAAGCGCTGACGACCGATGTTTCATTCGGATTAAAGGTGGTGGTGCCTGTTAAAATGATTTCTCGGCTTATTGCTCCGCCAGCCAAGGCAACTATTTTAACCCCTGCCATAAATTGTTGTTGAGGTGAAAGCTGTATTGGGGCAGAACTACTCATATCCATGCCTTTCATAGAAGAACCTGAATCTTTTCCGTGCTGTTCCTTCATATCCATATTGCCCATTGTCGAATCCGGTTTTTGCTTGTCTATTTTTATCCCCGGTATACTTTGGGTGGTGTCCTGCATGTTCATCTCGCTTTTCATCACCGGCACCAAATCCATTCCGCAAATCGGGCATTTTCCGGGTCCGTCTTTGTGTACCTGCGGATGCATCGGACAGGTGTAATAGGCAATTTCTTTTGCTGCTACAACTGTTCCTGTTTTGTCTTGTTCATTCTTTGCGGACTTGTCGTTGCAGCCCCCCGCAAGCAACAAAGCCACAAATAGAATGATATATTTAGTTTTCATTGTTTTCAATTTTATTATTTAATATAACTGTCATTGTCTATCAT
This sequence comes from uncultured Sphingobacteriales bacterium, assembly GCA_937991535.1. Taxonomy (GTDB): domain Bacteria; phylum Bacteroidota; class Bacteroidia; order Chitinophagales; family Chitinophagaceae; genus Agriterribacter. Next base: position 7,741 of record CALKHN010000045.1, read on the forward strand.
AAAAGAAGCGTCTTTGGCTATTTTTTCCCCGACAGAAATGCCGCCTGTGATTTGAATAAAATCACCTTTTTGTACCCCGGTTTCCACATCTCTGACGCTGAAAACGTTTTCCCTCTCCTTATTTTGAACCCATACTACCGAATGATCGGGACCAAGAATATTAACCGCTGAACGCGGAATAAATAGGGACTCTCCACCCGTTTGTGTGGCGATCTTAGCGCGGATAAGCGTTCCGATTTTCCACTGTTCCGGCAGGTTATTCAAATACACACGAATCTGGCCTGTCTGCTCTTCCTCATTTCTAAAAGGAGGAATAAAATCAATACGCCCACTCACTATTTGTTGAGGATTGGCTTCAGTAAATACCCTAACAGGAGCACCCAATTTAACCGACATAAAATCCTGATTTAAAATGTTCAGAATCGCCCATTTCTGACCTGTGTTTTGGATGGCAAAAACCGGCTCCCCTTTTTGCACATATTGCCCTTCTTTGATGGGTAGATTTGTATTGTCTTCTCCTTCCTGCATGGCCATTCCGGTCATTTGAGGCGGTTGTGAAATGCCGTTGTACAGGCTATAAATGGTGATGTTTAAGAGGGGTTTTTTGGTTTGCATTACCTGGTTAATTTCGGCGGCGGTCATCCCAAGATTTTGTAGTTGCTCTTTTAATCCTTTAATAAGAACTTCGTCACGACCGTTTACCGCCTGCAAAAGATGGCGTTGTGCAGCAACCAACTCAGGACTGTAAATATCCATTAGTGGTTGTCCGCTTCTTATCTGCTGACCGGCATATTTTACAAAAAGGTGGACTATTCTGCCTGTTATTCGGGTGTTTACCGTATTCAAAGCCCTTTGGTCAAAGCCTATAAATCCTTCTACACTTAGCGTGTCCTGCGGAGACATCGGCTGTGGTTCGGTCGTTTTATAATATCCAATGGCTGTTTGCGTTACCGGTTCGGCTAAATATTTCAAAAGGGAACCGGTGTTTATTTCCTCGTTTTCAACCTTTTGAACGTCTTTGGTTTGACGCTGACAGGAAACTAAAAACCCCACCGGCAAAATCAACCAGACCATTAGTCTTATCCGCCAATTAACGTCTTTCATTTTTATTCGTTTATTCATTTTGAAAAGAATTGAAATCGTTTTTAAATTTCTTTTAATACTGTTGAATTGCTGCTTGTAATTCAATTTTAGACTTTATCAAATCCGATAATTTTTCGTAATACTCAAATTCCTTCATCGTCAAATCCTCCCACGCCGTAAGGGTTTCGTAAATGTTCCCCTGATTCTCACCAAGGGCATCCAGATTAGCTTGTAAGGTTTTTTGGTAAGCCGGAATGACTTCGGTTTTAAAAATGTTCAGGTCTTGCTCTGCGGTTTGTATTTCTAATTGTTGCTTGCGCACAGCACCTAAGGTTTGCTGTACCTTGTCTTCAAAATCCTTCTGTTTTGCCTGGATTTCATAATCAAGGGATTGTGCTTCATTCTTATAGCCTTTTTTCGACCACGGCGCAATCGGAATCGTTACCATCACCATCACATTGTACATATACATGCCGCCGGCCATGCGCATATTGTCCAGAGTAATGCCGAAAGTGGGTTTGCTCTTCGATAAAATGGATTTTTGCTGCAGTTTATCCGTCTCTATTTCGTTGGAAATCCGCTGAATATCCGAACGGTGGTTTTGTATATAGCCGGAATCTATACTGAGAATATTTATCCGGTTTGCCACCGGATCTGCAAGGGTATCTATTTTTAGAGGTTGCCCGAGAGGCCGGTTCATCAGGCTGTTCAAAATGGCCGATGACTGCCCGACCACACTTTCTATTTTGATACGTTGCGATTTTAAATCACTGAGTTTGGCGCGGATTTTATAGATATTGGGCAAATCGGCCTTGCCGTACTGAAGCCGGCCTTCGGCTATTTTTAAAAGAAGCTGAATTTGTTTCTCCTGCTGGTTGAGGACCGCCAACTTCTTTTCGGCGATATACGCTTCTGTAAAGGTGTTTTTTGCCTGAAAAAAAAGTTGATTCTTCATCGTCTCCCGGTCATTTTTATTCAGTTGGGAAAAAGATTCGAAATACGCCTTTTGATTTTTCTGCCGGGCAAAATTCGGAAACATCTGCTGCACCCTGATCATCGGCATTTCTCGGGCTTCCATTCCTTTGGGTACGTTGTACGGAAATTCACTCAGCCCAACGCCAATGGAAGGTGCATCCCACGCTTTCACCGCTTCGGCCTGTTTGTTACTGGCATTCGTTTTTAATGCAAATTGTTGCAACCCTGCATTTTGAACCTCTATACTGTCTAAGATACGTTCTAATGTCCAAATATCTTCCGGACTACTATTTTGTTCCTGCGCATTTGCCGCAACAGAAATAAATGTGAACAAGAAAAACAGATAGTATTTCCAAAATTGGATTATTGATTGATAAGTTTTCATATCGTTTCTTTTTGAATACCGGCCATTCTGATCCGGCCATATTTTTTTAAATCGTGTTCTTTAAACCATTCGTATAAGATGGGCATAATCAGCAGGATGCTTATGGCTGACGTGATGATGCCGCCGATGATAGGCAGCGCAATGGGGCGCATCAGTTCTATCCCCGTTCCATTCGACCACAATACAGGAACCAGTCCCAGCAGGATTACCGAAACCGTCATCAGTTTGGGACGCAACCGTTTGACGGCGCCTTCCATCACGTAATGCCGCAGGGTAGGTTTATCAACGGAAGCTCCTTTCTCTTTGACCATCTTTTGCATGGCTTCCTCTAAATAAATCATCATCACCACTCCCGTTTCCACCGCTACTCCGAACAGGTCAATAAATCCCACCGCTACCGCTACGGAAAGATTGGTCTTGTAAAAATACAAGATGAGTACGCCGCCTATCAATGAAAAAGGAAGTACCAGGAGCGTATTGGCGGCATCACGCCAATCCCTGAAATTCAGGTACAGAATCAGGAGGATAATCAAAATGACGATAGGGATGATCTGTTTGAGGGTTTTAGCTGCGTGAAGCTGACTTTCCCATTCTCCACTCCATTGAATATAGTAGCCCTTCGGTAGCTTTAGCGACTTTTGCAGTTTTTCCATCGCTTCGTTGACGGTACTGCCTAAGTCACGGCCTCTCACGTCAAACATTACCGTGCCTTTGAGCAGTGCATTTTCGCTGTTGATCATCGAAGGGCCTTCTGAAATACCAATATCTGCCACATCCGATAATGGAATGGGGCCGTTTTGGGTCTGTATCAAAGTGCGTTTTATCAGGTCAAGATTAGACCTGAAATCCTGCGCAAAGCGTACATTGATTGGGAAGCGTTCACGTCCTTCAATAGTCTGGCTCACATCCACTCCACCTACGGCGGCTCGCAAAACATTATTGACCTGATTGGCTGTCAATCCATATCGTCCCAGGGCTTTCTTTTTGATTTTAACATCTAAAAATTTCCCGCCTGTTAACGGTTCAGGGTAGAGATCTGCGACACCCGGAATGTCTTTTAACTCTGAAGCAATGGTCTGTGCCACTGCATTCAAGGTGTCCAGATCTTGTCCAAATATTTTTACCCCAACATCCGTCCTTATCCCGGTATTCAACATATTGATCCGGTTGATAATAGGCTGTGTCCAGCCGTTGGTCACGCCGGGGATCTTGAGTTTCTCATTGAGTTCTGCCACTAATTTATCTTGTGTCATCCCCGGACGCCATTTATCCTTGGGTTTCAACTTGATAATGGTTTCAATCATATTGATGGGAGCCGCATCGGTAGCCGAATTGATTCTTCCGGCTTTTCCCAATACATTTTCCACCTCCGGCGTTTGCGTAATCATTTTATCCTGAATTCTTATAATCCGCTTCATTTCTGCGTTGGAGGCATCGGGCAGGGCTACCGGCATAAACAAAATGGTTCCTTCGTTCAGCGGTGGCATAAATTCGCTTCCCAATCTGGTCATCAAAAAGACAGATAAAACCAAAGCTAAAATGCCGATGCCCAAGACCGTTTTCTTCCATTCTAAGCACCACCTTAGCAGCGGTTCGTATAAACGGGTAAAAAAATGACTGACCGGATTCTTACTTTCGGGCTTCATTTTTCCCTTCATCAAAATGGCCATTAATACCGGTATCAGGGTAACGGTTAAAATAAGCGATGCCACCATTACCAGGGTTTTTGTCCATACTAACGGGTGAAACATTTTCCCCTCACGTCCGGACAATAAAAACACCGGTAAAAAGGTGATGATGATGATCAGCACCGCATTGATTACCGGGCGGCCTACC
>CALKHN010000046.1 GCA_937991535.1 uncultured Sphingobacteriales bacterium
AAATGGAGAAACGTGCTACCGATGCCGCTTTAAGGGCAATTTCACGACCTTCAGGACTGAGCAGGTTATTTTTCATTACCCTCCTCTCAAAGTTCACAATCATGGCTTTAATCACCGGATAGGGACTATCCCTATCCGAAAGTCGTTTGATCAATTGCACCAGCGAATCCAGGGCGGCCTTTACTGGCTCTTCATAAGGACAATTAGCTATAAGCGTTTGGATGCTTTCGTTGCTTTGCCTTACCGTCTGGTTTACTGTTGAGAAAAATGATAGAGGCATGTCAATACGTTCCATTTCCCTGCAAAAGCGAAGTACACATCGCGTTGACATCTCTACATTAGGTGTGTCTGTAACTGGCTTGCAGTTCTGCACGTATGCCACGATCTGATTATGCCAATAGCCTATGCTATCGTAGGCATTTTCCGGGTTTTCAGGACCTGCTTCGCCAAGTGGTGATCTTAACTGCGCAATTTTATTTTCGCCTTCTGATATTACAGCTTCATTATCTTTCGTACATGCTGAAAGGCTTATTATAAATATTAGCAGCATTAATATTTGACTTCTCATTTTTCAATCTGTTTTTACGTTATAAATAGTTTCCTTTTCACCATTTCAACTTCACGACTATTTATAATAGACGGGGCTACTTAGTGGTTAGCTGATGCTTTGGTTCTTTCTCCTTTTCTTAGATGCCTTCGGTATCTCAGGGCCATCATCTTCAGCAGGTGTCTGCCTTTCCTTTTTACCGTCTTGTTTAGCTGACTGGCTTTCACCTTCAGACTGCTGTTCTTTTTTCGCCTGTCTGTTATCAACCCTTTGCATACTGCTATCATATATGTTGATTGTCTTGAATTGAGGGTTAGCTTCGATGTATTGTTTTTGCTCCGCACCGTTGATCTGAAACGTGGCAGATTGCAGGTTCCCTTTTTTAAGGGAATCCATCAGATTGGATTTGTATTCCTCGTTACCTAATTCCCTGATCGGATGCTTGGATAAAACCGCTTCCAAATCGTAGCCGTAGTTTTCATGATAGTGCTTCAGCTTGAAATTGCCGTTATTATCACTTTGTTTAAAGTCCATCTGTACCCAGGCGTTGTACACCTGTCCTTCTTTATTGGTGAGGTCTTTATTCACTGACCTTCCTTCCATCAGGTTATAGCCTTCCTTCAGGGTAATGTTGTTGCCTTTGTTGATGTAGAAGGTTTGCTCCATTGTTTCAGAGCTATTTTCCTTTTGCACTTTCACCTGATAGGAATTAAAGAAGTACATATCGCTTTGCTTCGATTGGCTGAAATTCAATGTGGCGTTTACAGTATCGTTGCCATACTTCGTTTCATAGGCCAATTTAAACTCCGGGGTTCCTTCCTGAATTTTTTGCTTCAGGTCGTTTTCCAACCCTTCACCGAACCCGGTGTACTTTACCTGGTCACGCAGGTATTCAAAATTTTTCTGATTCATAACTTCTGAATTTTGATTGTTATTTAATTGTTCTCTTTCTAATCTTTCGTAACGAACCGCTACCATCAGGGACACGTCAATGATGCCCTCCCTTTCAATCATTAGTTTGCTGTTCTCGGCAGCTTCCTGCATAGTCTTATATGCCGACCGTATTGCCAGAAAGTTGTAAAAGTCAATGTCGGTTGACATTTCGTAGCAGAACTCCCTAACATCGTATTCTGTGGGGAATGTGAATAGATCTTCTTTAGTTACTGGAGAAACATCATCGAGAAAGGCGACAAATTCCTCACCTTCCCAACGCTTTTTAGTCAGGTATTCAAGAATATCCTTGTAGTCGTCTTTCCTTATTTTCATAACATATATTTTAGTGAAAACGAATAATTGAAATAGAATGGAACAGTTTCAATGGAGCGTTCAGGTTTAATTAATCGGAGCTGCCTTTACAATTTTCTTGTTCTTTATATGCAGTTCCAGGTGCCTGCCTCCGTTCTTCTCCATCATTTGAACTGCGAGGTATTTCTTATCAGGAATAGTAAATTTGGGTACAATAAAAACGATGGTAGTATCTGACTGCCCGATTACTTGGGTCGTATTGTTATGTACAAGTACGGGTACTATTTCTATCTCCTGCGTAGCAGTTCTTTTGCTTTTCTTTTGGTCACGGATGTAAAGCCTGAGCTGGTCAATATCATAGTTGATATTTGTTTCATTGGCAATATTGAAGCGCATCAGCATAATGTCATCATGGATAAACAGGCCGTTCAGTTTAAGACGAATGCCGAAAGTTTCATCCTTTATACCCCGTATCTTTTTCTTCGATTCAAAAGCCATTGAAGCGTAATTCTCCATTTGTTCCTGGTTGATACTTTCTGAAGGAATAGAGATGGTGTTTTGCTTTGTCAGACCCACTAATGAAATATTGAGTATAGTAGGCTGTTCGGCGTAATCAACCAGAAAGGATGTGAGCTTTCCGTCAGCAGTAATGATGCTGATATTGGTTTGAGGAAAGCTATCTTTTGCGGCTTTTATCTGCAAGATATTTTCTACTCCCTTCGCTTTTTGAGCCAACACATCCCTGCTTCCTATATCTACACTGACAATAGAATAGGGAAAGATAATGTTGGTTGTTTTGGAGAAAGCAATTGCCACATGATATGATTCAATTGCTTTTGTTTGCCAGGCTGTATTTGTTTGCGCCTGCGCTTTGAAAGTTGTAATAAGCAGGAAAATTCCCATTACCATTACTGCACTGATCTTTTTCATCTTTTGGAATTTTTAAGTGATTCAAATATTTAATTGGATTGTTTTTGCTTTTCGTCACGTAAAAGCACTTGGTAGCCTGCTTTTACAGTTACTTTAATCAGCTTGACTTTTTTGCTGAACAAAGTCTTTGCAGCTTCTATACCTGCGCTTGCAGCCTGCGCTCCCCACGAAGGGTCAAGTGAAGTCAAGCCGATGGTTTGCATAGACCGGTCTGCGGACTGCTTTGCAACATCCCTGGTAATTGCACCGGGAATGTATATGCCATCCAGTCCGTCCATGTCGTACACCGCTAATTCAACTGGAAACAATGAATTATTATACCGCACACTGGTAATCTTGATACTTAATCTTTCACCACGGAGCGAAGCGATACCATATATAAAGTTGTCTTTAGGAATATGAACCCCGTTAATGAATACATCATTTACCAATCGCAATTTGACGGTGGAACCATCAACGATAGTCTGCGTTTCGTGTATGACCGCTTGTATGGCGTTCTGTGAATCTTCGATAGCTGTTGCACCAGTGAACGAATAGAAGCCATTTGTTGAACCACCCGCAGGCAGGTCGGCGTTGAGCAATGTGATGTTGTTTTCTTTTGTTTTTGACGATACTGCGAATACCTGCCCTTTGTTTGCCTGGGAGGTCTGCTTCAATTTTTCCTGTACACGTTCAGGATATTGCACATCAAGTATCTTATCCAGCATTCCATTCAGTTGCTTCATTTCGGGATCTTCGCCAGCAGGTTGATTCATCATGTTCATCATTTGCTCCAGCCTGTCCACGTCTGATGAATTAACGGTTGCACTATTATTACCTCTGCCGGGAGTGCGTTGATACATATCATAAGGATCATCTTCCATAGAAGCAGGTACAGGCTTGCTCATCTCCCTGTCAAGCTCTGCCAGCTTTCGATATATCTTGTCCGTATGGGGATCATTACCCCCACGTCTACCATAAAGAGAAGTGTTCAGCCCTCTTTCATCGGCAGGTAGTTGAAATGTGTCTTCTTTCCCTGACAGGTATTCATCTGTATCTGCTAATCCAATGTTCTTGTAGTTGGGATCATTCTTAACCAGTTCAAGAAATTTGATTGAATCCAGTTGCGCCTGATCGTAGTAACTCATTTTATCCATCGGCTTGTCATCTTTCAGGTTAGCGTCCGGCAGGTTAATGTTGAAGCCTTTTTTCACTGCTGCCTGCGCTTCAACTTTTTCAACTTTGCCACCGCCAAGCGCCCAGAATATCATGGTCATAAAAGGCAATGCGAGCATTGGCAATACCAGTAAGAACCTGCGCTGCCTAATCATTTTCGGAGTTTTCACTTGCTTTTCCATTTCTATTTTTGTTTTAATTGTTGATAATAATTTTCAATAAACCTCAAACTATCCATCAGCCCCGGACGATGGTTATTGATGCTGTCGTACAGGGCTTTTCCAGAAGGACTTCGCGCCAGGCTATCCATATACACCCTGAAGTTTTTGATACGGCTGTATTCTGCCTCCGATACCTCGGCAGCGTCTGTTTTTGTTTCTCCTGTTTCAGTAGCGTGCTTCGGCTTTTTAATCGGCGTTATAGTGATTGAATTGCCTTTTTTGCCCGTAAAAGCGTTCACCGCCAGATAAACACTGTATGAACTGGTGAACATCACAAAGAGCACAAGCAGCACGAGCCATGTACGACGTGAGAATTTCTCCGTACGCTTCATCATCCAGTTTGCCCAGCCACCCTGCAAACGCTTATAGCCTGCCTCCATGCCTTTGCTAATCGCATTGGACTTAGCTTCGGTATTGCCTTTTCTTCTTTTAGGAAATAGTTTCATGATCTTTATTTTTATTGGCGCCTGCTTACTGTTTTTAAATCCCTGTTGTCAATCGTACTCCATCGTTCAATTAGAAAGCCATGCGGGTTATTGTCACTCCGTGATACATTTCGCAACGCTCCATCGGTTACCAGGCTGCGGGTTGTAATGCTGGTAGGGCGTACAATGCTTTGTGTAGCGTAGCACCGGAATTTGTAGGGATACTCGTTTATATCTACCGCAACACTATCCACCACAATGGTCTGATTGACATTGCCGGAAATAAGCCCGGCGTAATAGCCATTTTCTTTCAGATCATCGTAAGCACGTTTCGCACTTCCATCGGCCAGGTATAATGCTTTAGTGATATTTGCGGTAATAGCTTTGTCGTCAGGGTCAAGTGTGAAGAACAGCTTGTGAAATGTTTTTACGTGATCCTTTGCCTCAACAGGTATGTTATCTTTTCGCTCCGAAGCGTAGGCTTCCAGTGCCTTGCCGTTAGCGAGAATGTATATTTTGCTTTGCATCTGCGATACCAGACTGAAACTTTTGTACAATGCAAAACAGCAGATCAATACACAGCCGATGATCACCACCAGGGTAAAGCTCCTGACGTGCCGGAATGCCGTATCAATATTTTTCATCTTTTTGAACATATATCCTCCTTTAGATTATTATGAATTGCCCTTTAGTTTATCGTTCATGTAACCAGAGTTTCCGCTACTGCTATCGCCGAAATAGGGGTTAGATGCACCACTGCTTGCCATACTTTGCGACATGCGGTTTGCTGCACTGCCCATAGCATCCACAGCCATGCCTGCACCCGCAGATGCAGTGTTGACCACAGTTCTGGAAGAACTGCCGAATAAACTGGTGACCTTATGACCTAATGCGCCACCGCCACCAGCGTGAACGATATAATTAGCCACGGAGGGAACGGTAAAGTATCCGATGATGCCAATAATCATGAAGACCAGGTAGGCCATATCCGTTCTGCTGAAGAATGTATCGCCATAATCCTGTACCTGTGATATATCCAGCTCCAGCATCTTTTCCTGTATTTTGCCGATAATGCTTCCGAAGATGTTTGCTACGGGCAACCATAAAAAGATGTTGATATATCTTGCTATCCAGACCGTGAGCGTATGCTGAAAACCGTCGAATACTGCAATCCCGAACACCAAAGGGCCTAAGATGGCCAGCACGATTAGCTGAAACGTTCGTAGCGTATCTATACACAGTGATGCCGCTTCAAAGAGTACCCTCAGCACTTCGCTCATCCATTCTTTTACAGAGTTGCGGAAATTGTAAGAGGCTTTGGACATGGCAAACTTGATGTCATTGCCAATGCTCTCGAAAAAACCTTCGTCTGAAGGGTCTTCATTATCGTGCGTGTACTTATACCATTTATCCCTGTCGCCGCTGCCACTTTCGCCCACATACATTTGCCATACATCTGTTTTCTTGATGGCTTCTTCTTTTTTCTGCAAGAGAACTGCAATAGCCTTATCGGAACCTTCCACCATAGCAGCGGTTGCAGTTACCGTAGGCTTCATCACACCGTTAATCACACCAAGAACGACGGTTGGAAAAAATAACACGCAGAAGCCAATCACGAAGGGACGAAAGAGCGGATAGAAGTCAATAGGCTCTGCTCTTGACAGGTGTCCCCATACACGGGAGGCGATATACCACATAGCTGCAAAGCCTGCTAATCCTTGTCCTACGCCGATTAACTGGCTGCACAGAGGCATCATCTCATCATACAGTTGCTCCAGTACACCATGCAAGCCTTTCATTTCATCAGCTATTCCCTGCGCATGGCTTATAAAAGGCAATATCAAACCCACTGCCGCCAGCCAGGCGGCCTTTCTACACTTTGCCATATTTATCTGTTTAATTGTTTAACCCATAGATTTTTCGGATGGTCTGTGCGTCGTTGCGCTCCTTCGCCCTTTGCACTGCCAGTATTGTAGTATTGTTATTAAAATGCCGTAGGAACATCAGTTTATCCTGCATGTCTGCATATATCCGGTCAATGGCCTGCAAGCGTTCATCATCGCTCATACGAGCTTTGCCTGCCGTGATTACCGTAAGCAACTCATCGAGGTTGCGCAGACTTTCTTTAAACAGATTATCATATACACGACCCAAATAAGCCAGCTCATCTGCATTGAAATTGTTGTCCTGCCGGAAGCGTTCATAAGCCTTACGGTATTCTTTAACCAGAATGATCTGGTAATTGGTAATGTCTGCCACACGCCGGTAATTGCGTACCGCCGGACTTACCTCCATCAAGCCATCAAGAAAAGCCTTATGCAAACTGAAGTTGCCTTCTGAAATATTCTTGATAGTGTTATATCCTCCGCTAAGAATTTCGTAGCCTTTCTTCATGTCGCTAAGTATTTGCTTGAATTGCGCCAGTTTCTCAATATTGAGTATGAGCTGCGCTATCTCATCTGCCTGCGCAGATGCACGAAAGGCAGGCAATATGCCCAGGAAGGATAGCGATATCATTATGATCAGCTTTTTCATAGTTACTCGTTTTTAATGCCCTGTAATACACGGCTGGTTTGTACATCTGTTTTTTCTTTGATTCTGGATGCAGCAAGCGATTTTGCATCGTTGGAAAAACTTTGCGAGAAAGTGTATTTGTCCTGCATGTCCAGATACAACTTATCAATTCTTGCAATGCGCTCATCGTCCTTCATTTCTAACTTGCCATCCGTTGTAATCGTAATCAGTTCGTCCAGACTTTTATCGCAGTCGTCCAGCAACCGACCAAAGACCCTTCTGATGTAGGCCAGCTCATCGTTGCTAAAGGCGTCGCTGCTGTTAAGCCTGCCGTAAGTGCGGTTGTAGTTTTGTACAATTTTTACCTGTAAGGCGATTATATCCGCAACCTTTGCATACCGCCTGATTTCCGGGTTCACGGACTTCAAAGAATTTAGGTAATCCGTGTGCAGGTTAAATTCTCCCCTGGTGAAGCCGCCGATAGTGTTCAACCCATCTTTGGCTATGTTGTAGCCCTTTTTAGCATAGCCGATATACACCTGGAGCGCAGCAATTTGCTGAAGCAGGTATTTCTTTTGTGTCTTCTTTTGCTGAAACCATTCTGCAAAAGTTTGTGCTTGCAGGTTACTCCCTGCCGACACAACCAGCAATAGAAACAAGAGTATCTTTTTCATACGTTCTGATTTAAGGAAGTCCATATAATTTTTTTACTGCCTGCACTTCGGTTTCGGTTTTAGCACGCTGAAGGCTTAGTAAAGTATTCTGCCTGTTGAACTGCACCAGATCCGAATAATTGACATCGACCTGGTCGGCTGCGTTGTTAATCAGCTCCAGCCTTTTGGCATCGCTCATTTTCGTCGTAAAGGATTTTATGATGAGGCTGATCTGGTCAATGTTCTTCAGGCTTTCGTCAAGAATGCCTGAATACACTTTTTCCATGTAAAAAATTTCCTCTACAGTAAAATGACTGTCCTGCCGGATCAGCGACCAAGAGCGTTTGTATTCATCTACAAGGCGTAATTGTTTCTTTGTAATATCCCGGATGCGCTGGTAGTAGGATATAATGGATTTAACTTTAGCCAGTTCCTCATAGTATTTCCGGTATTGCTCTTTTTGCTTTTCCGTCCAGTCCGAAATCTCATCCAGTTTTAATTTGGATAAAGTATTCTCTAAGGTTTTCTGAGCGTTTTGCAGCCATATCGTTTTATTCTGCAATCGCTGAATTTGCAGGTCAATTGCCTTGATCACTTTTTTGACGGCAGCTTTTACTACAACCCAAACCACTGCGTGGCTTTGTTGCGTGGGTGCTACCACCAGTAACATGGTAGCTAACATTGTGATGAACCATATCTTTTTCATGCCTTATAGATTTTTAATAAATAATTCAATCGTTGTCTTTCCCTGCTCCGTCAGTGCTTCGAGGTACAGTGATTTTGAAACTGTCTCGAAAACGCAATACCGATCTCCGCCTATTTCAATGAGGTGGCCGTTGGAATGCCATCCATAGGTAGCCAACCATGTTTCTTCAGATTCAGGCGTGTTACTTACATATTCTGTTCGTGTAACCTGGTAGAAGCTGCCACAGGGCTTTATGGTAAGGGTGGTATCCACTCCAGCAATCTTTTCATTGTGTGGCGGCTGTCTTACATATATGCCTTCCATCATCGAGAGTGTAGCATGATGCTGCCTCCCAAAGTGCAGGATAATTTTAATGGCTAAGCGCAGGTCACAGATCAGTTTATTCAGTTTCATTGGTTAGGTGTTTAGCTTTTATTTCTTATATCATCTGCCATTGCCGCAATGCCTTTGCGGATGTCACCATCAAACTTTGCAGCATATTCCATCAGTTTTACTTTTTCTGTCTGCTCGGTAGTATAGGCGAGGTATTCCTCCAGGCTAACTTCTGTACGGTACACTTTGCTTAGCATACCTCCGAGGCTGATGAATACTTCTTTGTATTTTTTAGTAGGGTCGTTGGATTTGTTAACGGACAGTACCAACGCCTTTTCCTTTTCCGTTAGTCCCAACAATTCCTGTATCTGGTCAAACTTGTTCTGATATTTACTTTGGTCAAGCAGTATCTTGCAATCGCTGTTGTTAATGATGGCCTGCTTTACCACCGGAGAAGAAATAATATCTTCCACTTCCTGCGTTACCACTATCGCTTCTCCGAAAAATTTCCTTACGGTTTTGAATAAGTATTTTATGTATTCGGCAAAGCCTTCTTTCATGAGAGCTTTCCAGGCTTCTTCAATCAATATCATTTTCCGGATGCCCTTCATCTTCCTCATTTTGTTGATGAAGACTTCCATGATGATGATCGTTACGACGGGAAATAAAATCGGGTGATCCTTGATGTTGTCCAGCTCGAATACGATAAACCGTTCCTGTAATAAGTTCAGGTTTTCGGTTGCGTTGAGGAGATAATCAAATTCGCCACCTTCATAGTAAGGGCGAAGCACGTAGAGGAAGTTATTTATATCAAAATCCTTTTCTTTCACCCGGTCGCCTTCCAGCACCTGCGTGTACTCGTCCCTCAGAAAAGCGTAAAAGCTGTTGAAGCAGGGAAACACTTTGGTATTCTTTTCCAGATAGCTGTAATAACCTCCGATAGCATTGGACAGGGCTACATACTCACTGCGCTTAAATTCCTCATCATCTTTTTTCCATAATGCCAGGAGCAGGGTTTTAATGCTTTCCTTTTTTTCGGTATCAAGGCTATCGCCTTCGCCTATGTAAAAGGGATTGAAGCGGATGGGATTGTCTTCACTATAGGTAAAATAGTAGCCATTCACCATATCGCACAGTCCCTTGTAGCTGTGCCCTACGTCCACCAGCACGATATGCGTGCCCTGCTCGTAATAGCTGCGTACCATGTGGTTGGTAAAAAAGCTCTTACCGGAACCACTGGGGCCAAGTATGAATTTATTCCTGTTTGTGCAAATGCCCATTTTCATAGGCTCGTCGCTGATGTCCACATGAACAGGTTTGCCGGTGAGCCTGTCACCCATGCGAATACCTACGGGGCTTACTGAAGAACGATACCCCGTTTCCAGGTTCAGAAAGCAGGTAGCCTGTTCCGCAAACGTGTCGAAGGTGTCGTTCATGGGAAAGTCTGCGGCGTTACCGGGAATACCCGCCCAGAATATTTGCGGAGCGCCAATAGTTTCCTGTTTCGCTACTGCATCCATCTGTGCCAATGCAGAGGACACCATATTCTTCAGGTCCTTCAGTTCTTCCTTGTTATCTGTCCATACCAGTACATTGAAATGCGATTTAACCGGAAGGCGCTGTTGGCTG
>CALKHN010000047.1 GCA_937991535.1 uncultured Sphingobacteriales bacterium
CTCGCCTCCTTTTAATTTATCAATCAAGTATTTTTACCGGACACTAATGATTTGAGATTTAAAATTTGAGATGCAAATTACTTAGCGCGGTTGGTACCCGATGGAAGGAGGGTCACACTGCACATTAATCAGAAATGCGCTCACCTGCAACAATCTTTTTTCACAAACAATCCTTTCAAAAAATGCAGGAAGGTAAATATGATTTTTTTTGTTGTCATATTCTTTTATCTGGTAAATACAAAAGTGCCGGGTGCAAAGTTACGAATGTATGATCAAAGGCTATCCGCTATCAGCTTTCACTGCTGAAAGCTCATGGCTGAACGCTTACTGCTACCCGTTAGTTCACAAAATTCCAGAAGATACCCACTTTAAAGAGCAGTCCCTGGTAGGGATACAGTGGCGCCGCCATATTGTTGTTGGTGAAAGAAAATCCATCCAGTTCAAGCGTATTCAAATTTTCCAGTCTTACAAAAGCGCTGAAACTCCTGATCCTGAAATTTACAAAGGCTGCGATATCAGGCAAATTGGCTATGCGAATACTGTCCTGGGGAAAGAACTGCCCTGTTACAGGAGAATAATTGTCGGCAGTATAAGGCGTATAATACCTCGAATCCAGCCCAAGGGCAATATTCAGGTTCCTGAAGAACTGTCCCTGGAACACAAGGCGGTTACGCAGGTAGAGCAATGGAATATTAACGGGCGTATTGCCGGCGGTTTTTTGAACGGCCACATCTGCATACCAATGCCAGAATTTGCTTATCCTGAAATCTTTGCTGCCTTTGATCTGCAATACGTTAAAAGGAGTGGTTTGCTGATCGGCTTCATAAAAGTTTTTAAAGTATGCATAATTGCCAATAAGATAATAGTGACCGCTGAGCTGCATTTGCAAAGATGGGATAGTAAAAGCCCCGAACAGGTGTGTAATGTTTTCTTTATTGGTTCCATTGGAAGGCGTCACAACCGGGAAACCACTGGTATTGCGCAGGAGGTAAGATGGTGTTCGGTTTGCATTTTCAAAACCTACCTGCAGGGAACCCAGTTTTCTGCTCAGTAATCTTTGCAGACTGATATATGCCCGGTAGTCGCCGGCATTGAATCCTGTAACATAAAATTGTGCATGCGCCTCAATGTCCCATTTTTTATTCCGGGTCCTGTTCCTGTATTCCCCATGCACAAAAACGTTATACAGCATGTTGCGTGTTGAATCAAATCTTTTCAGGGAAAGATTTTGCAGGCTGGCGCCCACCTTAAGAAATTGTTGCTGGTTTTTAATATCGGGAAACTGGTAAATGGAAAAATCATTAACAATCTCCTTCCATGAATTACGGTATGCAATAGAATCACCGGGGTTAACCGCTATATTGTAATTTTTTTTATAAAACGCACTATCCGGAGCAATATCCTGGAACAGGTATTTGTAGGTGTTGTATTGAAGCGTATGTTCCATCCTGAAGCGTGGGTAGAAGAGTTTGATAACAGTAGAATCGGTTACCAATGAATCTTTTTTCCCAAAATCGTATTGTTGCCTTATCAATAGTTTAAGCTCGTTGTATTTGTTACCTGTTTTTAATTGTGTATTAAAGGGGTCACGGCTATAGGTAGCATCACCGGCGGTATTAATAGGAATGTTGAACCGGTCTGAATACGTGCCTGTTTTATCTGCCAGGAAGCTATCGCTCGCTATCCCTCCGCTTTCGGCAGATTGCAGGCTGTTGGTTAGTCCAATAAAATATATCCCATATCTTTTATTGGGCGACTGGTAATAGGAGTTGAGCCGCAAATTGGAATGATTGGTGTTCTGGCTTTTAAAAAAACCCGGAGCATTAATGAGCCGGAACTGGAATGCAAAATTCCAGTTGGGTTTTATGTTTTGAGTGTGTAAGATATTGATGAACTGTTCTGCTCCGCTTCCAATCAGGTAATTGAGTTCAGTAAACGGGCGGGTAGTGTTGTAAAAGCGGGTTTGCTCTGTGTTAAAAGCATATGCGTCAAAAGCATGAAACCCCGGATCCCATCCAGGCCTTGTTGCTGGATTAAATAAAAGAGAAGTGGTAGCTGTTCCGTTATTGCCCAGCCATACATATTCTGATTTCAGAGGTACCTTAATGTAAAAATCAATCAATGAAGAATCAAAAGTATAGGAGCGTACCGAATCAATGTATTTAAATCGGATGCTTACAGAGTCTGCAAAAGGGTCGCGGTGTTCAAACTTTATGGAATCGCCGCCACCCGACCTGCCTCCCCGGCCCATATTGCTGATGTTGCCCAGCCTGCCCGGAAGTCGCTGCGATAAGGCAGGCAATGCAGAACCAACCAGTATGGAGAGCAGTATATATGTAAATATTTTCTTCAATGCAGTTGGCTTAATTCCATGCCCGGCGAAAATACCTGAAATCATTACATATCCCTTGAAAAAATGCCTAAATCAAATAGCTTTAACTAACTCTTTAAATAAGGCGGTGAGCTTTGGTTCTGCTGCGGCTGCTGCCTGCAACACCTCTTCATGCGTAATAATATTGTCTTCTTCCCGTATGCCCAAATCGGTAATTACGCTTATGCCAAATACTTTTATACCGGCATGTACTGCCACAATTACCTCCTGTACCGTACTCATGCCTACGGCATCTCCTCCAAGCGCATGGATCATTTTGTATTCGGCACGGGTTTCAAATGTTGGTCCTGTTACACCAAAGTATACACCTTCTTTAACCGGATAGCCCATTTGCGCCGCAATTGCTTTCCCCTTTTTAATCAGTATTTTGGAATAAGGTTCGCTCATGTCGGGGAAGCGCAACCCGAATGCATCTTCGTTTTTACCAATTAAAGGGTTTACGGTAGCCAGGCTTATATGATCGTTAATGATCATCAGGTCGCCTACGGCAAAAGAAGTATTAACGCCTCCAGCCGCATTGCTGATAAGCAAAGTATGAATACCCAGTAGTTTCATTACCCGAACAGGAAACGCCACTTCTGTGGCATCATGTCCTTCGTAAAAATGCAGGCGCCCGGCCATTGCTACAATCCTTTTTTGACTCAGTTGTCCAAAGATCAGCCTGCCCGAATGCCCTTCAACTGTAGAAACCGGGAAATGCGGGATCTCCGAATAATAGATCTCCTTTTCAATGGTCATTTCTTCCACAAAATTTCCGAGCCCGCTGCCCAATACGATACCAATTTCTGGTAGAAATCCATAGCAGCTTTTAATAAAAGAAACGGCTTCTGTTATTTTTTCAAGCATCGCGCTCATGCTGATATTTTTATGGCGGCAAAGATAAGGATTGGAAAAAGGATATTGCCGGATTGGAGGAGAGATAGACAAAAGAGGTTTTTCCGTTTAGCCTTCGTCGGGATTTTTAGTCTTTTCAGCGCTTTTTTAATAAAAAAGCCACTTGGTTCAAAGACGAATATGCTTCCCGTCTTCTTAACTAAGTGGCCTAATATTATGCTGTGTTATTATAGTATCTGAAAATTAATTCAACGAGGCAATTAGTTTTTTATTCAACTGCACATAATCATCGTTTTTTGCAGAGGTAGCCAATTCAGTGGATTTATTGGCTGCCGCAAGTGCTTCTTTTTTCTTACCCAGTTTTGCAAGGCATTTTGCCTTCTGGTGCCAGATCCAAAACGCGTTGGGTTCTTTTTCTGTTGCTTTATTAAACCACCCGAGCGCTTTGTTCAGGTCTTTGCCGTTTTCAAGATAATAAGCGGCAGCAGCGAAGTAAGGGAAATTCTCTTTTCCTTCCAGGCTGCTGATCTGCGTATTGATCTTGGTATTGATATCCGTAGTAATAGGAATGATAACAACTGTTTTGTCCCATCCGATAATCATATCCATAGAAGATGGTAAGATGTTATCAAAGGAAATTAAAAAAGACTCCAGCGGAAAAGGAAGATCTACTGCGTTGATCTTGATGCGCGCAACGTCCTGGTCCTCTTTGTAAGCGGAAGGACTGGTTACATTTAATTGTTTGGTTAAAATAATGGTCCATTCGGACGCATTGGGAATGGTAAGCAATCCATACTTTCCGGCGGGAACTTTTTTACCGCCGAAGGTAACATCGTCACCAAAACTAATAGTGGTAGCGCCATTTGCACCTGTCCGCCACACTTTTCCATAAGGCACCAGGTCGCCAAAAACGGTTCTGCCTTTTACTGCTGGTCCTGAATAAGACAGCTCAACGGCAGATAGTCCAAACTCCTGCTTTACTGTTTGCAATGGCGAAGCAGCCGGCGTTTTTAATTGTTGAGCTTCTGCAAAACAGAAGATCGCAGAAAAAGCGGCAAGTAAAAAGATCTTTTTCATCTGTAGTTGTTTTTTGGTTTTTAATGAATAAAGTCGCTATTCGCGTAGTTTATTGCACTATTATTTGTTGCGGCGAAGATAGTGTTTACCGTGATGCAATTCAAGCCCGAAAGGAAATTGAAAAGAATTATGCAAGGTTTAACAAATAGGCTTTTTGCAGGTTGTTCTAATAGTCAGAACTGGATGGTAAGAGAAACTTTTGCAGGAATGTTACCTTCAGATAATTTCCATTGAGGACCTTCTTTTATAACCCGGATGGCTTCCTTGTTGCACTGTACGCAGGTAGAATGCATAATTTTAAAATCAGAAAGTCTCCCGTATTTATCTACAGTAAATGACAGATCAACAAATCCTCGGCTTGAATTGGGTGCTGTGCCGGGCAGGCGGGTATTATTAACTAAATATATATCAAAATTTCCCCATCCGTCTGCGGGTTCCGCTTCAGGAGTAGCGTCAGTATCTTCATCAGTTATTACAGCTTTTTTCTTTGCCGTTTTGTAGCCTGTTACTGCAACTTCCGCTAAAGCATTTTCTTCCGGCAATAAAATAATATTATTAAAAGGAGCGCTGGCATGTAAAACCACCTGCCGGGGTTTAAAGCCCGCAGATTTGACATGTGCTGTTAATAGCGTATCCCCACTCATTAATTTAAAATTCCCCCTGGCATCGCTATATACAGCGGAAGCGGTATTGACAATTCGAATATTTACAAAAGGCAGTGGATTGTTATTGCTGTCTGTTATTTTACCCGTAAAAATATTTGTATTAAAAAAAGCGGAAGTGTTATTTTGTATTGTTGAGGGTAAGGGTCTTTCACGGCTTTCTGAAATATTTTTATCTCTTTGTGATTCTTCCTGCTCAATACGGTAAGTTTTAGTTGAAGCCTCCTTGTTTGCGGCCGCTATATCTAATGATGGGTTTTCCGAAACATCTTTTTTTGTTGCCGCCCGGGATGCAGGCGGCTGCTTTGTTTTTGTGGAAGGGACAGGAAGCGGAACGGGCGCCTTTTTTTCAGGTGCTGAAACCGCAGGTACATTTTTTTTAGACACTTTATTTTCCTGCAGGGCAATATCAGTTGAATCGGTAGCTGCCCGCATTTCTGCAGTATCCTGTGTTTCTTTTAATGGCGTAGTTTTTTGTTCTTTTTCTTTTTGCTGCGCGATATTGTTTTCGGTTGGCGCAAGCCAGTACCAGGTAATACCGGCTCCCAATACAATAATAACGGCTGCTGCAGAACTCCACCATATCCTTCTATTGCGTACAGGAATTATTTTCGTGTCGTTTTTTTTCTGCAATCTTTTTCTCAGGTTCTCTATATCTGAAGAAAGCCCTGGGGCATTCTGCGTCGCATAACCTTCTATTGCCTCTGCAAGAAAAGCGTCTTCTAACGCCGCTTTTTCTATAGCATGCCGCTCCGCCATGGTCATCTCCCTGTTCAGATAGCGTTGTATATCCGCCGCCGTATATGGTTTGATATGTTTATTGTTTTCGGACATTATGTTTTAGTGAGTAGTCAGTCGTCAGCACTGATACCTGGAACCTGCTTCCCCCCATGCAACTTGTAACTTGTAACTTTTATAGCTTGTGCATGCGGTCTGACGCTCCTTCGTCGTACCGACCGCCACATTTTCAAATTTTCAAATTAGCACAATTCCACATTTTTACTCTTCCTCCATACAATTTTTCAAATTCCTTCTTCCGTTTTGAATATAGCTCCTTACTTTATTCCATTCGTAGCCTGTAATTTCGGCAATTTCGTCATAGCATTTTTGCTGTAAATAAAATAACTCAACTGTTTTTTTCTGTTCTTTCGATAGTGTTTGAATGCATTTCTCTAATTTAACAAATTGTTCTTCCCTTTCCAGCATCCCATTAAGATGCACGGTTTCCGAAGATTGCATATAGTCCTGATTAAATTCGGTGGTTTTTAAATTCCTGGGTGTACGTAGCTGCATCAGGCAGTGGTTCCGGATAAGCGTATGCAGCCAGCTTTTAAAATTACTTACTTCATGGAATTTCAGTTTCTCAACCAGTTCTTCAAAAATATTCATAACGGCATCTTTGCTCTGCTCTGCATCTTTAAAATATTTCAGACAAACCCCGTATACCAGTTCCATATAGCGCTGGTACAGGTCCGACAGCACCCGCATGTCATTCGTTTGTTTATACAAAGCAATGTATTCGGTATCGGAGCTCCCGTCAGTTGATATGTTTTTTATGAAATTCAAACAATGGTTAAAATATGAAAAATCAAAGATAGAAGATAATAAGAAAGTAATACAGGTTCACGCTCACTTAGTCCATCTCAGCAGTCCTTAAAAAAATAATTCCATCATCTTATGTAATTCTATTTGCCACCGCATCCACCATTCAAACGAAACCTTAAAACTTATTTTTATGAAGTATGCAATACTTTGCAGCATAATTATTATTGCTGCCTTAACGGCTTTTTTTCCGCCAGCTTCTCTTACAGTTAAAGGTAAGGTAACAGACAGCGCAGGGACTATTCTTCCCGGTGTGTCGGTTACAGAAAAAGGTACGGCAAATATTACTCAAACCGACGCCAATGGCGATTTTACCATTACGGTTACAGGCGCTAACGCCGCACTTGTTTTTTCGGCGCTGGGTTTTGATACCAAAGAAGTGAATGTATCAGGAAAGGCTGTACTGAATGTTCAACTGATACAAGCAACCAGCGAACTGGAGGAAGTAGTAGTAACGGCCTATGGCCCAACGAAAAAGAAAAGCCTAACGGGGTCGGTACAACGGGAAACCAAAGCAGATGAAATGTTGCAGGGAAAGGTAGCTGGTGTGGTCATTAGAGGAAATGCATCTTATCCATCGCCCGCTACCAGGCAATCGCCAAATCGCAACCACCAGTTATATGGCAGCGAGGATATTGATTTTAATACCGAAGACTATGATGGCATTGTTGAGAACCGCTTCCTTGCGGTGAAAGACAATCCCTTATCCACTTTTTCAATTGACGTGGATGCGGCTTCGTATAGCAATGTACGGCGGTTTTTAAATAACGGGAAGTTACCGCCGGTGGGGGCAGTGCGCATTGAGGAAATGATCAATTATTTCCAATATGATTATCCGCAGCCCGGAGACGACAAGCCTTTTTCCATCCATACTGAATTATCGGATGCCCCCTGGAACAAGGATCACAGGTTGGTAATGATTGGTTTGCAGGGAGAGAAGATAGCAACAGAAAATATTCCCGCTTCCAACCTCGTTTTTTTGATTGATGTATCGGGTTCAATGCAGGATGAGAATAAGTTGCCTTTGGTAAAACAATCCATGAAGTTGCTTACAGATCAGCTCCGGGAAAAAGACAGGGTTGCCATAGTGGTGTATGCCGGAAATGCCGGAGTAGTATTGCCTGCAACAAGCGGAGCAAATGTTCAAACTGTAAAAGATGCTATTGATCGTTTGGAGGCAGGTGGTTCAACTGCTGGTGGTGAAGGAATAAAACTCGCATATAAAATAGCCAGGCAAAATTTTATTCAAGGTGGAAACAACCGCGTTATTTTATGTACCGATGGTGATTTTAATGTAGGCGCCAGCAGTGATGATGATATGGAAAGATTAATTGAACAGGAAAGAAAAAGCGGTGTTTTTTTAACAGTACTGGGCTATGGTATGGGAAATTACAAAGACAATAAAATGCAAAAATTGGCCGATAAAGGCAATGGCAACCATGCATACATTGATGGCATAAGTGAGGCGAAGAAAGTATTGGTGAGTGAATTTGGCGGTACCTTATTCACGATTGCCAAAGACGTAAAATTGCAGGTAGAATTCAATCCTTCCAAAGTGCAGGCCTATCGTTTGATTGGTTATGAAAACCGCATGCTGAATAAGGAAGATTTTAACAATGATAAAAAAGATGCCGGTGAATTGGGCAGCGGGCATACCGTTACGGCTTTGTATGAAGTAATACCCGTGGGTGTAAAAAGTGATTTTATAGAAAAGGTTGACCCGTTGAAATACCAGGATAAAGCACAGCAAAAGGCAGCCAATTATTCGCCTGAGTTGCTTACTATCAAACTGCGGTATAAAAGCCCTTCAGGCGAAAAGAGTAAGTTAACAGAACACCCTGTAATTGACGGGCACATTGCATTAAACAATGCTTCCCGTAATTTCCGCTTTGCCGCAGCCGTAGCCCAATTCGGTATGCTGCTCACCCGTTCGGAGTTCATGCAGCAGTCTTCGTATAACAATGTGCTGGCTTTGGCTAATTCCGCTATTGGCAATGATGCTGAAGGCTATCGCAAAGAGTTCTTAGAATTGGTGAAGAAAGCAGGGAGCCTGGCGAAGACTGAAAAGAGGGGTAACGGGGAAGATGAATTGGTGAGGAAGAAATAACAGGCAGATACAGGAACATAAGGGTACCGGTTTTAAATTTATAGTTTACCAGATGCGGTTGGCGCCTAACGTAAGGAGGGACAGGCCGCATCTGATGTTTATGATTTGGATTTTGTTATTTCTTATTTTTGGTTCTTCCCTTCGGATTTCGGGATTAAAATGCTTCGGATTTAGTTAAACGGTATAATATTCAGTATGAAAGTAGACCGATTTGTATTGGCATTGTTTGTAGCTGTTGCGGTAGCCTGGTTTTTCCCGCAGTTTGGCGCCGTCCAAAGTGGAATTCCATTAGATGCTATTTGCAGCGCAGGCATTGCGGTGATCTTCTTTTTTTATGGCGTTAAATTAAGTCCCGAAAAAATAAAAGCAGGATTAAAAAACTGGAAGCTGCACGTTGTTATCCAGTCGGCTACTTTTGTTATTTGCCCACTGCTTGTACTCATTGCCCGCCCTTTCCTGCAAACAGAACAGCAGGAATTAATCTGGCTGTCTGTATTTTTTTTAGCCGTATTGCCATCCACTGTTTCTTCTTCTGTAGTAATGGTAGCCATGGCAAAAGGCAATCTGCCGGCGGCTATTTTTAATGCAAGCATCTCGGGACTCATCGGTATTGTGTTAACTCCATTATGGATGGGGTTATTTATGCAACAGCAGGGCGATGTTGATTTTCTGCAAATTTATTTTAAGCTCATCGTTGAAATCATTATACCTGTAATTGCCGGAATTGCTGTGCAGCGTGCTATAGGACACTGGGCTGCGAGGTACGGTAAACAACTGGCTATATTTGATAAGAGTGTTATTGTTTTGATCGTGTACAAAAGTTTCGCTGAATCATTTTCGGATGGTACATTTTCTGGTATGCAATGGAAGGATATTGTAATGCTATGTGTTGTTGCGATCGTTTTGTTTTTTTTGTTGTACTGCATCATTTATTTGATTTGTATTTTGCTGTCCTTCAGTAAGGAAGACAGGATTACCGCATTGTTTTGCGGGTCAAAAAAATCATTGGTGCACGGCACCGTATTTTCCAAGGTGTTGTTCAGCAACGCATCCTTTGCGGGATTCATGCTGTTGCCACTGATGATCTATCATGCGTTTCAGTTGTTTATTGTAAGTTATATTGCAGGGTGGTTTGAAAGAAAAGAAGAGCAGTAAAAACGTATTGCATACAGTTGATTTCCAAAATAAAAGACTATACATGTATATTCCCCGGATGAATGCAATGACGGATCGTGAAGAGATGGTTGCCTTCATGAAACAATTCAGCTTTGCAACGATCATTACTGCCAAAGAAAAAGCTGAGCCGGAATAAAACGGAAGCGGAACAACGAAGGATTATCAACTCGCTTTCAGAGCGCAATAATGACAATGAAAGGCATATTGCAGATTATATGAAGCAAAATCTGTAAACGGAATAAAATATTGTAAATAACTGCTATCCTCTTCCGGTTATCCAATACATCAGGCTGCCGGTAATTTCTCTTAAATACATGTCCCAGTATCTGAGGGCACTGGCCGACGGAAGAATATAATCAGTAGGTACAACGCTATCGGGGGGTCTGATAAAAAACGCAGCGGGATAGGGTATTACTTCAATACCGGCCCTGGTAAAGGTTTTTTGGGCGCGTGGCATATGAAGCGCCGAGGTTATTAGTACATAGGGCGCAGGGAGTTGGAGCGAATCAACTATTTTTTTGGAATTGATGGCGTTTTCTGCCGTGTTCCTTGAATCCCTGTCTACTGCAATGTCTGCCGCAGGTATACCCATTGCAACAAGTTGTTCCTGCACAAAATCGCCTTCCCTGAAATCGCCCCTGTTAAAAACAGAACCATCTCCGGCTGCTACAATTATTCTTTTTATATGGCCGCTTTTATACAATAACACGGTTTGGATAAACCTGTCGCTTTGCTCGCTAAAATACTTTTGGCCATCTGTTTTGTTCATGCCTGCAAAGCCGCCCAATAAAATACCGGCGCTGTAATTTTCATTTGACCGGAGCGTTACTTTTGCAGGCTGATAAGCAAGGATGAGCTGACTGATAATGAAAGGATTGGTAAAAAAAAGGAGCATAATGGTGCCGGCAATAGAACATCTTTTTTTCCTGACAGACTTTTTGCTGAACCATCCCCACAGAAAAACGATTACGATCCATAGTACAGGGCTCAGCAATACAATAACAAGTTTAGAAATAACAAACATCATGGTTCAAGATACAGTGCGGAATGTAGAATCCCAAAAAACGGATTGAATTTGTAGTTTATTGTTTGTGGTTTATGGTTGCACACTTTAATAGGTATTTCGTCTCGCACGTGCGGGATCGTCTTTGAATTTGAAATTGATTTGTCTTTTGATTTTTGGTTCTTAGGATTTCCCCACATTTTCACCAGGCCGGTACCAGTTCCTTACTACCCGGGGTGTATTTGTAAAATCCTTCACCACTTTTTGCACCCAGTTTACCTGCGGTCACCATATTTACCAATAGAGGGCAGGGAGCGTATTTGGGATTGCCAAATCCTTCGTACAGTACTTTTAGTATGCTCAGACAAACATCCAATCCAATAAAATCTGCCAGTTGCAAAGGTCCCATAGGATGCGCCATGCCCAGTTTCATTACGGTATCAATCTCTTCGATTCCTGCTACACCCTCATACAAGCTGTATATCGCTTCGTTGATCATGGGCATAAGAATACGGTTGGCAATAAAGCCGGGATAGTCGTTTACGATGCAGGGCATCTTATCCAACTGTTTGGTAATATGCACTACCTCGCTGGTTACTTCTTTTGCTGTGGCATATCCGTTGATCACTTCCACCAGTTTCATTACCGGCACGGGATTCATAAAATGCATGCCAATCACTTTTCCGGCACGCCCGGTAACCGCGGCTATCGCTGTAATGGAAATAGAAGAGGTATTGGTGGCCAGTATGCATGAGGGCGGTGCAAATGCATCTAATTCTTTAAATATTTTTAATTTGACTGCTTTGTTTTCTGTTACCGCTTCTATTACGAGGTCTGCTTCGGCAACGCCAGTTTCTATACTGGTAGAAATGTGGAGGGTTGATAATATGCTATCCTTTGTTGCCTGCGTAATGATTCCTTTGCTTACCTGGCGGTCTGCATTTTTAGATATGGTTTCAATTGCTTTTCCCAATGCAGTTTCACTAATATCCGCAAGGGTTACACTAAAGCCATACTGCGCAAATACATGAGCGATACCGTTGCCCATAGTGCCTGCGCCAATAACAGCAATGTTTTTTATCATGTTAGTTTTTCTTCTTAAAATCCCCCCTTTTCCACGCCTTCACAAATTCGCTCCAGGCAAACGGGTTAAATATATTCATAGGTGGCGCCTGGCCACTGTAATAATAGCCCTGGGCATTTTTACTCAGTGCATAATTACTGGCTTCACCACCATCACGGGGTAATGACCGGGCCAATATTCTTCGTTTGGCTTCGCTGGTATTTTGCCGGGCAATTTCTATACCATCATCCGGAACATCATTATTCACAAAATCGCGTTCAAATTGTTCACGGGTTGGGCGGGCTTTTATGATAGCGGTAGGCAGGTAAATGGTATCCTCGGCCAATAACTTAACCATACTGTATTGATTCCCTTCAAGGTTAGTTGGGATTTTGTCGGTTTCGGTACGGTAAGATACATGTGTAAACCGGATTTCATCGCCCTTTAATACCACTATCGAAAAAACACCCTGTTCATTCGTGATCGTTCCGCGGTTTTGCCCTTTTACCATTACCGTTACACCCGGTATTCCTTTTAAACTGTCATGCGTCATTACTACCCCGTACAATTGTACAACAGAATCCTTTAAAGATTCAAACTGTGCTTGAGCTGCAAAAGGAATCAATAATAATGAGAAAAATATATACCGTAAAAAATGTTTCATTAATCTGTTTAAATGAATTGCAATAATACCCTAAAATCACAATCAAACATGTGAAAACCCAATTTACCCTGAACTTACGAAAAAAACAAAGTAAGCATTTATGGTCTTAACTTTGCGGGGCAATATTTTTTTTAACAAAAAGTTCGGCAGATGAAAGAAAGTGATATCCTCAAAGCGTTGGGAAATGTAATTGAACCCGATCTGGGCAGAGATCTCGTAACACTAAATATGGTTAAAGACATTGTAACAGAAGGAGATAAGGTTTCATTTACAGTTGTACTTACTACGCCCGCATGTCCTTTAAAAGATATGATCAAAAATGCATGCATCAATGCAGTGCACCTCCTGGTAAATAAAAATGCGCAGGTAGATATTAAGTTTACAGCTAATGCCAATAGTACCAGAAAAGACAATAAACACATTTTGCCTGGTGTAAGAAATATCATTGCCGTTGTAAGTGGCAAAGGAGGCGTTGGCAAATCTACCGTGGCCGCTAACTTAGCACTGGCGCTGGCAGAAGGCGGCGCTTCCGTTGGCTTAATGGACGCTGATATTTACGGGCCAAGCGTACCCATGATGTTTGGCGTTCGTGGCGAAAGGCCGCTTATGAAAAAAGAGGGTGAAAAGGGCATTATCATTCCGTTAGAAAAATTTGGCATAAAGCTAATGAGCATAGGTTCACTGGTAGATGAGAAGCAGGCGATTGTATGGCGCGGGCCTATGGCCAGCAGCGCTATCCGGCAATTTGTAACGGATGTAGAGTGGGGTGAGCTGGATTACCTGGTAATTGATATGCCGCCCGGTACCGGCGATATTCATTTAACATTGGTTCAAACCGTTCCTGTAACCGGAGCGGTAGTAGTTACCACGCCTCAGCCTGTGGCACTGGCCGACGCCAAAAAAGCCATTGCCATGTTTGGGCAGGCCCAGATTAAAGTGCCCATCATAGGGTTGGTAGAGAATATGAGCTGGTTTACGCCTGCAGAACTACCCGAAAATAAATATTATATTTTTGGAAAAGAAGGCGGTAAAAGGTTGGCCGAAGAATTTGACATTCCTTTTTTAGGACAAATACCATTGGTACAGGGTATAAGAGAAGGTGGTGATATTGGAATACCGGTAATGGTTAGTGATGATGAGATTACGCGAAAGGCCTTCAGTAATTTTGCGGGGAACACCGTTCGGAGCATAGCCATGCGCAATGCCAATATTGAGGCTACTAAAATTGTAGAGATCGTAGTGTAATGCGCCCGGTACCCGACGAAAGGAGGGGCAGGCTGTACTGACGGGCTATTTCACCATGCTGAAAGCGGCGAGGTATTTATCAATGTACTCCCGCGTGTATTTTGATTTGTATTGCATTACGAAGCGGGGGTGCTCGAGGGCTATAATTTTTTTAAAAAAGCCATGTGTTTCATTTAACCGGAGCAGTATCTTTTCATTTTTACCGCTGCCCAGGCAAAAACAAATACCTGTATCTATCCCCAGCGCAATTTGTTTTTTGATGCTTTGGACAATAAAGTCATAGGCTGCGTCGGACAATGCCTTACTGTCGTAAAAATTGTAGTTTACTTCTTTTCCCAATCCATTTTTTATGGTAAAGCCTAAAGGGCATATGGAGTTGATATAGAATTTTCCGTAAAAACTTTCGGGACCGCCGTAAGCATCAATCATATCGTATATAAAAACCGACGAGGGTTCGTGTGCGGGTGGTCCGGGATAAAGCAATCCGCATTTTTCCACCAGTCTTTTGGGATCAGTAAAGGGGATGCCTGTTAATCCCGCGCCAAATCTGCCCGGATTAATGCCCAGTATAATGTGCCGCCGGTTATTGTCGCTGTAGTATTTTTTGTAGAAAGCAGATGAAACGGCTAAGCTATCTTTATTTTCACGGAAAGGATTCATCACCCGTATACCGGGAGGCAATTCACCTGTAAAATGAAGCGACTTGTTAAATGCAATTACTTTAGCTGCAAACGTTGCCATATAATGAAGGAAGGTAAGTAATTTTACAGGGCAATAAAATTTGAATCAGTAATGAGATCAATAGCCGGTTCAAAAACAGAGAAATAGTAAGGGGGAAATTTAAACCTGCAAAGGATTTCATTTATATCTGTCATACCCTAATTTCAAATCCCGAATTTCAAATTTTAAATCGCCTATGCATCGCAAAGATTTTATCCGCTCAGGCATCTTATTGTGTGCGCCTTATGTGCTGCCATTGCGCAACAGGACGCCTGCCTCGGGCGATGAAGATTATATAATGACGGTAAACGGTCATATTCCTTCCGCAGAAGCAGGATTCACCTTATCGCATGAACATGTACTGGTAGACTTTATTGGCGCCGGAAAAATAACTACATCCCGTTACAATGTAAACGAAGTATACCACACTGCGCTGCCTGTTTTGCAGGAAGCCGTAAAAAATGGCTGCAAAACACTGGTGGAATGTACGCCCAATTATCTTGGAAGAAATGTGGGTTTATTGCAAAGACTATCAAAAGCCAGCGGACTCCATATTATTTCCAATACCGGTTATTATGGGGCCGCTAAAGAAAAGTTTTTGCCTAAACATGCATATACCGATTCTGCCCGGCAACTGGCAGCACGCTGGATAAACGAATGGGAAACGGGCATAGAAGGCACCGGCATTAAACCCGGATTCATTAAAACCGGCGTAGATACCTACCCGTTATCTCCTGTACAGCAAAAGCTTATTGAGGCAGCGGCATTAACGCATTTATCAACGGGGTTAACTTTTGGGGTACATACGGGCAACGGCGAAGCTGCACTGGAGGAATTGAAGATAATAAAAGCTATGGGTGTTGGCCCCGAGGCATGGGTATGGATTCATGCACAAAATGAAAAGAACAGGGATGTACATGTACGGGTTGCCAAAGAAGGCGGCTGGGTTTCTTTTGATGGACTCAACGATGATTCGGTGCAGCAATCCGTACAATTTTTGAAGGATATGAAAGCAGAAAAACGCTTGCACAAAGCCCTTATTTCTCATGATGCGGGCTGGTATCACGTAGGCGAACCGGGTGGTGGGCAATTCAGGTCTTATAATACCGTTTTTAAATTTCTGCTGCCTTTGTTGAGGAAAGAGGGGTTTACTGAAGGTGAAATGCACCAGGTTTTTATGGTTAACCCGGCCAAAGCATTAACGGTTAAGGTTAGAAGAGCGTAGTGTTTTGCTGCTCCAATATTGTTTTACTGCCAAACCATAACTACTTTTCCCCTGGTTCTCCCGGTTTCTATTTGTGTGTGAGCTTTTGCCATATCACTGAACGGAAAAATATGGGAAACATGCGATTTAACAATGCCTTTCTCTAACAGGTTCGCAATTTCCTCCATGTCCTTACCATTGGATTTTACTTTGAAAGTATAGCCATTCATTCCTTTGGCATAGGCTTTATCCGTAACCGCTTCATTCAATCCGGAAGGGATGCTGACGATGGTGGCGCCTTTTTTCATTACTTGCAAGGAGTGGTCAATGTTTTCTCCCCCAACTGTATCCAGTACAAAATCAATATCAGATGCCTGTTCCTCCAATGGTGCGGCTTTGTAGTCAATATGTTCATCAGCCCCAAGGCTTAACACAAAATTTCGGTTGGCTGCCGAAGCTGTTCCTATTGTATATGCGCCATAGTGTTTGGCTATCTGCACAGCGTAATGCCCCACTCCTCCCGCTGCTGCATGGATCAGCACTTTTTGCCCCTTTTGAACAGGAGCATGTGCTTTCAGCGCCTGCCATGCGGTTAAAGCAGCGAGTGATGCCGCCGCCGCTTCATTATATGAAATAGTAAGCGGTTTTAACGCAAGGTGGGTAGCAGGAGCAGCCACATACTCAGCATAGGCTTTACCGTGACCCGGAAAATTAACCATGCCAAATACCTCATCACCGTTTTTAAATGCTGTAACATTTTTACCGGTTTCCGTTACTATGCCCGAAATATCCCAACCCAATATCAATGGTGTTTTATTTTTTAGCATTCCGTACATTCCTCTGCCTAAACGGGTTTTAACATCAATCGGGTTTATGCCAGCCGATTTTACTTTTACAAGTACTTCTTCGTTTGTTATTGCCGGAACCGGCACCTTTTCCAAAACCAGGTTTTCAGTGCCGCCAAAGCCGTGCAATACGATGGCTTTCATTAAGTCCTTTCCCGGTGTCATGGCATTTAATTTTAATTGTAAAATGCTTGTCGCGTTTATTTGTTCGGGCAGGCCGTATGCCTGCCGGTTTCGTTGCAGGTTAGTAATTAACAGGCAGCAATTTCATGTATTCATTAATATCTGTATGATCCTTTTTTCGGAATGCGGTTCCCTCGGCAGATAATTTCAAAATCCGGGAAACCCTGAAATCACGATACGCATTACGCCGCCAGCACCAGGCAATCATATGCCAGTTAAAAGCATAAAAAACAAGGCCTATGGGTTCTATTGCCCTGGTGCTTACCTCGTCATTAAGGTTTTGGTATTCCAGATTAAGAATAGTTTGGGCGGATATAGCATTCTGGATCTCAGATAAATAGGCGAAATTATTGCCACCAAACCCGCAGGTAACGGTTTTTATCTGGGATTGTAATTGTTCCAGTTTTTCTTTCTGGCTTCCGCGGAGCACAGATCGTATTTTGTTTAATGCCGTTTCGTAGTGCTTTTGGATAGACTGATCAGAGAACCGGGCGGTAATGCTTTCCATTAGTATCAGTGCGTTGGCTTCCTCATTGGTGAATGATACAGGCGGCAAAAAATAGCCTTGCACAATAAAATAGCCCCGGCCGTTTTCAAAACTTACCGGTACTCCAATTTCTGTAAGCGCTTTTACATCGCGGTACACCGTTCGTATGCTTATTGAAAACTTATCGGCGATGCGTTCCGCGGGCATAAACTTTTTAGATTGCAGCATGGTTAAGATAGCCATGAGCCGGTCAATTCGATTCAATGCTTTCTGATTTTAAGGCTTAAAATTAAGCACAAACTGCTGTCTGCCGAATGGAATCCCGGAATTTAGCATCTTCTTCTGTTGCACTTTGTTAAAGTGGTGCGGGTTGTATTTGTTTTAAATATTTTCTCTTTAATTGCTAATTATTTTAAATATTATTCATAGAATAAACAAAAATATTTTCTATATCGTAATCATTTACTACTTTTGATGAAATTTTTCAACCAGTAGATTAAACAGAATATTTATGTGTGGTATAGTTGGTGTATTTGATTGCAAAACAGGTACAGAATCGCTCAGGCCTAAGATACTTAACATGTCAAAAAAGATCCGCCACCGTGGTCCGGACTGGTCGGGTATTTACAGCGATGATAAGATTGTTTTAGCGCACGAGCGTTTGGCGATTGTTGATCCTCAATCCGGCAGGCAGCCTTTGTACACAAAAGACAAAACCCTGGTACTCGCCGTAAATGGAGAAATATACAACCACCAGGAAATTCGCAAATCATTACCTGATTATGAATTTCTGACACAATCCGACTGTGAAGTAATACTGGCTTTATATCAGGAAAAAGGTATTCATTTTCTTGAAGACCTGAATGGGATATTTGCATTTGCCCTGTACGACAAAAGGGATGGGTCTTACTTTATTGCCCGCGATCATATCGGCATTATTCCCTTTTATATGGGTTGGGACGAATGGGGTAATTTTTATGTAGCCTCCGAATTAAAAGCGCTGGAAGGCGTTTGTAACAATATTAAGGAATTTTTGCCGGGCCATTATTTACACAGTAAAGACGGCGGATATGAATTGAAACGTTGGTACAAACGCGAATGGGAGCAATATGAAAATGTAAAAGACAATGTTTCGGATATTGCTGTTTTACGTAAAGCGCTTGAAGATGCCGTACACCGCCAGTTGATGAGTGATGTACCTTACGGTGTTTTGCTGTCCGGAGGGCTCGATTCCTCTATTATTGCGGCTGTTACCAAGAAGTTTGCCGCCAAAAGAGTTGAGTCCGGCGATACGCAGGCTGCATGGTATCCGCAGTTGCATTCCTTTGTTGTGGGCTTAAAAGGATCGCCTGACCTGGCTGCCGCGCAAAAAGCTGCAGATCATATCGGTACAGTACATCATGAAATTCATTTTACCATCCAGGAAGGATTGGATGCTATAAGAGATGTGATCTATCATTTGGAAACCTATGATGTAACCACCATAAGGGCCTCTACACCTATGTACCTGATGGCAAGGATCATTAAATCCATGGGTATAAAGATGGTACTTTCCGGCGAAGGTTCCGACGAATTGTTTGGAGGTTACCTGTATTTTCACAAAGCACCCAACCCGGAAGCATTTCACGAAGAAACCGTACGCAAATTAAGCAAATTGCATTTGTATGATTGCCTGCGTGCCAATAAATCATTGGCCGCCTGGGGTATAGAAGGCCGTGTGCCTTTTTTAGATAAGGAATTTATGGATGTGGCTATGCGGTTAAATCCTGTTGACAAAATGGCGAAAGACGGCAAAATGGAAAAATGGATCCTGCGCAGGGCTTTTGAAAATTACCTGCCCGAAAGTATTGCCTGGAGGCAGAAAGAACAGTTTTCCGATGGTGTTGGGTATAGCTGGATTGATACACTTAAAACCGTGGCCACCCTCAAAGTTACAGATGAGCAGTTAGCGAATGCCAGGTACCGGTTTCCCATTAATCCTCCTATGTCTAAAGAAGAATATCATTACCGTTCTATATTCAGTGAGCACTTTCCGTCGGACGCGGCAGCAGCTTGCGTACCATCGGTACCATCTGTGGCATGCAGTACGCCGGAAGCACTTGCCTGGGACAAATCTTTTCAAAATATGAATGACCCTTCGGGACGTGCAGTAGCCAGCGTGCACAATATGGCGTATGAAGAAAAGTAAAATCCGGAGGCTGTCAGCAACTTGTCCGCCGTGACGAATCAGCCCTCAGCTATGAGCAATACAGGAGAAGGCGTATATGCCTTATCGTTAGCAATTGCCACCTGATACCTGGACGCTGATACCTGATACCTATTTACTCAGGCAATACCGGTCCGTAGTGCAATTTCCTTCCTATCTGATCCCTGTTGGGAAAAAGGATATCATGAGCAGTTTCGTATCCTTCATCTGCAACCTGGTTAAGCATACTCCTTTCTTTGTAGCGGCGGGCGGCATATACAGCCAATCCGGCCAAAAAGCCAACAGCTACCGCAACAAGTATTTTATCAGACTTTTTCATCCTTTCTCTTTTATACAAAGATAAAACAGGAAAGCATATACCATATTAAATGGTGTTAATATATATACAAGAGTGTATCGCATTCCAGGGAAGTTCCGATAGCTTTATAACCGGCATTTCTTAAGAATAAAAAAGTAATTTCGCAATCAAACATTAAGCAGCAAAAAATTATCCTTGTCCCAACTATCGGTAATTTTGGCAATTTAAGCAATGATGACAACTCAATTGGCGCAACTCGCGCAAACCCTGGAAGGTGAATTCTATAATGATAGAACGATAAGAACTTTATACGCAACCGACGCCTCAGCTTACCGCGAGATGCCTTTGGCGGTAGCCATACCCAGAACAGAAGCAGATATTAGAAAACTGATCGCATTTGCCAATGCGCAAAAAACTTCGCTGATACCCCGAACGGCTGGTACTTCACTTGCAGGGCAAGTGGTAGGCAATGGCATAGTGGTAGATGTATCAAAATATTTCACGCAAATACTTGAATTAAATACCACGGAAAACTGGGTTCGTGTACAGCCCGGCGTTATAAGGGATGAACTGAATCTTTTTCTTAAGCCGCATGGTTTGTTTTTTGGACCGGAAACATCTACAGCCAACAGGGCTATGATCGGTGGCATGGTGGGCAATAACTCGTGCGGTTCCAATTCTATAATTTACCGCAGCACCCGTGAGCATTTAATTGAAATCAAAGCCTTGCTCAGTGATGGATCCGAAGCTGTATTTAAAGCTATGGATATAGAGGCTTTTCATGCCAAATGTGAAATGCCGGGACTGGAAGGACAAATTTATCAAAACATCCGTGGTCTGTTGAGCAATTACGAAACACAGCAGGAGATCCGTAAGGAGTTCCCCAAAAAAACCGTAGAAAGAAGAAACACGGGTTATGCCCTGGATATATTGCTGGATACCGCGCCTTTTACCGCAGGTGAAGAAGATTTTAATTTTTGCAAACTCATTGCAGGTTCCGAAGGCACATTGGCCTTTATAACTGAAATTAAGTTGAACGTGGTTCCACTGCCTAAAGAGAGCGGGTTACTGTGTGTGCATTTTAATACAATAGATGAGTCGCTAAGAGCAAATTTGATAGGACTAAAATACCGGCCCTCAGCAAGTGAATTAATAGACCATTATATTCTGGAATGTACCAAAGACAATATTGAGCAACGTAAAAATCGTTTTTTTGTACAGGGCGACCCTGGCGCGATACTCGTAATAGAATATACCCGCGACACAAGAGAAGAAATTACCGCCGTTGCCAAAGAAGCGGAAGCGGAAATGCGGGCGGCAGGGCTGGGCTATTATTTTCCTTTGTTGTTTGGCGACGATACCAAAAAGATATGGACCCTGAGAAAAGCCGGGCTGGGTTTGCTGAGCAACCTGCCTGGTAACGACAAAGCCGTGCCGGTAATTGAAGATACAGCGGTGGATGTGAATGATCTGCCTGCCTATATCCGGGAGTTTAATGAGATCCTGAAAAAGTATAACCTCTATTCCGTGCATTATGCACATGCGGGTAGCGGAGAAATACATTTACGTCCTATTATTAATCTGAAGACGAAAGAAGGCAATCTCCTGTTCCGCGCGATTGCTGAAGAAATAGCCACCCTGGTAAAAAAATACAGAGGCTCATTAAGCGGCGAACACGGCGATGGGAGGCTGAGAGGAGAATTCATCAGGCAAATGATTGGTGAAAAAAATTACCGGTTGCTCAAAGACGTGAAGAAAGCCTGGGATCCGCAAAATATTTTCAATCCCGGCAAAATTGTCGATACTCCGGCCATGAACACCATGCTGCGCTATGAGCCTGGTCAGCAGACGCCTTCTTTTAAAACCATTTTCAGGTATCCCAACCAGGATGTATTGCAGCATGCCGAACAGTGTAATGGTTCGGGCGACTGCCGCAAAACACATTTATCCGGAGGAACCATGTGCCCCTCCTATATGGCAACTAAAAATGAAAAAGATACTACAAGGGCGAGAGCCAACATTTTAAGGGAATTTCTTACGCATTCAGACAAGATCAACAGGTTTGATCACAAAGAGATTCATGAAGTAATGGATCTGTGCCTGAGTTGCAAAGGTTGTAAATCGGAATGTCCCTCCAATGTGGATGTAGCCAAACTGAAAGCTGAGTTTTTGCAGCAGTATTATGATGCCAATGGTACTCCGTTGCGCAGCCGGCTTATTGCTAATTTTACCCGGTTATCAAAAGCAGGTGCGTTATTACCCGGGTTATACAATGGTTTAATGACCGGTAAATTAACTGCCGGTCTGGTAAAACGCATCGCCGGGTTTGCTCCTAAACGTTCTATGCCAGAATTGTATACTACTACTTTAAAAAAATGGTACAACAAACATCGCCGGCAGCAAACAAAAAGCAGTACCAGAAAAGTATACTTGTTTTGCGATGAGTTTACCAATTATAACGATACTGAAATTGGCATCAAAGCTATTTTGTTATTGGAGCGGCTGGGATACGAAGTAGTCATTCCGGAGCACGGGGAGAGCGGACGGTCGTGGCTTTCTAAAGGGCTTTTGCGCAGGGCAAAAGCCATTGCGGAGAAAAACATAAGGCTCTTGTCTCCGTTAATAAACGAACAAACGCCGCTGGTAGGCATAGAGCCCTCAGCTATACTTACTTTCAGGGATGAATATATTGATCTTGCGGACGATACTTTGCTTGATGAAGCAAAGCGTTTGTCGGCCAATGTATTTACCATTGAAGAGTTTTTAAGCCGCGAAACAGATGCAGGGAATATTACCCCTGAGCAGTTTACAAAAGAACAAAGAAGGGTTGTTTTGCATGGACATTGCCATCAAAAAGCATTGTCATCGGTTAGTCCTTCTGTCAAAATAATGTCTCTGCCTCAAAATTATGCTGTACAAACGATTCCTTCGGGGTGTTGCGGAATGGCGGGATCCTTCGGGTATGAAAAGGAGCATTATGATCTTTCCATGCAAATAGGAGAGCTGGTTTTACTGCCTGCAGTGCGCAAACAGGCGGAAGATGTGATAATCGCGGCACCGGGCACCAGTTGCCGCCATCAGATCAAAGATGGCGCGTCAAAAAAAGCCTTTCATCCTGTGGAAGTATTGTATGATGCCTTGGCAGGAGAGTAGGAACGTCTTTGCCAAATACGAATATTTTTCGGGACGGAGTCCGGTAAGCACATATTGTGTATAAGTCAGCGGCTTTGTTACAGCGGTCAGCGGTTGCTTCGGACAGCCGGGAAGTAAAGTGGCCTTACCGGTTTTGGAAAGAAATATCCTCTTTTTGTGTGATAGCCGGAATCTTTTTTTATATCGTAACTTCAAATAAAAATGAAGCGAAGCAAATTTATGCTGGCCTTATTATCTGCTGCTCCTATAGCAACTTTTGGCCGGCAATACAGACAACTTAACCGCGAAGAAAAGGGGTTTCTGGCGAAAGCGGGAGAAGGGCGCTATCACGGTCATATTCAGTTGAAAGGAGTTAATGCCAATACCATTGATGTTAAAGTATCGGGAAAAGATACCAATGGCGACCTGGCTATTTTTGAGCAAACAAGTGTATCACCCGGGAAGGGAACACCTCTGCATGTTCATCCCTACCAGGATGAAGTTTTTTACGTGCTGGAAGGCAGTTATCGTTTTCAGGCAGGGAACAGCATATACGAGCTCCATGCCGGGGACACTATTTTTCTTCCGCGAAAACTGCCGCATGCCTGGGTACAATTAAGTGAAAGAGGAAAAATGACCGTAACGTTGCAGCCCGCGGGTAAACTGGAAGATTTTTTTGTAGCGTTGGCGGCTTTTGCGAAGCCACCTTCTCCCGAAGAAATTGCGCGGTTATTTCTGGAGCATGAAATGAAGGTAGTGGGTCCGCCTCTAACGGTATAGTATCATTTTACTTAACCCTGATATATACCAGTTTAACGTGCTTTCTCCCTGTATCCCGCTCATCAATTTCAAACCCGGGTAAACTTTTAATGAGGGGCAATAGTTTAGCATAACCATAATTGCGCGGATCAAAATCAGGACGCTTTTTTAACAACAGGTTTCCAAGATCTCCCAGGAATGCCCATCCATTTTCATCGGCCAGGTCATTAATGCTGGTTGTAAGCAGGTTCATAAGGTTCTTATCGGTTTTATTTAGAATTTTTTCCTTTTTGATTGTTTCTTTCTGACTGGCAGGTTTGACTGAAGCTTCTTCTTTACTCAATATTTCTATATATATAAACTTATCGCATGCTGCACGGAAGGCCCCGGGAGTTTTTTGTTCTCCCAAACCAAGCACTTTCATACCTGCTTCCCGTAGCCGCATTGCCAGCCTTGTAAAATCACTGTCGCTGCTCACTATGCAAAAGCCATCTACCCTGCCGGTGTATAAAATATCCATCGCATCTATGATCATTGCCGAATCGGAAGAGTTTTTTCCTGTAGTATAACTGTATTGCTGTACGGGCGATATTGCATGATCCAGTAAAACGGTTTTCCACCCTGCAACATGCGGTCTGGTCCAGTCGGCATAAATGCGTTTAAAGGTTGGTGTACCATACTTGGCAATTTCTTCCAGTATGCCACTAATAAGCCGGTAAGGAATATTGTCGGCGTCTATTAAAACTGCAAGACGGAGGTCCCTTGTATTTTCCATGTATTGCTTGTTGATTGATACAAAAGGTAGTTATAATGTGGGAATTTGAAAACTTGAAAATGTGGGAATGTGAAATGCTGTTCTTCTTTTTCTCATTGATATACAATAATTTCTAACTTTAAGCATTGTTACAAAAAAGGATGGATTGAAAAACCGGCTGCTATTGATATTGTTGTGCTTACTGGGAATACAATTTGGGCTTGCCCAGCAAAATCCTTCTCTGTCGAACCTCCGCAAAAAGAAACTTCCTGTTCTGCCGGATACGCTTCATTTAGACACATTGAGTATTGTTCCGGGTTCTTTTGTTATTTCGGATGTGGATAGCAGTAGCTATATTCTGGATATTTTTAGGGCTATGCTCATATGGAAGAAAAAGCCTTCGGCAGACAGTGTGCTTATTAGTTACCGCGTTTTTCCGGGTAAATTTAACACGGTATATCAGCGAATGCGGTTCGACAGCATCAGCAATAATTTTCTGGCATCACCTGTAACAATACAGAATGCCAATTCGCTTCAAAACTCCATTTTCGATTTTGGCAACGTAAACTATAACGGGAGCTTTGGCAGGGGTCTTTCTTTTGGTAACCAGCAGGATGTAGTGCTCAATTCTACACTGAACCTGCAAATGAACGGGTACCTGGCAGATAGCATCCAGATTGCCGCGGCCATAACCGATAGTAATATTCCTGTTCAGCCGGATGGCAATACGCAGAATTTAAATGAGTTCGATAAAGTATTTATCCAGTTTAAAAAGGAAGGATGGCATTTTGATATCGGCGATATAGATATCCGCCAGCAGCAGAGTTATTTTCTTAACTATTACTCAAGGTTGCAGGGCGCCGCCTTTGGCCGGGAAAGCAGAGTTAATTCCGCCATAACCAACCGTATGTTGCTCAGTGGTGCTATTGCAAAAGGAAAGTATACCCGTAATATTTTTAATGGTATAGAAGGTAACCAGGGCCCCTACCGTTTGCAGGGGCCAAACAATGAACTGTTTTTTATTGTGCTGGCAGGTACGGAACGGGTATTTATTGACGGAGAACTGATGCAAAGAGGGGAAGACCAGGATTATGTAATCAACTACAATACCGCTGAAGTAACGTTTACGCCTAAACGAATGATTACAAAGGATAAACGCATACAGGTGGAGTTTGGTTATGCCGACAGGAACTATCTCAATGCTCAGTTGTATGTTTTTGATGAAGCGGCAATAGGCGAAAAACTTAAAATAAGGGTTGCGGCCTATTCAAACGGCGATGCTAAAAATTCACCCATCAATCAAACCCTTGACCCGCGTCAAAAACAATTTTTAGCCGATATTGGCGATAGCGTACATCACGCATTATATCCATCGCAGGTATTGGATACTTTTTCGGTGAACAAGATCCTGTATAAAAAAATAGATACTGTTTTCAATAATGGTGCACATGATTCTGTATATGTCTATTCTGTTTCACCTGCCGATACCCTGTACAACCTTGCCTTTACTGAAGTAGGTCAGGGAATGGGCGACTATGTGCCGGATGAAACAAGCGCTGCCAACGGAAAATTGTTTAAATGGGTGGCGCCGGATGTCAATAACAACAAGCAGGGACGGTTTGATCCGGTGATATTGCTGGTTGCTCCTAAAAAACAGCAGCTTTTAAGTATAGGCGCAGATTATATGGTTTCTGATCATACTAAGGTGAGCAGCGAAATGGCGGTAAGCAGTTATAATGTGAACAGTTTTTCACCTAAAGATAAAAGCGATGACAAAGGCTTTGCCGCGAAACTGGTGTTGAATGACAGCCGGCCGTTGAAAAAAAGCGCAAAAGGACTGACACTGGTGAGCCAGTTAAGTTATGAATGGGTGCAAAACAGGTTCAAGCCTGTTGAAAGACTGCGCAACGTAGAGTTTTACCGTGGATGGGGGCTGCCTTTAAATGTGGCGGCCGCAACTGAAAATCTTCTGCACGCGGGTGTAGCGCTTAATGGTAAAAATGGCAACTCAATCCGGTATCAGTTTGAAAATTACAGAAGAGATGATGGTTATAGCGGTGTTCGCAATGGCATCCTGCAACAGGCTAATTACGGTAACTGGCATTTTAATAACCAGTTTGATATTACCCGTTTTAACCTTCGGGAACAAAAGGGATATTATTTTAAACCCGTTGTTGATGTGTCGCGGGATTTTCCAAAAATAGGCAACTATAGAATAGGCGGAGGCTACAGTGGCGAGCGCAATTACATACAATATAAGCAGTATGATTCGTTAACCACCGGGAGTTTTTCGTATGATGTATGGCAGGTCTATCTTAAATCGCCTTTAGACAAACCCAATAAATGGGGTGTTACCTATTACACCCGCAGAGATCAATATCCCTACCAGGCGAAACTGGTATCGTCCGACAGGAGCAGTAATATCAATGCATATGCCGAACTGATGAAGAATGAAAACCACCAGTTGAAAGTGAATGTTACTTACAGAAAACTGGACGTAATTGACGGCAAGGTTACTTCCCGGCAACCCGAAGAAACAATACTGGGCAGAGCAGAATATTTTATCAATGAGTTTAAGGGACTGGTAAATGGAAATGTGCTCTATGAAGTGGGAACAGGGCAGGAGCAGAAAAGAGATTTTACTTACGTGGAGGTGCCGCCGGGGCAGGGCGAATATACATGGAATGACTACAACGGCAATGGTATACCCGAACTGAATGAATT
The DNA here is from genome assembly GCA_937991535.1 of uncultured Sphingobacteriales bacterium. Taxonomy (GTDB): domain Bacteria; phylum Bacteroidota; class Bacteroidia; order Chitinophagales; family Chitinophagaceae; genus Agriterribacter. Next base: position 27,138 of record CALKHN010000047.1, read on the forward strand.
TGAATTGTCGCAATTTCAGGACCAGGCAAAATACATCCGCATATTTACTCCTACCAATGAATTTATAAAGGCAAATTACCTGCAGTTCAATTACAGTCTCGTTATTAACCCGCGTTCAGTAATTGATGCGGCTAAAGCAAATAATTTTCAAAAAATGCTGGCCCGTTTATATTTTCAGAGCTCTTTACAGGTATATAAAAAGGAGAGCTCCGGGAAACTTCAGTTTAATCCATTTGCTGTGCCTTTATCTGATACCTCTTTAATTGTATTAAACCAGGTGTTCAGTAATTCTTTTTCGTTTAACCGTTTCAGTAATATATGGGGTATGGATATCAATAATATCCGCAACAGCAACAAAGCATTCCTTACGTACGGCTACGAAAGCCGCAGTGTTAACGACTGGAATGTAAAAGGCAGATGGAATATAACCCGGTCTTTTTTATTGGAATTATTGACTAAAAAGGGCCAAACCAGGCTGGTAACGCCCAATTTCAACAACAGGAATTACAATATAGAATCATATGGAATGGAACCGCGGCTTTCTTTTATCCGGGGTACCAACTTCCGTATTGCCGTAGGATATAAGTATGATGATAAACAGAATACAGATGCTTCTCAGAAGGCTTTTATTAATTCTTTAACCACCGAAGCAAAGTACAATGTACTTTCCAGCAGTTCGGTCATGGCTAAATTTACTTATAGCCAGATCAGGTATTCCGATCCGGGAAATGCCAACACACCCAATACCAGTGTTTCCTATATTATGCTCGATGCCTTATTACCGGGGAAAAACTTTTTATGGACTATTGATTTTACCAAACGGCTCACTTCCTATCTTGAACTGAACTTTCAGTATGAAGGAAGGAAGGCAGGCGTTTCAAACACCGTGCATATTGGCCGCGCCTCGTTAAGGGCCCTGTTTTAAAAAGAAAACCGGAAGTAGCTGGTACTTCCGGTTCCCCAATATTAATGGAGGATATTATTATCCAAATATGCCGCCTTTTTTAAGTGTAACTGCGCCTTCGCCAATTTTGAAACCGTTCTGGTATACTTCAACCTTGTAGGTTCCTGGATTGTACTTATCAGTTTGTTTCAAATCAAAGCTTACGTTTTTGCGCTTGCCCTGTTCGTAATCAATAGATACTTTATTGGTAAATTCCTTATCGCCGTCTTCCCTTGTGGTAACAGATCCTGATCCCAGTCCATCCTCTTTTACTACCTGTCCTTCGGGATTGGTAACGATCACGTAAAGATCTTTTGTACCGGTTACCGACAACCTGTTTTCTACGTCAAAAGAAACCCTGAATTTGTCGGCTCTTTTTGCCCTGGAAGTTTCTGATTCCTTGCCGCTTTTCCTCTCGTTAATGGCAGCAATGTGAAAATTCGCCGCATTCAATGTGGAGCCTACATCCACCTGGCTTGAAAGCTCCCTGTTTTCAGTTAACTTGGTATTTAAGGTATCTGTTAACTGTTGTTTTTCTGTTGTAAGCTGTTGTTTATCCGCGGTTAACTGTGTATTTTCTCCCTGGAGTCTTTCGATTTCCTTTACATATTCTTCAATCTTTCCATTTAGTTGGTTAATGAGTTTGCGTGCTTCAGAAAGGTCTGCTGCGCTTGCATTTTGCTTGTTGATCAATGTTTTGATCCGGCTTCTCATGCTGGCAACGTCTTTGTCGCGTGTTTTAACAAGGCTGTCGAGCTTTGTATTTTCAGAAGTCATTTTATCCAGACGGATTTCAGCAGCCTGGTAATCTGTTAAAAGCTGGTTTCTTACCGAATCAAGAGAAGCATACTGAACATCCTTTTGTTGAATTACTTCCTTGGTTTTACTTTTATCATAAATAATATAGCCCCAGGTTCCTAATAAAGCGGCGATTAATACGCCGTATATTATACCACGGTTATCTTTTTTGGGTGGCTGAGATTGACTTGATGCTGAGGGATAGTTTGAAGCGCTCATAGTTTATTTTTTTTTGAGTTTAAACAAATTTAGAGATATGATACATCAGATAAACTTAACGAATTTATTGGTTATTGACATAGAAACTGTTCCCGGAACCCCTGATTTTCAACTATTACCGGAATATTGGCAAGGGCTCTGGGAGGACAAGATTTCCAAAACCATGCCAGAAAATATTTCTCCGGATGAATTCTACCTCCAAAAGGCTGGTATTCTGGCTGAATTTGGAAAAATAATTTGTATTTCAACAGGCTTTTTTTACCATGATGCAAATGGAAGATTATGCTTTAAAATTAAGTCGTTCAGTGGCGATGATGAAACTGCCTTACTTACCGCTTTTGTAGATTTGCTGAACACTTTTCGTGATAAAAGAGGCATTTTTGCTATTGCAGGGCATAATCTCAAAGAATTTGATATTCCATACATCTGCAGGCGAATGCTGATATTGAACATACCTTTGCCGGACTACCTCCAGTTAAGCGGAAAGAAGCCATGGGAAACCAACCTGGCGGATACTATGGAACTATGGAAGTTCGGGGATTATAAAAATTATGTATCCCTTAAATTGCTCGCCGCTGTTTTGGGCATTGATACACCAAAAGACGATATTGACGGAAGTATGGTAAAGGATGTATACTATGAAGAAAAGAACCTTCCCCGCATAGTAACCTATTGCCAGAAAGATGTTGTAACGGTTGCTAATATTATCCTGCGGTTTAAAGGTCTTCCTTACCTTGAAAAAGAAAATATTACAATCGTAGAATGATTACCTGACAGCACAATCACCAATCAACCCACTTAACTTACAACATGAGTGTTGAAAAAATTATTACAGACTGGAAACAAAAAAAGTTTAAACCGGTATATTGGTTAGAAGGCGATGAGAATTTTTATATTGACCAGTTGGTTGAGTATGCAGAACATCATATTCTGTCTGATGCTGAAGCTGGTTTTAATCTTTCCGTTTTTTACGGCAGGGATGCAAATTGGGCCGAATTAATTAATGCCTGCCGGCGTTACCCCATGTTTTCCGATAAGCAGGTTATCATATTAAAAGAGGCCCAGCATATGCGTGAAATAGAGAAGCTGGAAACTTATGTAGAAAACCCGTTGTCTTCTACCGTGCTGGTGGTTGCGCATAAAGAAAAGAAACTGGATGGGCGCAGTAAACTGTCGAGGCTGTTAAAACAGCATGCCGAAGTGCTGAGTACAAAAAAAATATACGAAAATCAATTACCGGAATGGGCCAATGAGCAGGTACAGAAAAAAGGGTTTACAATTTCACGCAAGGCGGTAATGCTCCTGGTGGAACACATTGGCAACGATATGAGCCGCATCAATAACGAGATTGATAAATTGCTGGTAAATCTGGGCAGTCGTAAATCTATTACTGAAGAAGATATTGAGCAATATGTTGGGGTAAGTAAGGAGTACAATGTTTTTGAATTGCAGGAGGCCCTGCAACGCAAAGATGCGGCCAAAGCAATGCGTATCATTCAATATTTCGGATCCAATCCTAAAGCCGCCCCTATACAAATGATGATGCCTGCACTATACAATTTTTTTAGTAAAGTATATATGCTGTTTGCCGTACAATCAAAGGATGAAAAAACAGTGGCTGCAGCTATAGGAGTTAATCCCTATTTTATTAAAGATTATATGCTTGCTGCCAAAAACTACGGGTACGCGGGCATTGAGCAGGCCTTGTTACTGCTTCATCAATATAACCTCCGAAGTGTTGGCGTAAATGACGTGGGTACGGGTGATGCTTCGCTAATGAAAGAGATGGTAGTGAAAATAATGCAATAATGCGAGCTGCATGTTGGTTCGCAACCCGCATTATCATGAATTCAAATTTTGTTGTATTGATTAGCGTTCAGGAGGAGGTGGAGGTAAGGTTATTTTACTTTCCGGATGTTCTTTACCGTTATGACAGGTTATGCAGGTGAGGACTGTTTTCCCTTCTTCCACGTAGTTAAAGTATTTTTTGTTGATCTTTGCTGTCATTCGCATCATATCGCGGGCCACATTTTTTTCGGGCTTTTCGTCGCTGGCAAAATCAAGTTTTTTCTCGTTTGTTTTGGAAGGCGCATGACAATGATTGCATTTTACACCCAAAGAAACGTTAAATCCCTTCATTATCTTTTCCAGTTCCTCATGGCTGATGTCTTTAGGAAGGACTTTCAGATTGGGTTTGGGCTTTTTGTCCTGAACGGTGGTAGCGGCTACTCCTACCATAAGAATAAAAATCAGGGATATGCCCGCTAAAAATTTCTTTTTGTGCAATTGATACATAGCAGTAAATTTTAGCCATTAAAGTAAAGTTTTCTTTTTTACGTACCAATTTTATTTTTGCAGTTCGAGAGATTCGGGCTCGTAGTTTATAGTTTGGAAGTTTTGGGTTTATCATTAGGTTGCACTTACTACTTACTACTTACTACTTACCACTTAATTACATACAATGATAAAAGAAAAAATACTGGTTATAGGGGCATCCGGGCAGATTGGTGTTGAACTAACCCTGGCCTTACGGAAGATATATGGCAATGCGCAGGTAGTTGCTTCCGACCTGAGGGAAGAAAACGACCTGTTAAAAGGTACGGGTCCTTATGTTTCTTTAGATGTAATGAATAAAGAAATGCTGCATGTGCAGGTGATCAGGCAAAATATAACGCAGATCTATTTGCTGGCGGCCATTTTGTCGGCAACGGGTGAAAAAAATCCCGGGCTTGCCTGGCATCTTAATACACAAAGTTTATTGAATGTACTGGATATTGCCAGGGAAGAAAGATTGCAGAAGGTATATTGGCCAAGCAGCATTGCCGTATTCGGTCCTACTTCCCCGCGACAGAATTGTCCGCAGCAAACCATAATTGAACCCACTACCGTGTATGGTATAAGCAAGTATGCGGGCGAATTCTGGTGCAAATATTACAATCAGCGTTTTGGCGTAGACGTGAGAAGCCTGCGTTACCCGGGGTTGATCAGCTATAAATCCTCACCCGGCGGTGGCACAACAGATTATGCGGTAGAAATTTTTAATGAAGCGCTGGAAGAAAAAAAATATACCAGTTTTCTGGCTGCTGATACCTTTTTACCCATGATGTATATGCCGGATGCTATCAGGGCCACTGTTGAGCTAATGGAGGCCGATGCCGCTAAAATATCCATACGCACCTCGTACAATCTCGCTGCCATCAGTTTCTCACCAAAAGAAATTGCCGCCGAAATAAAAAAACATATACCGGGTTTTGTTATGGAGTATGAACCGGATTACAGGCAGGCTATTGCCGATAGTTGGCCGCAAAGCATTGATGACAGTGTGGCCCGTAAAGACTGGGGCTGGAAACACGAGTACGATCTGCCACGCATAACCGCAGATATGCTGGATAACCTGGAGCCGGGGTAGCGATGCCGGTGTCAGCTATCGGCTGTCAGCCATCAGTTGGCGGCACATTGCTCATAGCCCGTTGCTCAAAGCTGACGGCTAATTGCTCACAGCTTAAAGCTGACCGCCTCCTTTAAGTTCAGTATTTTTGTGCTCTAATTGAATTCAGCTTTATGAAACAAATAGTATTGGCACTAACCTTAGTAATGAGTGGTTTATATATACAGGCGCAACAAAAAAACAGTCTTTCCGCAGGGCAATGGCATGGCGAACTGGAACGGGCAGATGGCAATAATATCGTCTTTAACTTTGAAATGAATAACAAAGACCACAAACCAATTCTTTACATCCGCAACGCCGAGGAGCGGTTGGCCGTTGACGATATAGCCGTTGTTCATGATTCCGTTTTTATAAGGCTTCCCTTCTTTGATTCGCAGTTCCGCGCGGTGTTTATCAATGATAATCAAATAAAAGGTGTTTGGATAAAGCGCCTGGCCGACAGGAACCTGGTAATGCCTTTTACCGCGGTAAACACTGGTACCAAAACTTACAGGTTTAAAACTTTGGATAAAAAACCTGCAGCTGATATAACCGGGCGGTGGGCAACTTCTTTTTTCAACGCAGAACATACACGTACAACGGAGGCTGTAGGTATTTTTAACCAGGAAGGAAGTACTTTAAAAGGCTCTTTTCTTAATCCTTTCGGCGATTACCGTTACCTCGAAGGTGTGGTTGACGGCGATTCGCTTAAGCTATCCGGTTTTGATGGCGGGTATGCATTGTTGTTTACTGCAAAAATTGACGATGCAAAAAAGATCAGTGGCGGAAAATTTTTCTCGGGTGTGGGAGCGCCCAGGATATGGGAAGCCCGTAAAAATGCGGCAGCTCAGTTGGCCGGTAATGGTTCGCTTTTAAAACAGGGGGTATCTCCAAAACTGGATTTCACTTTTAAAGATGTGGATGGCAACTTCGTTTCGATAAATGACGACAGGTTTAAGAATAAAGTAATAATAGTACAGATACTGGGTTCCTGGTGCCCCAATTGTATGGATGAAACGGCTTTTATGACTGAGGTGCGTGAAAAATATAAATCAAAAGGAGTGGCGATAGTGGGACTGGCTTATGAAAGAACCACCGATTTTACCCGTTCGCAGCAAAGTGTGCGAAATTTTATGAAACGGTTGAAAGTAGAGTATCCCGTGCTGATTACCCCCGTTGCCGTAAGTGATCCGCAACGTGCCGAAAAGACATTGCCACAGTTGGAAAAAATCCCGGCTTTTCCTACTACTATTTTTACCGACCGCAAAGGAGAAATTCAAACGATACATACCGGCTTCAATGGCCCCGGAACAGGAGCCGATTATGAAAAGCAAAAGAAAGAGTATTATGAGATCATCGACCGCCTGCTTGCGGCACAATGATTCTGTTTTATTGTGTGAGGCGGTACATCAGCCAGCAAATAATAAGTGTGATCAGCAACACAAGGAGGGGATAATATTTTTCCCAGTAATTCCTGTTTTTTGAGGCCTGTATAAAATCCCTGATGTTTTTTTGGGTTGCTTCATTATCGCCTGCCAAAATTTTTAACCGGCCGGCTATTGTGCCGGCATATTTATAGGGCAGTTCAGATGAAGCCGATATAAGCTGCAGAACAAGTTTTTGATTTACGGCTTCATCCCTGTGGTGCAGCAACACATTCATATTGCTTTCAGAAACAATGTCTTTTATACGATGGTAGATCACTTCCTTATTCATTCTGAACATGTCCATGAGCGCTATTTGCTTATTGAGCTTAATGCAATCATTTAAAATGGCTACAGGAGTTTGGCTCCAGTTCATATGGTTATCGGTACCGGTGAAACGCAATTTCCATTCACTGTGATATTTCGCTCTTTTTAACGGATGAGACAAGATTTCGTATGCTTCCTGGATTTCTCTGAACTGCAAAGCAGCGAATTCATTTCCGGCATTAACATCGGGGTGATATTGCAGAGCAAGCTTCCTGAACTCTTTTTTGATCGTATCCAAACTGGCACCGGGCGGAATACCCAGGGTTTTATAATGATTCTTAAAAGCCATAAACGGGTGAACAAATTTCCCAAAAACAAACAATAGCGCCCAAAGAAAGTTTATATTGTTTACAATTACTAAACAACTAATTTTAGCGCATGAAAGATTTGTACAACCGCACAGAAGGGGATATCAATTTATCTGCTTCCCGCAATGCCTGGTATAAAATAATTGCTCACGCTGAAACACAGCAGTACTTAAATGAGGACGCGCAGTATTTTCTGCACCAGTCCATGTCTACCCCTTGTTTGGATGTATTGCAGTCCTGCGAAGGCATCTATATTACAGACCTTACCGGCAAATCTTATATGGACTTTCACGGCAACAATGTACACCAGGTAGGTTACCGCAATCCATTTGTAATGGAGAAAGTAAAAGCGCAAATGGATATATTGCCGTTTAGTCCCCGCCGTTATACCAATGTTCCGGCTATTGAACTAGCGAAAAAGCTGGCTTCCATTTTTCCTGGCGATCTGAATCGTGTATTGCTGGCGCCGGGTGGTACTTCGGCCATTGGCATGGCGCTGAAGTTGGCCCGGATTGTTACCGGCAAACATAAAGTAGTATCGCTGTGGGATTCTTTTCATGGCGCTTCCTTGGATGCCATTTCTGCGGGAGGTGAACAGGTGTTCCGCAAAGGCATGGGTCCTTTAATGCCCGGTGTGGAAAGAATACCGCCGCCCACTTCATACAGGGGCATTTTCAGTGATGATGGCAATGATGTTGTGTACGCAGACTATCTTGAATATGTAATAGAAAAAGAAGGCGACATAGGCGCTTTTATTGCAGAAACCATACGCAATACCGATGTGCAGATACCCTCAAAAGCGTATTGGAAAAGAGTAAGGGAAATATGTACCCGCCATGGCGTATTGCTTATTTTGGACGAGATACCCATTGCTTTTGGCCGTACAGGCAAAATGTTCGCCTTTGAGCATTACGGTATAGAACCCGATATTGTTTGCCTGGGAAAAGGGCTGGGAGCGGGCATTATGCCTCTTGCGGCTATGGTTGCCCGTGATACGCATAACGTTGCCACAGATATATCCCTCGGACATTATACGCACGAAAAAAGTCCGTTGGGCTGCGTAGCTGCTGCAGCCATGATAGCGTTCATTGAAAAGGAGCATATCCTGGAGAAAGTGAATGGCGATGCCATATTTATGAAGGACGAGCTGGATGCGCTCAAACAAAAGCATGCTTTAATAGGTGATATAAGAGGCATGGGATTGCTGTGGGGCATAGAGCTGGTAAAGAACAGGGATACAAAGGAAAAAGCGGTTGAAGAAGCGGAGATGATCTTATACGAATGCCTGGCCAACGGGCTGAGCTTTAAAGTTTCACAGGGCAATGTTTTGCAGTTGTCGCCGCCGCTAACCATAAGCCGGCAGCAGCTTAAAGAAGCCATTAATATAGTAGATGCGGCTATTGAAAAGGCGATGGGTAAGGGATAAGAATGAATGCATTAAGGTTAAGTGAAAACTGTTTTTGTTCGGGACGGAGTCCCGGAAGAACATAGGGTATACGAAGTCAGAGACATCGTACAGCAGGGGATTGATCAGTGGCAATATAAGTATGGCATCAAAATGGATACAGGGAGGAGATTTGGACGATATCTGGAAAAGCGGTGCTATAGGATTTGCAAGTGGCGTTATTGGAGGATGGGCTCAGTTGAACTTTGCAGATAAGATACCTCACGGTTGGGCTAGTGGTATCTTGCCTGATGATGTGTTTAGAAACGGACTGGGTAATATGGTTTCTGGTTCAATGTATGGAGCAGCAGATAGAGCGATTACTTCTTATGAAAACGGCGTTAGAGGTGGAAATTTATTATTGCATTCTTTTCTCGGAAGCCTTGAAGGTGGGTTAGCTGGATTTGCAACTGGTACCGGTTCAGGTATGTATAGCATCCTAAAAGCACCATCTGTAAGATCTATAATATCTTCTACTATAACATCTGTCCCTGGATGGGGCTTAAGAACAGGGAAAGTACTATTGACATTAACGGGAGCTGCAGGTGCCGATGCTCTTGCTGGTTCCGGAGCTTCATTATTTTGGAGGATTCTCGGGTTTTCTGGACTATTAGGTGGGGAGATTGGGTTACAATCAAATTATTTTAATATTACCAAATGGTTGAATCAGATAAAGTATCCTGATCCATTCCCGATTAAATGGCTTTAGGTTAAGTAAATAAAATTCTTTTGTTATGATTATTAATAAGCTTCTAATTGTTAGGATAGCAGTATTATTCTATTACTTTGTTTATAATCAGGGCTGCACAATCTATTACGTACAAAACGATACTTCTAAACTGCAAACTGTGAGAATTATATATAATCAAAATAACGATCAAACAAAAAAAAACGAGTCGAGGTTAATAGCTGCAGAAAAGGCAGGGAGAATTGTTGAACTTCATAAACATGCTGAAGGACTAGAAAAAGTATTTTTTGATTTCAGATTGCCGCCAAAGAACAAACTTCCACTTAATAGGCTGCTATCCTCTACATATTTTGATACTTCTTCATATGCATCAATATGTTATCCTGCAAAAAATATTTATGGAACAGACACAATAACCTGCCTCAGGTTTGACCAGTTAGCATCGAATACAAAATCAGATGGAATTCCTTTCTTATTGGTACGAAGCGAAAAGAAAATATTTATCAAATAACTTAATTATCAAACCATAATTTTTAAACCATGCTAATTAAAATATTGATTCCCCTGTTCCTGCTTTTCTGCCTACCGGTGGGTGCCCAGGAAATCCCCGTTGGCAGTTGTGGCTTATTAATGACCTACGACGCGGCGGGCAACCGCATTAAAAGAGAATACTATTGCAATAATGGCAGCAACCGCATTTCCAATCCTGAGTTGGCCAAGCAGCAGGAAGCCGCCAGCGCGGGCTTTGAAGAAGTGGATGCATTATACCCTAACCCAACAACGGGTAAGTTTTACATTACTTTCAACAAAGCGATAGATAATGCCATTATACAGGTACTGGATGTAAATGGTAAAGTCGTTCAGCGGGTGAAAGGCAGCGGTATGCGGTTGGAATTTGACCTGAGTAACCAGCCGTCGGGCACTTATTTTATTTTAATCAATACGGGCGGAGTGGTTATAAATAAGAAGGTGATCATAGCGAAATAAGTTGATGTGGAAAAAATCAAAGCCTGGCTAATAAACTGTAGTGCCGTCCCTCTCTGCAGGAGAGGGAAAGAGGGTGAGGCAATAATAAAACGGCATTAAAAAGTTCCCTGAAAATCGTTTTCGTTTTGTGGGACGGAGTCCCCGGAGAACATATTGCATACGAAGTCAGAGACATAGTACAGCAGTTAAAGTAAAATAATTAGTAAAACCCTGAACATGAAATACACAATTGGTTTCGCACTATCTCTTTTTATATTTACTTCAGTTTATGCACAAAAAAAGCAAGCCTTATTTGTGGGCGCCGGATTAGGTCTTGATCATGGAGGCATTGGTATAAAAACCGAGTATCAGCCATTCAAATACATGGGGATTTTTCTTGGAATAGGATATGATTTGGTTGGGCCAAGTGGCAACCTTGGTTTTATATACAATATCCTTCCCCACAAAAATTTCACCCCGGTTTTTATTGCTATGGGCGGAATTAACGGAACCATCATCACCAAATACAGCTTTGCCGGAACAACCGTTAACTGGGAAAGCCGTGGGCAGTACGCAGGTGGTACAGTTGGCGGAGGATTTGATATTAAGTATGGCAGAAGAAAAAAGCAAAAAGTGAATTTTATGATCCTCGTACCTATACGCGACAGAACTTTTTATGATGCCCGGAGCAGTATTGTATCAAGAGGAGGAACTATAGAAAGAAATGCCAGCCCGGTACTGGTTGCTGCCGGGTGGAATATTGATCTTTTAAATTTGAGAGCAAGGGCCAAATAGATAACTGTAACATTTAATACCCGGATCATTCAGGTAACCTACTACCAATGCAAAAAGGAACTAACGCTTTTAACCGTTAATTCCTTTTCTTTTTTTTATTTAAAACCAGTTACTTCTTGCTTCCAAGCATATAACCTACGGAAAGCCCGGCAAACCTTGTGCTTACATTCCCCAGTTCCGTATCTGCATTGGAAATGTTGCTCAGTCCATGGGTATAGTTGGCGCTTACGAAAAGATTGCTGGCAAACCGGTAACCCAGGGTTACATTTGCTCCCAGTTCAAATCTTTTAAGCACGCTTTTTTCTTCGGTTGCGCCTTCCAGTCCCTGTTTTTTGTACCAGTCTTCGGAGCCGTCATCATCCTTAAGCTTCGCGGATAACCCGTACGACAGGTTGGGCCCCAGTCCTAAAAAGAAACCGCCTGTTTTATACAGAAAATTAACAGGAATATCAAGCGCATACAGGTTGATATTTGTTTCTGAACTATATGAGGTACTTTTTGAATTGAACAGCAACTGGGGCTGAACAGAAAAGGTTTCCGAAAGCAATATGTCGGCCACGCCTCCAAAATGAAATCCTGTTCCTAAGGCTGCCATTCTGCTCCACTCTCCATTGTATTTCGATTTCATGGAAAATGTGTTTTGCTGCACGCCGGCTTTTACACCAAAGGATACCTGCTGGGCTTTAAGTGTTGCGCAGCTAATAGCCATCGCAGTCATCAGTACAAATGTCTTTTTCATTGATTTTGGGTTTTATGATGTACCAAAACTTTAATTTTTTTGGCACGAAAGCATGTAAACGGTAATGCCTGTACGTAATTGTATAAATTGGCTGTACTGTGCCTGTAATTACCATAGTTCAATTTCCCTGCTTTTGCACCAGTGCAGGCATAACTGCTAAACTTTTTGTTACTTCGTTTATCCTATCGTATGCACAGATTGAATCGTATTATATCCAACGCTTCTCTTTTTGTGGCGCTATGCCTGGTAACGGAATATGCCCATACCCAGCATTTTCTTCCACCATCCGATACCTACAGTCCCGACAGGTTAAAAAAAGTGATCATTACCGAAGTAGCCATAAGCACCGCCGTAAGCATAGGGTTGTATTATCTCTGGTATAAAAAATTTCCCCGCAGCAGGTTTCATTTGTTTAACGACAACAGGGAATGGCTGCAGATGGATAAAATAGGTCATGCCGCTACCGCTTATAATATAGGCGTGCTGCAATACGATATGATGCGCTGGTGCGGCGTAAAGAAAAATGACGCTATCGTTATTGGTTCTGCAACTGCGCTGGGTGGACTAACGATTATTGAAATCTTAGATGGATTTTCAACCCACTGGGGATTTTCAAAAGGTGATATGCTGGCCAACCTGGTAGGCACGGCTATATTTGCTTCGCAGCAGCGCTGGTGGGATGAGCAGCGGGCAACGATGAAATTTTCTGCCCACTTTTCGCCTTATGCACAATACCACAAAAATGAATTGGGAAAATCATGGACATCCCGTATTCTCAAAGATTATAACGGGCAGAGTTATTGGCTGTCCTTTAATATAAAGTCATTTCTGCCTTCCTCCTCATCGTTTCCCAACTGGCCATCCATAGCACTGGGATACGGAGCAGATGGCATGATTGGCGGGCATGCGAATCCCGACAGCATTAAGGGAAAACCTATTCCGCATTTTGATCGCACACGCCGGTTTATGTTATCACCCGATGCCGATCTTTTCAGGGTGCGCTCTGTTGCTCCTGTAGACGCAGCTACCTACCTGCTGAAACCTTTTAAATTACCGGCGCCCACACTGGAGATCAATTCAAAGGGAAAGCTTAAGTTTTACGGACTATATCACTGACAAAATTTGAAATGAAGTTGTGCCGGCTTTACTGTGCAGACAGAGAGGACGCAGAAGTCCATTCTTTAATCAATACCTCAATTTTGTCTTCTGCATTGTAAAAAGAAGCTATTTTCCTGATCACGTTTTCCACCAGTGCATCGGGGCAGGAGGCGCCGCTGGTAATGAGCAGTTTTGCAGGATTATGCTTCGGAAGGAAACCTGTGGTGAGCACTTCTTCTTTGGTGTGAAAATTATAATGAAGAATTTGTTCTTTTGACTGGATTTTGCTTTCGCTGCTGATAAAATAAGTGGGCAACTTTTCTTCACATAATTCTACCAGGTGAGAAGTGTTGGAACTGTTGTAGCCGCCTATTACCAGCGCGATATCTGCATCTGTGCCCAGCATGCCCGAAACGGCGCTTTGATTGTCATTGGTAGCATAACACAGCGTATCCCTGGTGTCGGCAAAACGCTCTGTTGCATTGTCTTCGGTTAGCCCATAACGTTGTATCATTACCTGTTTAAGATGGTCAGCAATGGCCTGTGTATCGCTTGCCAGCATGGTGGTTTGGTTTACAACACCTATACGCTGCAAATCGTTTACGGGGTCAAATCCTTCCGAAAACCTTCCTTCAAATTCCTGTGCAAATTGTGCTGCATTTTTTTCTCCTGTAATATATTTACCTAACTCAATAGCTTCCTTAATGTCGTTAACCACCACTGCAGGTGCATTAACCGCGCTGTGCGAAAAAGTGGCCCGCGTTTCTTCATGCCGGGGCTTCCCGTGTATTACAATGCTATAACCTCTTCTGGCAATTTGTTCTGACCGGTTCCATACTTTTTCAACAAAGGGGCAGGTGGTGTTGAATCGTTTGGTTTCGAGGCCTATATCGTTTAACTTTTTTTCAATATGAAGTGTAGTGCCAAAAGCGGGGGTAATAACAATATCATCGGCAGTGAGCGATTCAAAAGGCAATATTTGTTTTCCATGGGTATCCTGCAAAAACCGCACTCCTCTTTCCTGCAGGTCTTCATTAACGTGAGGGTTGTGGATCATTTCACTCAGCAAAAAAATCCTTTTACCCGGGTTTTCATCCACTGTACGAAAAGCGATCTCAATTGCATTTTCAACACCATAGCAAAAACCAAAGTGTCGTGCGAGGTAGATGTGTAAACCGCCCAGGTTAAGCAGGGTAGGAGTGAAGTCTTTCTTCATCTTATCCTGCTGTTTGCGCCTTTGTTTTATGGCGGAGATAAGCGGGCTGCGGTATATAATGGGAACGTTAAACTGTTTCATGCAAGGTTAAACTCCAGTGTGCAAAGGTAAGGAGTTTAGTGTAAGTGAAAGAGCAGTGTACCTGTGAGTTTAAATGTTAAAACCCAAAACTCAATCACATAGTCACAGTAGAAACATATAACACAATAGCGTAAACAAAACCATGTGTATTTATCTGACATATGATCCTATGTGTTAAAAATAAAAAATCAAAGCACATAGGCACAGTAGGAACATAGAACACAATAGGGCAAACAAAACCATGTGCAACTATCTGCACTATGATTCCTATGTGTTAAAAATAAAAACTCAAGCACATAGGCACAGTGGGAACATAGAACACAATAGCTTAAACAAAACCATGTGTATCTATCTGATATATGATCCTATGTGTTAAAAATAAAAACTCAATCACATAGGCACAGTAGAAACATAGAACACAAAGCGTAAACAAAACCAAGCACATCTATCTGCACTATGATTCCTATGTGTTAAAAATAAAAACTCAATCCACATAGTCACAGTAGAAACATGGAACACAATAGGGTAAACAAAACCAAGCACATCTATCTGGGCTATGATTCCTATGTGTTAAAAATAAAAACTCAAGCACATAGGCACAGTGGGAACATGGAACACAATAGCGTAAATAAAACCATGTGTATTTATCTGGGCTATGATTCCTATGTGTTAAAAATAAAAATCAAAGCGCATAGTCACAGTAGAAACATATAACACAATAGCGTAAACAAAACCATGTGTATCTATCTGACATATGATCCTATGTGTTAAAAATAAAAACTCAATCACATAGGCACAGTAGAAACATAGAACACAAAGCGTAAACAAAACCAAGCACATCTATCTGCACTATGATTCCTATGTGTTAAAAATAAAAACTCAATCCACATAGTCACAGTAGAAACATGGAACACAATAGGGTAAACAAAACCAAGCACATCTATCTGGGCTATGATTCCTATGTGTTAAAAATAAAAAATCAAAGCACATAGGCACAGTAAAAACATAGGAACACAGCAGAGGGAGAACTTATGTGTACCTATGTACGTATGATCCTAAGTGTTGAAAAAAGGACATGCTGCTGTACTCCTGTACTTCGGCAAAATATATTACCTTCCCCGCCAGATATTTTAAATAAAACCGATAACCTGAATTACCATGCATACAGAACACCGGCGCGTAGAATGGAGATACAATACCAACGTTTATGAAATAAATCTTCGTCAATATACAAAAGAAGGCAGCTTCAATGCTTTTGCAAAAGAGCTCCCAAGGCTGCGGAAAATGGGTGTGGAAACCCTGTGGTTTATGCCCGTAACGCCTATCTCAAAAGAAAAAATGAAAGGAAGCATGGGCAGTTATTATGCCTGTTCGGATTATACTTCCATAAACCCTGAATTTGGTACGCTCGATGACTTTAAAAAATTAATTGGAGCGGCACACGAGGCCGGATTTAAAGTTATTTTGGATTGGGTGGCCAATCACACCGGCTGGGATCATGTGTGGACCCTGGAGCACCCGGAATATTATCAAAGAGACGGCAACGGGAATTTTAAAGCCGCTTCGGGAATGGATGATATTATTGAACTGAACTTTAACAACCCCGGCCTGGTAGAGGCGATGATTGAAGCAATGAAGTTTTGGATAAAGGAATGCGATATTGATGGATTTCGTTGCGACCTGGCATTTTGGGTAACACTGGATTTCTGGAAGAAGGCAAGACCGGTGTTGGATCAGATCAAGCCTTTGTTCTGGCTGGGCGAATTTGATGCGTTGGATAATCCCGATTATTTAGAAGTGTTTGATGCAGCCTACACCTGGACATGGATGCATAAAACAGAGGCATTTTATAAAAATGAACGCAATCTTCCGGCATTGGAAAACTTGTTATATCAATATAAAGAAATTTTTCTTCCGGGTACCACCGGTCTCTATTTTACAGCCAATCACGATGAAAACAGCTGGAATGGAACAGAGTTCGAGAAATATGGCGATATGGCGGCGGCGCTGGCTGTATTTAACTGCACATGGGAGGGTATTCCCCTGCTGTACAGCGGGCAGGAATTACCGAACCTGAAAAGGTTACAATTTTTTGAGAAAGACCCTATAGAATGGAACGGCAAATATGAGCTGGAAGATTTTTATAAAAAACTATTCAGCCTTCGCCGCGAAAACCCGGCGTTGGCTGCAGGTGATGGTAAAGTGGAAACAAGGATACTTGATTTTAAACTGGATCAGCATATTTTTGGTTACACCAGAAAAAGTGGCAATAACGCCATATTGGTATTGTTGAATTTATCGCCCTACCCAGGCCGGTTTATGAATAAGAACACCGGTATTTCAGGTAAATGCAAAGAATTGTTCAGCAACGAAGAAAAAGATTGCTCCGCTGATGAATGGTTTGAACTGCCCGCATGGGGATATAAAGTGTTTGTAAAATAACCCTATCGCTTTCGCCGAATTCTTATCGTAGAATTTTGTGTTAAACTGCTCGAAAGAAATATTTCATGGCGGTTTACGCCATCGGTAAGCACCATTAAAGCGGTATTGGGCGCAATGCTTCCTAAATTTTCGGCAAACATGCTTATTTCATTGTATTCTTTGGTAGTATCTAAAACGGTATAAAACACAATACCCCGTTCGCTGAGCAACTGGTGGGTTGACACGGGTTCTTTATTGAAGAAAACGGAGATGCTGTCGCCATCTATTATGCCGTTGTCGTAAAAAGTGAGTCGCAGAGAATCGGAATGCACCCATATTTCTTTACCTACTACTTCTTTTCGCTTAGTGAATTCTTCAAGGATCTTTTGTGCTTCCATTTTTTCTGCCGAAGGTTCCTTTACTTTCAGGTCTACGGAATCAGGAACATATACTTTGGTGTCATTTACGACCACATCTTCCTCGGAAGGACGCCATATTTTCTTTATGGCGGCAAATTTATCAATCAGGCTATCTGTGTTCAGCGCTTCACCATACACAAAGTCGAAAGCGATATCGGGGCAGGTATACCTGTATTTTCCCTGAGTTGTAAACACGCCCTTAATGCTGGTGCTTACCCGGGAGGCTGTAAGTATGGCCCTCAGATCCATAATACATTCTACACCGTTGCTGGAGGATGCGCGGAAATAAGTAATGGGAACATCTTTAATGAGCACTTCCCTCGTGCGTTGATTGTAAGTGCCTTTTATATAAAAACTCTGGTAGCTGTCGCGGAAATAATAACTGATAATACCTTTTACCTCGTTATTATTCTGTTTCAGATCAAGTTCAACCAGGTAATTGTTGTGCGATCCGCCCAATAACACATCGGCACTGCCATACCAGCTTCCCTTTATGCCCTGGGCGATTCCGTGTGCTGTACATAAAAAACAAAAGAGGGTTAGTAATATTCTCATCTAACTACTTGAATAGTACGGTTATGTAATTGCATGCAAAGTAACGTTTGATATGTAAAAGTATTGTAAATAAAGTGTTTATCTTCCGCAAGCCTAAATCAGCTCAAAACTTCCGCGGTTAAATACCATATTTTCTTTTAATCTCTCTTTCAGTGTCGCGGGCCTTAATTGTTTCTCTTTTATCGTGCAGTTTTTTTCCTTTCCCAAGCCCAACTTCTATTTTAGCCAGTCCTTTATCGTTAAAAAAAATACTCAGCGGCACTATGGTGTATCCCTTTTCCTTTAATTTGGATTCAAGCTTTTTTAATTCCTTTTTATTCAACAGCAATTTTCGTTCCCGCAGCGGCTCATGGTTGTGGTAGGTTCCATGGCTGTATTCCGCAATATGAAGACTTTTGATCCATAATTCTCCTTTATGAAAATAACAGTAGCTATCGTTAAAGCTTGCCCTTCCCTCTCTTAGGGATTTTACCTCAGTGCCTGTTAATACCAGCCCTGCCACATATTTGTCATCTATGTGATATTCATAATAGGCCGAACGATTGCGTATATTAGACATGGCTTTGTAAATAGTGATTTCCCGAAAGTCAAATGATACTGGCGGTACAGGTTAAGATTCAAATAGTGTAAGGAGAGTAGCTATTTTTTCTTTTAATTCCTTACGTGGAATAATGATATCCAGGAAACCATGATCCATTAAAAATTCGGAACTTTGAAAACCGGGAGGAAGGTCTTTTTTTATGGTTTCTTTAATTACCCGCGGGCCCGCAAATCCTATCATAGCCCCGGGTTCCCCGATATTTATATCTCCAAGCATTGCAAATGAGGCAGTAGTTCCGCCATAAGTAGGGTCCGTGCAAAGAGAAATATAGGGAAGGCGTGCATCCGACATTTGCGACAGTTTACCTGAGGTTTTGGCCAGTTGCATCAGTGAAAAAGCACTTTCCATCATTCTGGCACCGCCACTTTTGCTGATGATCAGTAAGGGAAAACGATGCTGCAGGCAATAATCAACTGCTTTGGCTATTTTTTCACCCATTACACTTCCCAGCGAACCGCCGATAAAATTAAAATCCATGCAACACACTACCAGTGTATGGCTGTTTATTTTGCCGGTTGCAACGGAAATGGAGTCATTTAAACCCGTTTTCCGGTAAGCTTCCTCCAGGCGTTTTTGATAGGGTTTTAAATCGTTGAAATTCAAAAAATCGACCGAGCGGATGTTAACGAATAATTCTTCATATTGCTGCTGGTCGAATAATATATCAAAATATTCCTGGCTGCCTATGCGGTGATGATAATTGCATTTAGGGCAAACAAAAAGATTTTCCTTCAGTTCCAGCACGGTGCAGGTGTATTTACAGCTTGGGCATTTGATCCACAATCCGTCGGGCGTTTCTTTCTTTTCTGCTGTAGACGTAAGTATGCCTTTTTTGATTCGTTTGAACCAACGACTTCTTGCTTCATCATTGTTCCCATCCTCGCCGGCAAGGTTGGCATCAAAATCTTCTTCGTGTTGCATCTTTATGCTTATGTTGGAGGTCAAGATTAACGAATTTATTGAATAATAACAAAAATACCCATCGCATTATACCATACCGGAACGGACGAAAAAGCAGGTAGTTCAAGTGCTAACAGGTAATATACAGCGTGCAAACAAAAATATGGGGAGCAAAGATAAACAAGAAATTATTATCCTGTTCAGCAGATTTAATTCCTGAGCTGTTTGGCCTGTTGTGCAGGTTTACACTACTCCCGGCTAGTTCCTTAATTCAAATGGCTGGCTGGCTGCGCGTTTTGATGGAAGCCAGGATGCCGTTAGCGCGATAATAAAAACAGTGATGGCTACAATGATAAAGTCAGAAAACACCAGTTTTACCGGGTAATAATCAATAATAAATGAAGTGCCTTCCAAAGGAATAAGTTTAAACTGCAATTGTAAAAAACACAGTACCAGCGCCAATATTATTCCTATTCCGCTACCTATAGCGGCCAGTACAACCCCTTCGGTTAAAAAAACTTTTTGTATCCATCCCCGGTCGGCGCCCATGGATTGTAAAATTTGTATGTCTTTCTGCTTTTCTAATACCAGCATGCTTAAAGCGCCAATCATATTAAATGCCGCTACTGCCAGCACTAAAATAAATATACCAAAAATGGCATATTTTTCCAGTCGCATTACATTGTATAAGCTGCTGTTTTGTTCATAGCGGGTTTGTACGATATAATTGGTTCCTAACAGTTGCTGAATCTGGCTTTTGGTTATTTTTTCATCATCCGTATTGGCCATAGCAATTTCCACAGCGCTGTATTCATCGGGCTTAAAGTTCATGTATTGTCTTACAAAATCGAGGTTGGTGAGTACATATTTATTATCGAAATCCTGCTGAATGGCAAAGGCGCCATTAGGAATTATTTTGCCTTCATTAAAAGATGACATTGGATTGCCGATATCATCCACCCCTTTTTTGGGTAAATAAACAGTAAGGCTGCCAATGGCCCTGTCGCTCAAAATAGCAACCGCATTCTCAATACCTACACCCATAACGGCGCCAGGATGTTCCGCATCACCCAGCAAAAACTGACCTCTTACCAGGCTTTTTTCAACTGTAGTAACTTTAGTATAGTTAGAATCAACTCCTTTTAGTTCAACAATAGCCTGGTAGTTCTGGTTCTGCAAAAGGGCTTTTTCTTCTGCCACCAGCGAAAAGTTGCTGATATTGTTTATTTTTTTGAGCTCTGCTATCTGTGAAGGCGTGAGGATAATGGTTTTTCCGGAAGCAGCGGTTATTTTGAGGTCGGTGTAAAATGTAGAATACAGCGATTTTACAAGATCTTCAAAACCATTAAAAGCGCTCCACAGTACCAGTAAAGCTGCCGTGGCAAAGGCAATGGCAGTTACACTTACCCATGCAATGATGTTGATGGCATTGGTAGATTTTTTGGCTTTAAAATACCGCCAGGCAAAAGTTAAATACAATATAAATGGTTTATGCTAAAGTAATTATATGTAATAGTTATCGGGTGCATCTCAAATGATTGCATCGTTTTATACCCTGCACCTTTCACCCTATTCCTCTCCCGATCCGCTTTTCCCATCCTCTTCCTTTATTTTTTTAAACAATGCTTCCATTTTAAATACATGTTCCAGTGTATCATCAATAAAGAATTTCAATTCGGGTATCCGGCGCAACTGGTGTTTAACTCTTGTCGTTAATTCCTTTTTAATTTCCCAGGCTTTATCCTCAATCTTTTTTAAACCCTCCTTTGCATCTCTTATCTGGAAAAAACTCAGGTATATCCTGGCTTCCAGCAGGTCGGGGGTTACTTTTACCGATGATATGGAAACCATTCCACCCTCCAGCATATTCAATCCAAGGCGTTGAAATATTTCGTTAAACTCTTCTAATAATAAAGCAGCTACCTGTTTCTGACGCTTTCCTTCCTGCATTTCATTCAAGTTTAGTGGCTGTAAATTTACTTACTTTGCCGTTCAATTTGATCAGCAAACATAATGAAGAAATATTCGAGAATTTTTAATTACCTGAAACAATACCGTACGGAAATTGTTCTTTACTTTATTTGCATCATATTTTCCATTGTTTTTTCTGTTGTTTCACTGGGCATGCTGGCCCCGTTTTTCGACCTTATTTTTATGGGAGATAATGCCGGTATGGTACCTAAAGCCGACAGCCCGCTTACAGCTTATATCCGTAAGCTTTTGATACTGTGGGTTGGAGATTTAAATCCCAAGGGAGCATTGGCTTTTATTTGTATTATTATAGTGAGTTCCATTTTACTGAAAAACCTCTTCCTTTATCTTTCTTTTAATATACTCAATCCCATAAAGAATAGAATTGTTAACAGGCTTCGTTCGGAACTGTATTATAAAATACTTGGATTGCCCATTGGGTATTTCACCGAAAAAAGAAAGGGCGATCTCATTAGCCGCATTACCAATGATGTGGCGGAGGTGGAGGTTTCGCTTGTTGGAGCACTGGAAGGCTGGATACGTGATCCGTTAACGATTTTAATAAATTTTGCCGTTTTATTTTATATCAGTCCCCAGCTAACGCTTGCCATTCTTGTGTGTATTCCGCTGGTGGGTTTTATATTAGGACGTATTTCCCGTTCGCTCAAACGACAATCGAATGAGGCTGCCATAAAACTGGGCGAATCGTTATCGGTATTGGATGAAACACTCAACGGACTGCGGGTGATTAAAGCATTTAATATTGAAGCTTTGCTAAAAACCAGGTTTGGAAAAATAAATGATGAATTGTTGTATGCTAAGAATAAGATCAGCCGCCGCCGCGACATGGCCTCTCCTATGTCGGAATTTCTGGGGGTATTGGTTTTTGTAGGTATTTTATGGTTTGGTGGTCAAATGGTATTGGGTAACCAGCTTTCTTTGTCTCCTTCCATGTTTCTTGCCTACCTCGCCATGTTTTACAATATCATTAATCCTGTAAAAACATTATCCACCTCTTTCAGCAATATGCAAAAAGGATCTTCGGCTATTGTACGTATAGAAGAAATATTAAAAACAAAGGTAACGGTAGATGATAATCCCAACGGAAAACAACTGGTGTCTTTCAACAGCCAAATTGAATTTCGCAATGCAAGTTTCGCTTACGATGATGCTGTAATACTTAATAAGATTAACCTTGTTATTGGAAAGGGAAAAACAGTTGCCCTGGTGGGGTCTTCGGGAGCAGGCAAATCTACCCTCGCCGACCTTGTGCCGCGGTTCCATGATGTAACCAGCGGGGAAGTATTGATAGATGGCATCAATATCAAAGACTATTCCCTCCATTCGGTACGCAGTCTGATGAGCATCGTTACACAGGAACCTATCCTTTTTAACGATACCATTGCCAATAATATAGCACTCGGCGAGCAAAGCGCAACAATGGAAGAAATTATTCATGCGGCAAAAATTGCCAATGCACACGATTTTATTGTGAAAAAGGAAGGTGGGTACAACAGCAATATCGGCGACAGGGGAACCAAACTGAGTGGTGGCGAAAGGCAGCGGCTCACCATTGCAAGGGCGGTATTGAAAAATCCTCCCATTCTTATATTAGACGAGGCTACTTCGTCGCTGGATACCGAAAGCGAGCGCTTGGTGCAGGATGCTATTAATAATCTTATGGCCGACCGCACCTCAATTGTAATTGCGCATCGTTTGTCTACTGTTCGCCATGCCGATGAAATATTGGTACTGCAAAAAGGTGAAATCGTCGAAAGGGGAACGCACGATCAGTTACTGGCAATGAACGGCAAGTATCGCCGGCTGGTGGAAATGCAGGAAGTAAAGTAGAAGAAAATGTGGAAATGTGCAAATGTGGAAATTTGGAAATGTGGGAATTTGAAAATTTGAAAATGGGGAAAAAGAAGTTTGATACGGCTCGTAACCTGAAACCTGAAACCTGAACCCTGAAACCTGACGCCCCTCCGCTACCTCAGCCTCTTTTCCATTACATAGTGGGCAATGGTTATTTCGTAAAATTCGCTGCCTGAAATGGCGTATCCGAATTTCTGGTAAAAGCCCACCGCCGATTTGCGGGCATGCATCATTATGGTTTGATACCCTTTGTCTCTGGCTACATTTTCTGCAAAATTTATTAGGGTAGCGCCTATACCTTTTTTTTGAAGATTGCTGCTTACCGCCATCTGGCGAAGTTTGCAGGTTTCGGCATCGGCACGGGTAAGCAGGCAGCAGCCAATAAGCTTTTCGTCTTCAAAAGCGCCAATCAGAACATCATCCTTTTCACGATTCAGTTCTTCAGGATCAAAATAAAGCCCCAGGGGCTTGCGCAATATCTCATCACGCAACTCAATCATCTGCTGGTATTCTTTTGAATGATAATCAATGATTTTTAAAGGCATGCTGTTGATTTACACGTGTATTATTTAAAAATACAAAAAAAGCGGTATAAATGCCATCGTGTATTTTAGTAAGGAAAACAGGCTGGTGGCAAGGCTTCTCTGTCAATTACTACCTTCTGCCAGCAGGGATAAATAATTATCTTTTACACACAAACTCAAATAGATATTGTTTTTACCTCAAAAACTATATTTTTGCACCCAGTATTAACCAAATTTTACAACCATGTCTGACATTGCAACAAGAGTTAAGAAGATTATTGTTGACAAACTCGGTGTTGATGAAGCGGAGGTAACCCCTGAAGCATCTTTCACCAATGATCTGGGTGCTGATTCATTAGACACCGTGGAACTGATCATGGAATTCGAAAAAGAATTCAATATTTCTATTCCGGATGAGCAAGCTGAAACGATTACTACCGTAGGTCAGTCTATTGCTTATCTTGAAGAACATGCAAAGTAATTTTCTCCCCATTTCCACTGATCGCAGGCAAACTTGCTTATGGATTTAAAAAGAGTTGTTGTAACTGGCATTGGTGCTTTAACCCCCTTGGGAAATTCTGTGTCTGAGTATTGGCATGGACTTATTCATGGTGTTTCAGGCGCCAATCCTATTACTTTATTTGATGCTTCAAAGTTCAAAACAAGGTTTGCCTGCGAATTAAAGAACTTTGAACCCACCGATTTTCTGGACAGAAAAGAATCCCGCAAAATAGACCGCTTCACTCAAACTGCATTGGTATGCAGCGATGAGGCAGTAAAGAATGCGGGTATTAGTAAGGAAACAGTTAATCCGGACAGGGTTGGGGTTATTTTTTCGAGTGGGATCGGAGGACTAATTACTTTTCAGCAGGAAGTAACGGAGTTTGCAAAGGGAGACGGTACTCCCCGGTTTAATCCATTCTTTATTCCTAAAATGATCCTTGATATTGCCGCGGGGCAAATATCTATGCGTCACGGTTTCCGCGGACCAAATTATGCCGTGGTATCGGCCTGCGCTTCTTCTACCCATGCTATTATGGATGCTTTTAACCTTATTCGTTTGGGTAAAGCAGATATTATACTGGCAGGGGGAAGCGAAAGTGTGATCAAAGAAGCGGGAGTAGGTGGATTTAATGCAATGAAAGCCCTTAGTGAGCGAAACGATGATCCTCAAACCGCATCCCGGCCTTTCGATAAAGACCGCGACGGTTTTGTGATTGGCGAGGGCGCCGGTATGCTGGTAATGGAAAGTTTAGAGCATGCTATAGCCCGAGGCGCCAATATTGTGTGTGAAATTGCCGGCGCGGGAGCAACTGCCGATGCCCATCACATTACAGCTCCTCATCCCGAAGGACTGGGCGCCAAGAATGTAATGTTCGCTACCCTTGAGGATGCTGGTATGAAGCCTGAAGACATTGATTATATTAATGTACACGGTACTTCTACTCCCCTTGGTGATATTTCAGAGGTAAAGGCCATACAGGCTGTTTTTGGTGACCATGCCTATAATCTTAATATCAGTTCTACCAAATCCATGACAGGCCATTTGCTGGGTGCTGCCGGTGTTATTGAGGCTATTGCCTGCGTGCTGGCAGTAAAAAATGATATTGTTCCTCCCACTATTAATCATTTTACCGATGATGAAGGGCTTGACCCAAAACTCAATTTTACTTTTTGGAAAGCTCAAAAACGTACTGTTCGTGCAGCGCTGAGCAACACTTTTGGCTTTGGCGGGCATAATGCATCGGTAATTATAAAAAAATATTCCGTCTGATTTTAACGTTAAGACCAATGAATGCGCGCAACTCTTAAAGAGTTACTTTACATTTGTGGTATATAACTCCTAAATTCATCCATTTGGTATTAGTGCGGTATTTTATTCAATATCTTGGAATAGACAAAACCAACCGGTCCTTTTATAAACAATTGTGCAATGTGCTGGGTTTTGCTCCTGGCGCGCTTTCCCTTTATAAAACAGCTTTAAGCCATCGTTCTGTAAAAGAAAGTGCAGACGAAAACAATGAGCGCCTCGAATACCTGGGTGATGCCATTCTCAGCGGCATTGTGGCCGATTATCTTTTTAGAAGATATCCCTATAAAGGAGAGGGCTTCTTAACGGAAATGCGCAGTAAAATGGTAAATCGCCAAACGCTAAATGAGATTGCCGTAAAAATGGGACTAAAAAAAATTACTATTTATAACAAAAGCGACGGGTCTTTAAAAGTGAGCCAGATTTTTGGCAACACCCTGGAGGCATTGGTTGGAGCTATTTATACAGATAAGGGATTTAATCAAACCAAACAATGGGTGTTAAAGCGCATCATTATTCCTCATATGTTTATTGAAGATCTGGAAACCTTAGAGATCAATCATAAAAATAAATTGTACGGATGGGCCAATAAGAACGGCAAAAACCTGGAGTTTGAAACCTTAGAAGAACGTTTTGAAAATGGCAGGCGATTGTTTACGGTTGGCGCTGTAGTAGATGGTGAACTGATTGCGGAAGGGAAAGCATATAATAAAAAGGATGCGAGCCAGGTAGCTTCGCAGATTGCCGTAGATAAATTAGGCCTGGGGAAAATCGAGGAATAGTCCAAACCCGGCGCCGTATACCTCATCCCGTATTCTTCTCAAAAAATATTATTCCCGGATCAGTTTAATTCGATCTCACAAAAAATAGCAGCCATTTGGTTCGAAAGATTGGCGGCATTACAATATTTTTTATATAAACTTTAATTGCAGGTATAAAAAAACGATATCCTTCTCTACATAACGTACTTTGTATTTAAATCTCAAATTATAAATCTCAAATTATAAATCAACTTATGCCCCGGTTAGCAGCGTTTCCCAAAGCTTTTATGCAGGCACTTTGTAAAGATGGAACGATGACCGTTTCCGAATGGATATCGCTTGCCGCTAAATTGGATATTGACGGACTGGAATGGTATGCGGGCTTCCTGGAAATGGAGGATCAAAAAAACTGGCCGCGTTTCAAAAAGGAAGTGGAAGATCACGGAAAAGTAATTCCGATGATGTGCTGTTCCCCCGATTTTACCCATCCCGATGCTAAGTTCCGCGAAAAGGAGATCATCAAACAAAAAAGCTGGATTGATATGACCCATGCCCTGGGCGGATCGTATTGCAGGGTATTATCTGGTCAGCGCCGGCCCAAACTATCTGTTGAAGAAGGCGTTAAGCTCGCTGCAGATTGCATATATGAATGTTTGCCTTATGCACAGGAACGTGGTATTACACTTATCCTCGAAAATCATTACAAAGACGATTTTTGGGAGTACCCCGAATTTGCACAAAAAATGGATGTATTCTGTAAGCTGGTAGATAGCATTGATCATCCCAATTTTGGTGTTAATTACGACCCCAGCAATACCTACCTGGCGGGTGAGGATCCATTGGAGTTGCTGTACAAAGTATCAAACAGGGTAGTAACCATGCATGCCAGCGACCGCTATTTGAAAGAAGGCACTATTGAAGACCTGCGCAGGGAAGAAGGTGGCGCTGCAGGGTATGCTAAAAGATTAAGTCATGGCGAAATAGGTAAGGGGCTCAACGATTATGATGCCATTTTTACGGAATTGAAAAGAGTGGGTTTTGATAGCTGGATAAGCATTGAAGACGGCGTGGATGGTATGGAACAGTTGGAAAGAAGCGTGGCTTTTTTAAGAAAAAAGATCAGCCAGTACTGGTAAGTGAGTTACAGGTTGCAGGTTACAGGTTCAGGTAGTTGGCGCGGTGGGTTTGCCACTAAAAAGCGTCAGATCGCATGCTATGTGTAGTTTACTATTTTGGGTTTACCATTGGGATTTTGCTTCGGATTTCGAATTTTAAGTATTCGGATTTAAAATTTGTTTGTTTCTTGCTATTTGTTTTTTGGTGCTTCTTTCGGATTTCGGACTGTAAACTTCGGACTTTCCACCCTATGCCGTTCATCCCTTGAGAATCTCCCTTCTCATATTTATATTTTAACCGGCTTTTCGTTTACTTTAGTATTGCAAAGTTCTTCCCCGGCTAAATAAGTAAGAATGAATTTAAAAAATGCTTCTATACTGGTTATTGACGACGACCAGGATGTGCTTACGGCTGTTCGGCTGTTGTTAAAAACAGAAGCTGCATCTGTTGTTACAGAGAAAAATCCCGAAAATTTGCGCTGGCTTTTGTCAAAACAAAGCTTCGACCTGGTTATGCTGGATATGAACTTCAACAGTTCTATCAACACAGGCAATGAGGGACTGTTTTGGTTGCGCAAAATAAAAGAACTGGGTTCGGATGCTGCCGTAATTATGATCACAGCCTATGGCGATATTGATCTGGCAGTTCGGTCTTTAAAGGAGGGCGCTGCCGATTTTATGGTAAAGCCCTGGCACAATGAAAGGCTGATTACAGCCATAAAAGAAACCCTGAAACAAAAGGGCAATGCACAATTAAAACCCGCTGACAATCCTTCCGATTCCATTATTGGCTCCGAACTATTGGGCAACTCAGAGCCTATGCGCGATATCTTTTATAAGATCAGTAAAATTGCCCCAACCGATGCCAATATTTTAATACTGGGAGAAAATGGAACCGGTAAAGATCTGATCGCAAGGGCTATTCATCAGCAATCGTTGCGGGCCGACAAGGCATATATAAAAGTGGATGTTGGCGCGTTAACCGAATCGTTGTTTGAAAGCGAATTGTTCGGGCATAAAAAAGGCGCTTTCACAGATGCAAAGGAAGACCGGCCGGGCAGGTTTGAATCCGCCAACGGCGGCACATTGTTTTTGGATGAAATTGGTAACATCTCCCTTCACCAGCAAGCCAAATTGTTATCGGTTTTGCAAAACCGGCAGGTAACCCGCCTGGGCGCCAATCAACCAACACCTGTAGATATAAGGCTTATTTGCGCCACCAATTTACCGCTTAGTGAACTGGCCAATGAAAACAAGTTCAGGAAAGACCTGGTATACCGCATCAATACCGTTGAAATAACCGTTCCGCCGCTTCGTAAACGGCAGGAAGACATTATACTGCTGGCCAAACATTTTGTGCAGTTGTATGCGTCCAAATATTTAAAGCCCTCCCTGGTTTTGGATGCGTCGGCTACAGAAAAATTAAGACAATATCATTACCCGGGCAATGTGCGTGAGTTGCAATACACAATTGAACGCGCTGTAATCATGTCCGATGGCGAAAGCCTGGAAGCTGCTGACCTTTTATTTTCACCAATGGAGTCTGGTTCTGCCGGTTCGGAAGAGAACAACGAACTGAATCTCAGCGCCATTGAAAAAAATGCTATTCTCAGGGTTATTGAAAAACACAACGGCAATATTACCAAAGCGGCAAAGGAACTGGGTTTAACCCGAACAGCGCTGTACCGGCGGCTGAGCAAGTATGATATTTAGAAGAGGAAGGAGGGTGAGAGGTGAAAAGTGAGAAGTGAGAAGTAGAAGGGGAGAGGTGATGCCAAAGTCTATCGTTAGTAATTTTGTCTGATAACCCATAGCTGATGGCTCATGGCTGAAACCTGTAACCATGTTTAAAAAATACGAATGGCGGATAATGGTAAGAGTGGCATTGTTGTTTATAACATTGTGCATTACTGCGTATCTTTTAATGAAAGGACCTGGGAGCTATGTGTACCTGGCGCTTGTTGTTCCCGTGGTGATATTTGAACTGGTGGATTTTTACCGCTTTCATAAAAAAGCGCATGACGAAGTATCGCAGTTCGTTGAATCGGTGCATTACCGCGATTTTTCCAGGCATTTTGATGTAAAGCATGCTCCGCTTGAATTACAGCCATTGCGCAGGGGTTTTAACGATATCAATACTACGTTTAAAGTAATCAGTAAAGAAAGGGAAACACAATACCAGTACCTGCAAAAAATATTAGAACTGGTAGATACGGGCATACTGTCTTACGATCACCAGACGGGCGACACCGGATGGATGAACGAATCGCTGAAAAAAATGCTCGGTATTCCTTATCTCAAAACCATTCATTCATTAGAGAAAAGAGATCAGTTGCTGTACAATGAAATCATTTCACTGCGCCCGGGCGAAGGCAAAGTGGTACAGCTTACCAAAGACAGGAATATTTTTAAAGTATTGCTTTCTGCAACTGCTTTTCAAACAGACGGCAAAATATATAAGCTCATCGCTTTTCAAAATGTAGATGAGGCATTGGATGAAAACGAGGCAAAAGCCTGGCAAAAGCTGCTTAGCGTAATGACGCATGAGATCATGAATTCCGTGGCGCCCATATCTTCGCTCGCCGATACGCTCAAAAACCGCTTACAGCTTGCTTCCCGGCATATTGAAGATGAGGAAGGAACAGTAGAAGATCTTGAACTGGGTATCATTACTATTAAAAGAAGAAGTGAAGGCCTGTTAAAATTTGCGGAAACCTACCGCAACCTCAATAAGATCACCACGCTCAATCTTGCTAAAATATATGTGCGCGACCTTTTTGAAAACCTGTTCCGGTTAATGCAGCCCAGCCTGCAGCAAAAAAATATTGATATGGATGTGATATTGAAAGACCCCGAACTGGTAATTGAAGCCGATGTAAACCTGATGGAGCAGGTAATGATCAACCTGCTGGTAAATGCCATGGAAGCGGTAAAAGACCAGGGGCAACCGCATATTGTTTTGAGTGCTTATAAAGCAGCCAATCAAAAAGTAACAATTAAAATTGCCGATAATGGCAGCGGAATACCGGCTGATGTATTAGACAAAATATTTATTCCTTTTTTCAGCACTAAAAAAAGTGGCAGTGGTATTGGGCTAAGTTTATGCAAACAAATTATGATGCTGCACAAAGGCAACGTGCAGGTACAAAGCACCGAAGGAGAAGGAACCGCTTTTTTATTGATCTTTTAACCAGCCGTTCTTATCCAACCAGTTTTTGCATCTTTCCATCCAATCATCTTTGGTAGTGGTATTGTGCATACCAAAGCCATGCCCGCCATTTTGATAGATATGCAGTTCGGCCGGAATTTTGTTTTTGAGCAGCGCCTGGTAAAAAACAATGCTGTTGTTGGGGCTCACGCCGCCATCATCGGAAGCATGTACTAAAAAAGTGGGGGGCGTTTTAGCCGTAACCTGTTTTTCATTGGAGTACAGGTTGAGTTGCTCCGCAGAGGCATTTGCCCCCAGCAGGTTTTTAAATGATCCGCTGTGTGTGATGGCGATATCGGCGCTGATAACCGGGTATATAAGGATCATAAAATCCGGTCGCACACTTATGTTTCCGGGGTTATCAACCAGTGAACGTTCAAAATGGGTTCCGGCGGTAGACGCCAGGTGCCCGCCGGCCGAAAAACCCATGATGCCAATCCTTGCCGGATCAATATTCCATTTTTTGGCATTAGTCCTTACCGTTAGTATAGCCTGCTGGGCATCCTGCAGGGGAGCGATAGAAGGATCCTTTTGGTTCTTGTTATCGGGTATACGGTATTTTAATACAAATGCCGCTACGCCCATTTCATTGAATTTTTCGGCTACTTTAAAACCCTCATGATCAATGGCTACTATGCTATAGCCACCGCCGGGACAAATGATAACAGCAGTACCGTTGGCTTTATCTGCGGGAGGCAGATAAGCCGTTAGCGAAGGGATTTTTATTTTGCTAACGCGAAGAATCCCACCTTCGGATTCCGATTTTTCTTCATTGGGTCCGGGTAAATTACCCAGTACTTTATTTTCAGGGTATAAAGGCATTTCCATGGGTTTGTTTTGAGTATAACTGTTTGGGGTAAGCGCAAGTATCAGGAAGGTCAATGCAAGAAACCGTTTCATGCCATTTTGTTTTTTGAAAGGTAGTATAAATCGGCGAAACCGACACAGGGATAGGGTTTGAAGTTTATGGTTTGAAAGTTTGTAGTTTGGGATGTTGCAGGTCTCAGGTCACAAGGTGCAGGGTTCACGTCTCACTTCTCCTGCTTCACGTTAATTCTCCGTTTCGGCTATTTACCCACTCCTCTCACCATCATTTCCCAGGGCAATCCCACATTACTCTATTTCATAAATATATAATGTTGATTGATGGTCTTCGGGGTATAAAATAAAGCTCAGGTTTTGGTCCCGGAGTGGCAATACGTGGAATT
Source organism: uncultured Sphingobacteriales bacterium (assembly GCA_937991535.1). Taxonomy (GTDB): domain Bacteria; phylum Bacteroidota; class Bacteroidia; order Chitinophagales; family Chitinophagaceae; genus Agriterribacter. The sequence goes on from CALKHN010000047.1 coordinate 58,979, forward strand.
GCTTATGACTAAGATCATATCTATTTGTTTTAAAATATTACCTTTAAGTCAGAACTTGTATAGACATTGAGGAAATAATAAACATTTTTATGAAAAGTTATGTTGCTGCCTTCCTTTTACTCCTGAGCCTTACTCCCGCCTGTAAAAAAGACAGACTTACCGAAGAAACGCAAAAAGGCGCCAACACATTTTCCTGCCTAATTGATGGAGAAATTTATAAACCTTGTTCTGAACCCCGGATCCTCGGTGATCCTGGTATTCCTTCTCTTGACGGAGGCATAAGTGTTTCAGGTAATGGGATGATGGCAACGGTAAGTGCGACCTGTCGTAAATCCCGTGAAGGGAATAAGGATGTTTACCTCGAAATAGGTAACCTTACCGGTGCAGGTACTTATTTGCTTTCTGACCTGTCTAACAGATTACAGTACACTGTTCGCGAAAACAATACAACAAGGGTATATTCTTCGCTAAATACAAAATCAGGGCGGGTAATTATCACCAAAGACGACAGGGCAAGCAAAATTTTATCCGGCACATTTGAGTTTGAAGGAGTGGATAATAATGATCCCGGGAAAATTGTCAAAATTACCTCCGGCCGCTTTGATATCAAATACCAGTAACATAACCAAAATTAACACTTATGAAAAAGACACTTCCGGTTCTTTTAGCAGGGCTACTGCTAAGCGCTGCACTTTTCGGACAAACCAATCTTATGTCTGAGCCAGGCGACCTTACATATACCCAGGTAGCAGATTCTATATTTTCACCCGTCAGTAAAAGTCAAATTACAACAGGAATACTTTATGACAGGGTGATGCCGTTTGCCGGGCTTCACGCATTCAAGAATACGGATACTTCATCGTATGCACATTTCTTTCAGGCTTATTCGGAACTGTACAGTGCAACTTATACCAATGGGGCCATGAAAAAGGCAGCGCAAATTGATACACTAAGCAATGCAATGTACTATACCAATAATGTAATTCCGGTCGGCGTATTGTATTATGATTTTAACCTGATTGACACCCTTGCCATTGTGAACAATCTTTTCTACAAAGGGTCGGATTCACTACTGCATGATGTTCCCGGAAGAACAGGTAACCCCTTCAAGCTAAAAACCATAACGGTGGCTGCTGCGCTGGCGCAGGATACACTCAGCTATGGCACAGGTAATGTTACATTTAAATATACCAGTCAATTGTTCCTAACTAATAAAGCCGTTACCATAACCTCAATTTATGCTGATTTTGGAAGTGGGAATCAAAATCTTTCTTCCGGGAATAATGTGACTGTTTTTTTTCCTACATCAGGAAAAAAAACCATCAAATTCACCATAACCTATAGCAATACACAAACCACAACCGTATAATCAAAAATCTTTTTAGGCTCGCCGCCTGTCTCCGGCAGATTTGGAGAGCCTATCGACCCTGATGTAACTGTGGTTTTTGATGACATAACGTATGGTTATCAGGGTTACGGGGAAACCGCAAAAAAATACAATCGTGGGGAGTATGGTATTTATTATCATAGAACATCTCCCGGCGGTCCGAAAGAAATGATTCTAAAAAAACCAATCATCATTCTTGACGGCTTTGATCCTTTGGAACAACGACAAATTCGCGACCTTTATGGGGTTTATCTTCAATATAGCTCGTCAGCAAATTTTGGTAAGGAAATGCTTGATTTAGGATATGATGTTATTGTACTAAATTTTCCCGACAAAACAGAAACAAAAACCATTTACAGCCCGGGAATAGGAACCTTGCAGTACAAAGAAACCCGTGTACAAGGGGCAGATTTTATTCAGCGAAACGCATTTTTATTAGTCACACTTATAAAAGAAATCAATCAGCAATTAACCACAAACAATAGTATTGAAAAACTTGTTGTTATTGGTCCAAGTATGGGCGGATTAATTAGTCGCTATGCACTCAGGTGGATGGAATTGAACGGAGAAAACCATAATACAAGGCTTTGGATTTCTTTTGATGCACCACATAAAGGCGCTAATATTCCAATTGGTGATCAGTATTTCATAGATTTTTATGCGTCAAAGGCAAATAGTGCAAGTGCAAAAGAAGGAAGAGATAAAAGCTTAAATGCCCCTGCCGCTAAGCAAATGCTTTTACATCACTATACCGCAGCTTCCAGTACGCCATCTGGTGCTCCCAACTTTAGAAATAATTGGCAAACAGAATTAGATAATCTTGGATATCCTCAAAATCTCAGGAAAATAGCTTTAATAAACGGTGCTATAAATGGTACAACACAAGGTACGGCATGCGAAAATGTTCTTAAGTTAAAAGTCAAATTAGCCCCTATAAATATTTTCCTTTTGTTTGCAGGTTTTATCAATATTGCTGATGGTAATATTTGGTTTACGGGGAGTTATGGATCTTCCTGCAATGTGTTTAAGGGTTGGGCGGTGGCTCCTTTTATATCAGATGCCAAAACCGCAGCCGCTCCCAGTTCAAGCCGGAGCTACGATATAGTTCCGGGAGGTTATTATAATGCGCAAAGCAGTCTCGCAGGTGCGCCGGTAAGCGTAGATTTTTATCCGCTTATAGGAGCTATAATACCCACATTGTTTTTAGGGTCAGTTACTTCTACTCAAACCCAGGTATTAAACCCGAACCATTCTTTCATCCCCACCTTCAGTGCATTAGGGATGAACATGACCAATAAAGACCTTTCGGAAAATTTATACAACAGGGACCTTACCTGCACGGGTGAAACGCCGTTCCAGTCTTATTATGCGCCACAGGTGAACCAGGAGCATATTACGTTAACCGCAGACAATGTTGCCTGGATAAAAAAAGAAATTGCTGGTATCCCCCAAATGTCTACCGTAAATTACACGACTTTATACCCTATGGTCAAAACAAGTGGCGGAGACCCTGTATGCACCAATGCTACTTACCAGGTCAACAATCTGCCTGCAGGTTCCACTATAGCCTGGCAATCTTCCAACCCAACTATAGCAACTGTTACGGCAACCGGCAACCCGGCAACCGTAACAAGGCAGGGTAACCAGAACGGAACGATTACTATTACCGCAACTATTACCCGCATTTGCGGAAGTCCGGTAATTATTTCAAAAGTTGTAACTATTGGCACCGGCACCACCGGCAGCATAACCGCTACATATAATTCCCCGTCCAATCCTGCCCAGCCACTGTATCCTTTAGCCAAATTTGATTTAACCACTTACTACGATGCCTGCCTGTCTTTGCGCATCATACCAACCAATGTCCCTGCGGGCGCTACTGTAACCTGGTCGGCTACCGCGCCGGGCGCTGTATGGCAGCAGTCAGGGAACTACTTTGTTTGTTTCTTTACCGCACTTAACCAAACAGCCGATGTAAACCTGAGCATCAGCAATGCCTGCGGATCATCCTCGGCCCACTACAGGTTCAAGTGTATTAATACAGGCCTGTGCGGCGGGCCTACGCCTTCAAGAGCGATTGTTTCTCCCAACCCGGCACAAACTACTGTTATCGTTACATTAAATGAAGAAGATAACATGGCTGCAAAAGCCGGTATACCGGCCCAAAGCGGCAGCAACATAACACAGGTAAAAATATACAATACTTATGGCGCCACTGTACAATCGGTCCGGTACGCCGCAACGGCGAAAAGGGTTCAGGTGGATGTATCCGGGCTTGTAGCCGGGTTATATTTTATTGAAGTATCAAATGGTAATACTAAACAAACCGAAAAAATGGTGATAATACGCTAAGGATATATTGCATACCATTCTGACCGGATCAGGCTTGGTAGCATTACTTGTACTTAGCCGGGCCTGCTGCCTGTACATTACTTATTTCGCCGTTGTCATTCCTACGGCAGGTATATTGGGCGGGCGAAAGATTCTTTCTGGCAGGGTTCGGACCGGGCGGGCCACAGAAGAAGAAGAATAGTAGCATTACAGCTAAGTACATAAACTTCATAACCTCCGCCAAAGCCGACCGCCGAAAACTACCACCTCTCACAACAATCCCTGATCTGCGAAGCTAAAGAACCCCGCTTCACTCACAATAACGTGATCGGCCACCCTGATATCAAAATAACGGGCGGCTTCCTTTATTTTCTGGGTAAGCGCTTCATCGGCCCGGCTGGGTTTAAGGCTGCCCGAAGGATGGTTGTGGCAAAGCACGATGCTTACCGCGTCTTCTTCCAGCGCTCTTTTTAAAATGATCCTCGGATCGGCTACAGTGCCTGTTATGCCTCCGCGGCTGATGATCTCCATATGATTGATCCTATTGGCCTGGTTCAGGAACAATACCATAAATACTTCTTTATTCTGGTCTTTGAGTATGGCATGGAGGTACCTGGCAATGCTGCCGCTATCGTTAAGCACCGGTTTGTTCAGTATTTCACCGGCCTGCCTGCGCCTGCCCAGTTCAAGTGCCGCCGCTATGGTAATGGCTTTTGCTTCGCCAATTCCTTTGATCTTCATCAATTCTTTTATGGAAAGCCTGCCCAGTTCGTTCAGGTTATTGCTGCCCAACAGTAGTATTTCTTTGGCAAGTTCTATGGCCGATTTGTAGCGGGTGCCGCTGTGTAACAATATGGCTACCAGCTCGGAGTTGCTTAAGGTTTCGGGTCCTTTACTACGCAGTTTTTCCCGCGGCCGGTCGTCTTCCGACCAGTATTTGATGGATGTTTTTTGTGCAGTTAACATAATTTTTGTGTTTTTCAATCGTTAATCCATTCTGTAATATATCCAAATTCCTTTAAAAATCATAAAAATCAACTCCTTATGAAACTGTCAAAACGCCAGCTTGTAGTCGGCTCCCTGCAACCGCTTTTATTTTGCATAGGCATGTATTGCGTTATTCTTATTTTCTCGGTGTTTGTATGCTCTTCTTTATACCAGGCTTTTAAGGGCGATAAAAAAACCGCTCATACCGAAGCCGGAACGGCTCAGGTTGTTTCAGCAGGTCAGCCGGTTACCGCATCATTAAACAGATAGTATACCAGCTCAGGGTTTTATAGATATAATGCAATTCCTGTTTCTTTAATAAAATAAACAGGGAGTGCTTTTTTTTTAAGCACAGTTCCATAGTTAGCGCCTTCTTTTTATCTTCGCCGCATATCCACTCATTATGCAACCGAAGGCGAAAATATTTTCAGGCACGGGTTCCCGCTATCTGGCAGAAAAAATTGCACAACAGTATGGACAGCCCCTGGGAAAAATAAGTATCCAGCGTTTCAGCGATGGAGAAATTCAACCTACCTTTTTGGAAAGCATAAGAGGCGATTATGTTTTTCTTATCCAGAGCACTTTTTCCCCCTCGGATAATATAATGGAGTTGTTATTGATGATTGATGCCGCCCGAAGAGCTTCCGCCTATAAAATCATCGCTGTTTTACCCTATTATGGTTATGCCCGGCAAGACAGGAAAGATAAACCCCGCGTAGCCATTGGCAGCAAGCTGGTAGCCAACCTGTTAACCGCTGCCGGAGCCGACAGGGTGATTACCATGGATTTGCACGCGCCTCAAATTCAGGGCTATTTTGATATACCGGTAGATCATTTGGATAGTTCTGCGATTTTCATCCCGTATATTGAAAAACTTAATCTTGAAAACCTTACCTTTGCCGCCCCCGATGTGGGAAGCGCCAACAGGATAAGGGAAATAGCCAGTTATTTCAATGCTGAAATGGTGATTTGCGATAAGCATCGTAAACGGGCCAACGAAATATCGAGCATGGTTGTAATAGGTGATGTAACAAACAGGAATGTTGTGCTTATTGACGATATCTGCGATACAGGCGGCACACTTGCAAAAGCTGCAGGATTGCTCATTGAAAAAGGCGCCACCAGTATACGGGCCTTATGCACCCATCCGGTATTGAGTGGTAATGCATACAGGAATATTGAAAATAGCGTACTGGAAGAGTTGGTCGTTTGCGACACGCTGCCTTTGCGCGAACATGCAGAGAAGATAAAGGTGTTGAGCGTTGCGGACCTGTTTGCAAAAGCAATCCGCAATGCATATGAAAATCAAAGTATAACAGGACTTTTTATCCATAGTCAGTTAAGAAATAAGTAGCAAACATTAAAACTCAAATAAAAAATGAAAACAGTTACAATCGAAGGCCAACTGAGGACCGGAACCGGAAAAAAAGCCACCCGGCAACTCCGCTCTCAGGGTTTGGTACCTGGTGTAATTTACGGTGGCGACAAGGAGGTGAATTTTCAGGCTCCTGCATTGGCTTTTAAGTCGTTGGTGTATACATCAGAATTCCAGTTGGCAAACATCAATGTTGATGGTCAGTCGTACAGGTGTATTTTAAAGGATATTCAGTTAGATACAGTGAGCGACAAACTCAATCATGCCGATTTTTTACAATTGGGTGAAACTAAAAAGGTTATTGCCAACATTCCGCTGAAGTTCACGGGCACGGCTGCGGGTGTAAAAGCCGGGGGAAAGCTGGTAACCAAAATGAAAACATTAAAGGTTAAAACCCTGCCCCAGTATCTCAAAGAGAATATTGAAGTGGATTTAACCAATCTTGAGATCAACGAAAACATAAGGGTAGAAGATGTGAAGGAAGACCATTACGAGATATTGAATTCTCCCCGTATTCCTATTGCCTCTGTGGTAATGACGCGCCAGTTAAAACAGGAGGAATCTGCGGCGCCTGCTGCAGGAGCCGCTACTAAAGCGCCTGCTGCCAAAGCACCCGCTGCGGCTGCAAAAAAATAAAAAGGATTATTTTCTTTTATATACCCAATCCTTTGTGGATTGGGTTTTTTTACACCTGCTAGTTTCTTATGTCTAAATTTTTAATAATAGGCTTAGGTAACCCCGGAACGGAGTACAGACATACCCGCCATAATATTGGTTTCGATGTGGTAGATGCATTTGTACAAAAACATGCTGGTACATTCAGGCAGGACCGGCTGGCAGAAGTGGCGGAAATAAAATGGAAGGGAAGAATATTTATTTGTATAAAACCCACCACTTACATGAATTTAAGTGGTAAAGCCTTTCGGTACTGGATGGATAAAGAAAAAATTGCTTTAGACCATACGCTCACTGTTGTAGATGAACTTGCACTTCCCTTGACTAAGCTGCGGCTAAGAACCGGGGGAAGTCATGCGGGTCATAACGGACTTTTTGATATTCAAACCACTTTGGGTACCGATAAATATCCCAAACTGAGATTCGGAATTGGCAATAATTTCCCGAAAGGAATGCAGGTCGAATATGTACTGGGCAAATGGTTTCCTGAAGAGCTGGTAATAGTAAAGGAAAAAATAGTAAAATGTATAGAAGTGATTGAAAATGTTTCAATTATGGGATTTGAACGAACCATGAACATAGTGAATAGCATCGAGTTTGAAAAATAAAGGCGGATTGCTGTAGTAACATTAGCTAAAAAAAGATGCCAAGTGTATAAGTTTCAATTTGTTTGCCTTAAATTAGCATCTTACTATTTTCAATCTGTGCAGAATCCATCTTCCTTGAACAACCCTCTTAATCTACTTAAAAACACATGTTCATATCGTTTAATTTGTATTTGTAAACCTTATTGAACTCTATTGAATTATGAAGATATTCTGTATCGGACGTAACTATGTTGAACATGCCAATGAATTGGGCAATGAAATACCATCAGAGCCTGTTATATTTATGAAACCCAAAAGCGCCCTGTTGCAGGCAAATACTCCATTTTACTATCCTGAGTTTACCAATGAATTGCATGCGGAGGCCGAGTTGGTTTTGCGAATATGTAAAAATGGGAAGTATATCCAGGAAAAGCATGCAGGTAAATATTACAATGGCATATCTGTTGGTATTGATTTTACTGCCAGGGATGTACAGGATGAACTGAAAGCCAAAGGATTACCCTGGGAAAAGGCTAAAGCATGGGATAATTCTACTGTCATCGGCAAATGGATTGATATTACACCGGCGATAAAGAAAGATGATATCAATTTTTGTTTGTACAAAAATAAAGAATTGGTACAGCAGGGCAATTCCGGACAAATGATCTTTAACTTTGACGCGATTGTGTCCCATATTTCCAATTATTTTTCCCTTAATATTGGCGATGTTATTTTTACAGGTACTCCTGCCGGTGTTGGGGAATGTGTGGTAGGTGATGACCTGGAAGGGTTTGTAGAAGACGAAAGCTTATTTGAGCTTTCTATTAAATAGTCCGGCAAAACTATATTTATAATGGATTGTCTCCGGTTCGGCGGGGCTTTCATTTTTGAACATTTAAAAGCCGCTAAAACTTTTGTTTTAAGCGGCTTTTAATCATTTCCGAAGCCAATGATAGTGTACCCGATTCACTAAATTAGTACGGAATGTGTATAAGAGAACCGTCCTTTTTAATACCTGTTTTTTTATCTGGTTATTATTATGGAGTGATATTGAAATGCTTGCAGACTTCCTCGTAACTATCCCAGTTAATGCCGGATATTTTACGGCCGGCTACGCTCCCTGGAATGATTATATACCTGAAACTATGGGTAACAGAAATAGTTGTGTAAAAGTTGGCATTGTTTACAAAATTGATCCTCAGGTTTCCGGGAGTGCAAAATGCCGACCAGGTATCTGTTTGTGTGCTACCCCCCTGCATATAGGTAAGCGAAACCGGCAGCTTGCCTACCTGCCCGGTAGGCCAAATGCCGGAAGTATAACCTGACAATTTGCCATAAGTAATAATGCTGCCTTTATCAAGTATGTTCTGGGTAATGGCGGGAACAGCTTTCGTAAAATCAAAATTTCTAATCCCAAAAACCGTTGTTGTTGTATAAGCAGGAGGGGTAAACCAGTCGGAGTAAACAACATTCGTTATACCTGTATCACCCTTGTCACCTTTGTCGCCCTTTGCACCCTGGGGCCCAGGAGGGCCCTCCGGACCTTCTTTTTGACAGGAAATAGCAGCAATAAGCAGTATGAGAAAAAGAATTTTTTTTACCAGTTTCATAAATTTTATTTTTTTTGTTTTAATATGTAGGCAATATACTTCGTATTTAAGCTTGTTACCCCTCTCCCGGAAGATTTTTTATTACGTTTAATCATTAATAATTGCGCATGCAACATTCCGATCAAAAGTATATCAATGCCTTATTGGAGAATGACGTTGTGATGCTGGAAGAGCTTTACCGGAAATTTTCTGAAAAGATCAAATGGATGATCATCCGGAACAATGGCTCCGAAACCGATGCTGCGGATATTTTTCAGGATGCCCTGCTTTCTATATACAATAAAGCGAAAACTGGCGATTTTACGCTTACATGCCCCCTGGAAGCGTTTTTATACCTGATTTGTAAAAATAGATGGCTCAATACATTAAATAAAATGAATACTCAAAAGGTAACAATTACCGATACGAAAGGATTTGATTATATAGGCGAGGATAATTTTAAACTTGCTGAGGATTGCGTATTGCAGCAGGAACGAAAAAATTTACTTACAGAAAAGCTTGCCGAAATGGGTGATAGCTGTAAGGAAATTCTCCGCCTGAGCTGGAGCGGTATAGGAATGGATGAAGTGGCAAAGCAACTCAATGTAACCTATGCATACGCACGAAAGAAGAAATCGGAGTGTATGGCAAGGCTGATTTCCCTGGTAAAGCACTCACCGAAATTTAATTCACTGAAATGGTAAAATAATGCAGGATAACCATATTGAACAATTTGAAAACTACCTTTCAGGAGACATGCTTCCGGAAGAAAGGTTACATTTTGAAGCTAATCTGGAAAAGGATAAAGAATTGTATGACTTATTCATTGTGTACCAAACAATTGACGCCGAAATGCACAACACCGGAAAATACAGCGATCATGAAGCGGCTTTAAGATCCACCCTGCAAAAACTTAATGTGGTTTATTTCAAAGCTGAAGCATCTGTACTACAAATGAGGAGCAGCAAAAGGATATTCAGAACGGTTGCAACCGCTGCAGCGGGAGTGATTTTAATTTTGACCGCTTATTTTTCTTTTTTTCGAAATAACACTGATCCCCGGCAATTGGCCAACCGTTACGTGAAGGAAGATCTGTTGCATTTGAGCATCACTATGGATGGCGCAAAAGACAGCCTGCAGCAGGGTATTGCAGCCTATAACGATAAAGCATACGCCGCATCCATACAACTATTCGAAGCCGTATATAAAGCGCATCCTGATAACAGCGACGCATTAAAATATGCAGGAATAACCTACCTCGTTACAAAGGAATACAGCAAGGCACTGCAATGCTTTAACGAACTGGCAGCCAAAAAAGAATTATTCAGTAATCCGGGTATGTTTCTGAAAGCAGTAACTTTATTGCAAAGAAATCAACCGGGCGATGGAGAACAGGCCCGGCAATTGCTGCAGCAGGTAATTAATGAAAAGGCCGATGGCAGCAGGGAAGCGGAGCGCTGGTTAAAGAAATAATATTGATCCCCCGTTAATAAAGAAAGGAAATCGTTAGAAGAATAAGCACGGGTATTCTTTTTTGCAACGGAATAAAAAACCACAAGTAGTAGTTGCACATGAGGATATGTTACAGATACTTGTGCTCCTGAAGATGGTAAGAAGAACACCTGAAATAAACAGGTTAGGAAGCTGTGCTTATGAATAACAGGATGATGCTTATTAAGTTACCCCTTCCATGGGCATCTGGAAAAATTGTGGTTAATTTTTTTTTCATACTTCATTTGTTTTAGCTTCAGATTCGCAAATAAAATTTGCCAGGCTACGGTATTTTATGAAAAAAAATGTATTACAGGCAGTAGCAAGCAATGATAGCCGGTCTCTTGCAATAATGAATGCATCCTTCATTTTGCTGGTATCAACTTTTTCCTAATTTTAGTTTACTTAAAAGGATATCAACCCAAAACTTTTGCATATGCATACCGATATCGCACTGCAAATAGAAATAGCTTCCGGAAGCCAGGCTGCTTTTCAACAACTTTTTGAAAGGTATCGCGGTAAATTGTACAATTATCTGATGTCCATAGTAAAATCCAAAGAAATTGCAGAAGAGATTGTGACAGATGTTTTTCTGAAGATATGGATGGGGCGGGAACTCATAACAGATATACAAAATATGGATGCTTTTTTGCGTAAGGTGGCCTGTAATAAAGCGCTGGATTTTTTGCGGATAGCATCACGCAAAGCTGCACTGCAAAAGCTGCTGAAGCGGGAAATAGAACTAACCAGAGAAAGGGAAGCCGATTACAAAATTCAGGAGCAGGAATGTAAAATGATTATAAACAGGGCTATTCAGCAACTTTCTCCGCAACGTCGCATGGTTTTTACCTTAAGTCGTATGGGGGGGCTCAGTTATGATGAGATAGCACAGCAGCTTAACCTTTCCCGTAATACCGTTCGTAATACAATGGCTGAAACGCTCCGTTCCATACGCACTTATCTTTGTAAAAATGAAATAACTCATCTTGTGCTGCTATTGATTTGGTTAAAACATTAGCGATTGTAAAAATATTGCCTTCCGATAGTACTCCCTCCTTTTTTTGTCGTCATACAGGGAAATAACCATTCATCTATGTCTTCCAACCCCATCCGGTTGCAACTATTGCTTCATAAATATATCAGTAATACAGCAAGCCCTGAAGAGTTGGAAGCATTTTGGAAGCTGATGTCGGAATTGTCCGATAACGATCTCATACAACTTGATCTGGAGAATGTATGGAATCAAAAGCTGGATGGTAATCCTGCGGCCGGAGTTGACTGGATCAAAGCCTATCACCTGCTGCAGCAAAAAATTGATAATCAGGAATTTGATTACGAGCGCAGGATACATTCCATCAGGCGCAGACAATATGCTTACGCGGGTACGGCGGTTGTACTACTGCTATGTATAGGCGCATTGGTTTGGAAACTGTCATTCAATACCGTTGCTCCGGCTTCCAAAGCAAATAAGGCAGCGGTTGCAAAATCGGGCAGACACCAAACCATCAGTTTGCCTGATGGAACGATGGTAACGCTCAATGAAGGCAGTAAGCTGGATTATCCGGCGCTGTTTAATCAGTCTTCAAGGGATGTATATCTTACGGGAGAAGCTTTTTTTGATGTGAAGCATGATGAAGCAAAACCTTTTTTGGTACACACTGGTCGTTTTACAACAACTGTGCTCGGCACGGCATTCAATATCAGAGCGTATCCGGGCGATGCCGATGTGGCTGTTACTGTAACCCGGGGAAAAGTGCAGGTGCAATCGGATGGTAATAAAAGAACGCTGGGTGTTCTGTTGGCGGGAGACCAACTGGTGATAGATAAGGTTTCGGCAGATGTAAGTTTGATAAAAGCAAATGTGCAAAGAGTGGTGGAGTGGAAAGCAACAGATATGATATTTGATAATGCAACGGTAGACGAAGCGGCTATCGCATTGGGAAATCGCTACGGAGCAACTTTTCTTTTTAAAAATGAAGCATTGCGCAAGTGCAGGTTTACGGCAGATTTTGCCAATGATAGCATTGATCAATCCTTAGATGTGATTTGTGCGCTCATCAATGCACATTGGGAAAAAAAAGAAGGAACAAATATTATTGTATTGGATGGCAAAGGATGTGGAAGAGAGGAATGACAAGGATATAAGAAAATTGGCCACCCTGAGTGGAAGTCAGAGCAGCCATGTGTTTTAAATATTGTGTAACATTTAAAAACCAATGTAAAGGTATGAAAATTCATTCCTTGAGTGCATGTTTTACGGTGCGCTCATCAACGATTGTTTTACGAAAATGGGCTTTCTTTATGAAATGGAGCTGTTTATTGATTTTTTCATTGATTTTGAGCGCGCAGCTTTTAATTGCCGGTAAAGGAAATGCTCAGGACATTGATGAAATCAATGTTTCTGTGGGGCTCAACAGGGAGTCACTCAAAAATGCTTTTAAACAAATTGAGCGGCAAACTGCTTTTAAGTTTGCTTACGTGGAAGCACAGATTGCCTCCCGTGAAGACTTGCGCTTGTCCAAACAAGTTCGCTCTCTTGCCAAAACCCTTGAATTGCTTTTATCCGGCACAACGCTTACCTATCGGGTAAAAAGCAATACCATTATCGTTTCCACTAACCTTTCAAAAGAACGGGTTGGTTCTGACGAGGAAAAGACGGACGAAGCGAATGAGCAACTCCGGGTATCTGTTTCAGGGATCGTAACCGATAAAAACGGATATGCTATTGCTAATGTAAGTGTGGTGGAGAAAAATACAAATAACGGAACGGTTACAAATGGAGATGGTGGTTTTTCTCTTTCTGTAGCAACAGAAAACGCTGTCCTGGTATTTAGCATGGTAGGTTATAAAACAGAAGAGCTGGTCCTGGCAGGACGGATGCGGGTTACTGTTGCACTTGAGCCTGAAGCGCAGGATCTCACTAACGTGGTAGTAACAGCGATGGGCATTAAAAGAGAAAAGCGATCCCTGGGATATTCGGTTGGAAATGTTGATGGAACCGAACTTACCGAAACGCCTCAGCCCAGCGTACTGAATGCGCTATCTGGTAAGGTTGCGGGTGTACAAATTTCACAAATGGATGGCACTGCAGGATCTTCTGTAAAAATACTCATCAGGGGAGCTACTTCGCTTAATAACGACAATCAGCCGCTTTTTGTTATAGATGGTGTTCCGGTATCCAATCAATTGAATAATGCTTTTGCAGGCGCCGATATGGGTAATCCTATATCGGATATCAATCCGGACGATATTGCCAATATCTCTGTACTGAAAGGACCGAGTGCCGCTGCACTGTATGGATCACGGGCAGGGAATGGCGTGGTACTTATTACAACAAAATCCGGACGGGGAGTTAAAAAGGGATTGGGTGTGTCTGCTAACACATCCGTAGTGTTCGAAGTGCCGTATAAGTATGTACCTGTTCAGAATAAATTTGCGAATGGTAAATCCGGCGCCCATGTACTGGAAGAAAGTGAAAATGAGAACTGGGGGCCCCGTCTAGATGTTGGAGAAAAATGGAAGCTGTGGAATAGCAATGGTGAGGAGGTACCCCTTGTATCTTATCCCAACCGGTTTAGTGATTTTTTTCAAACAGGTATTACGAATACCAATAATGTAGGTGTAAGTGGAAACTACGATAAGGGAAGTTTCCGGCTTTCGGTGGGCAATGTTACCAGCAAAGGGGTTGTACCCAATACCGATTTGAACCGTATGACTCTTTCGCTGAACACTTTGTATAATCTGTCGGACAAACTTAAAGTAACGGCAAATTTCAGTGTAGCGGAATCGGGGTCATCCAACCGGCCGATTATTGATGGTAACCGTACTTCTCCTGTGAGAAGTTTATATGAAACAGGCGCACAGGTTAATATTAATGATCTGAAAGACTACTGGATGCCCGGTCAGGAAGGCATCGTGCAAAGAAAATACAAAGAAAAACAGAACAATCCCTGGTTTGTAGTTTATGAAAATACAACAGCTTTCAACCGCGACAGAACCGTTGGTAAAATTCAGGTGGACTATGATATTACAAAAAACTGGGGGGTAATGCTGCGATACAGCAGGGATGCTTATGAAGAAGTTCGTGAAGCAAAAAAAGGGTACAGCAATTTCGAAAAGCCCAAAGGAGCTTACGAGATTAATAATCTTTACAGAAAAGAAATCAATATGGATGTTATGCTTTCCTATAAACGCACGATTTCCAAAAACTGGAGTTTGAATGCATTTGCAGGGGCAAACAGGTTGCAGCAGACCAGCCGCGAGATAGACAATTATGCGGATCAATTGGTGGTGCCCAATTTATTTACGATTTCCAATGGTATTCCGGGAACAGTTACATACAGTAGTTTTAAATCAGAAAAGCAATTGTATGGCATATATGGTATGACATCGCTTGGATTTAGAAATAAAGTGTTTCTGGATATAACCGCACGCAACGACTGGTCGAGTACATTACCGGAATCAAATCGTTCTTATTTCTATCCTTCCGCTTCTCTTAGTATGATTGTTTCCGACATGGTTACAATGCCGGACTGGATTGGCTTTACCAAGTTCAGGATAGGTTCAGCCCAGGTGGGGAACGATGTAAGTCCTTACAGTTTAACACAAACTTTTACCACCGCGCCCGATTGGGGAACAGCCAAAAGAATGTACATGGCCGGATTGTTGAAAAATACCAACCTGAAACCTGAAATATCTACTTCGCATGAAGCGGGTTTTGAGATGGAATTGTTCGATAATCGTATAGGGATAGACGCCACTTATTATATAACAAGAAACAAGAATCAGGTACTCTCCATTGGCTTACCTATTGAATCAGGAGCCAGCAACAAACTGATCAATGCAGGTTTGATTGAAGGGCGCGGATGGGATATTCGCCTGACCACAGTTCCAGTTGTCTCCAAAGACTTTAAATGGGAAATGAATTTTAATTTTTCGCGTAACAGAACTTCCATCAAACGCCTGGCTGAAGGCATTAAGTATTTCCCCTTTGTATCGTATAGTGGCGCTGAAGTGCGCACCTATGAAGGAGGGCAGATTGGCGATATTTACATGTTGCCCGTGCTAACAGTAAAAGATAAAACATCATCCTATTTCGGTTACCCTATTGTTGATAATTCCGGAAGATTGCAAACCGATAATGATGTAAACAACATGGTGAAGATCGGAAATTTTAATCACGATTTTATGCTGGGCATTCAACCTTCCTTTAGCTATAAGGCTTTTACTTTATATGCTAATATAGACTGGAGGCAGGGTGGTTCTTATTATTCCAATACCATGATGTTCTTAGGGAATAACGGACAGTTGGAAGAAACACTCTCTGGCGTGCCTTATGATAAGAATAAAAATTTGGACGACCAGATCAAGGCCAATCCGGATGCATATCTTGGAAATTGGGTAGGCGGAAGAAATGAAGAGTATGGTGGTTTGCCATGGACGGGACCCCAGGCCAACATCCGGAAACAGGATGCCAGCTTTAACCCGGGCGTACGACAGGTAATTGTGAATGGTGAGGTTACGTATTTGGAAAACCTGGGTGGAGCTGATACCAAATGGCTCGATCCGTTTACGGCTTACCGGTATGCCAATCGCCCCTTTCCCGACCGGAATCTCTACAGCGCTACTTATGTTAAAGTTCGGGAAGTAGCATTAACCTACCGTCTTCCCCGAGCGTTTACCAGCAAGGTAAAAATACAGAGCGCTTCCCTGTCTTTTGTAGCCAACAATATATTTGAATGGACCGCTGCCGGTATAGCGGTTGACCCCGAAAGAGCCTTCCGGCAAACCGGCGGAGCCTGGGCGCAGGGTGTAGAATATTATAACGTAATGCCCTGGACAACTTCCCTCGGTTTTAAATTAAATGTTGACTTCTAAACGATCACAAGAATGAGAACGCATAAAATAGCGATAGTAACTCTATCAACCATGATGTTTTTACTGGTATCATCCTGTAAAAAATTCAACGAGGTAAATGATAACCCCAATAGCCCGGAGAAGGTTTCTTCCAACTACATACTTGCCTATGTGCTTACTGAAACATCCAGGGCGTATTATAATTTAGGCAATGAGCAATCAAAAATTGCCGGGCTGATGCAATACGTACAGGTAGGCACCAATGAAAATGCGGCAGCCGTTAATTTCTATGGCTGGGGGCATGAATCATGGTTTGGATATTACAATATTCTCCGTAATGTTAAGATCATTAACGACAATGCCAAAAGAGACAACAATAAATTCTTTGAAGGTATTTCGCTGGTGATGAAATCTTTTCTTTTTGGAATGATGACCGACCTGTATGGCGATATTCCCTATTCGGAAGCGCTCAATGCTGAGGGAGAAGTATTCTTTCCAAAATATGATCAGCAGGGTGATGTATATAAAGGCATCATTGAAGATCTCAAAACCGCTACAGTTTTATTCGCCTCGCTCAATCCTTCTACAGATGTTATAGATGCCGGATCGGATGTAATATTTGGTGGAAACGGAAGTAAATGGAATAAGTTCGCCAATGCGCTGCTCCTAAGGTATTGTATGAGACTGTACAATAAAAAAAGTGAGATGACGGCCTTGGGTATTAATGTTATCCAGGAATTTAATAAGGCCGCATCCGGCGCTTTTGGTAGTGTTGCTGAAGAAGCCACGCTGAAATTTCTGGGAACCACGGGCGAGAACTCTTCTGCCGGTGGATCTATTAACAGCAGTAATCCGAAGTATTATATTAAACCCGCGGCATCCATCGTAAACAAGCTCAGAGCTTTACATGATCCGAGGCTAGAACGATGGACAAACCCCGCCTTGTACAAGTGGGATGTTAATGCGCTTACGGTTCAGGATATAACAGTAACCAATATTTTTGGTGAGCATTATACCGTAAAGATAAAACCTGCAGCTTTAACTGATGCTGTTGATACTTCATTGTATGTGGGGCTTCCGGTAGGCTTGGCTACTGTTGATGCGCTGATATATAATAAGGGAACGGATAATCAATCGTATCCTCCCGAAAGAAATCCTTATATTTCTTATCTGCATGACCGCTACAGGATGAATGCCGAAACATATGTTACGATGAAGCTCATGACCTATAGTGAGGTGGAATTTCTGTTGGCTGAAGCCGCACAAAAAGGTGACTTCGATGTACCCGGAACTGCTGAACTGCATTATAAGAAAGGTATTGAAGCTTCCATGAACGGGTATGGTATTATTGGTGCTGCGGCCGGGTTTGATTTCGATGATTATTATGCCAGCTCAGATGTGGATTATAATACAGCGGCAGACAAACTGGAGCGCATCATGGAACAAAAATGGATCGCTTTATGGCTGAGCATAGAATCGTGGTTCGATTGGAGAAGAACGGGGTTGCCCGATTTGAAAACCGGCCCCGTAACGCAGTTTGGCGATAAATTGCCATTAAGGTATATGTATCCGTCTCCCAATCTTGATCCCAGTTATCTTCAAAATTATGAAGCTGCTATAGCCGGAATGCAAGCCACCCCTAACGTGCCCGAAGGGCAAAGCACTGATCATTCCTATTCTAAAATGTGGTTGTTGCAGGGAACATCAAAACCCTGGTAAGCCTGTATTTCGGATTTCTGTTATTTATCCCGGCATTCAAAATTTAGTCACCCTATAAAGATGATTATAGTTGAATGTCGGGATAACTGTTTTTAGACATAATACTGCGTGTTTTAATCTTTGCTGTAAATGGGGTATGCAGTTTACAGAATACATATAAATTATAAGTTTCTAAATATTTCGTTCGGCACTCCTTTTACAGCAATCGTTTATGAGGAATTATATATCCATTTAAGTGAGCATTTCATCCAGTAACGCTTAATTTCCGTAACTTTCCTGTTATAATGATTATGCTTATCTGTCATGAAAATAAAGTTCAACAAAAAATTACTGCTTATTACCGCAATACTCGTTGCGGCTCTTGTTGTAACCACCAGCCTTATTGGTCACAAAAGAGTTGATTATAATACGGAAGTAAAGCCCCTCTTCAATAAAAAATGCATCACCTGCCATGGCGGTGTAAAAAAAGAATCGGGTTTTAGCCTGTTGTTCCGGTCTGAAGCATTGGCAAAAGCGGAGAGTGGTAAACTGGCGATTGTTCCGGGCGATCCCGACAACAGCGAGATGATCCGCAGAATTACCAGCAAAGATCCTGAAGAAAGAATGCCTTACCAGCACGCACCTTTAAGCTCCGAAGAAATTGATATGCTCCGGCAATGGATTAAAGAAGGAGCGCATTGGGGCGATCATTGGGCATATGTGGCAGTAAAACCGGTAGAAGTACCGGATGCGGCTTCAGGATTTTGGGGCTTTCTGTCGGGGAAAAATGAATGGGTTAAAAATGATATTGATCATTTTATTTACAATCAACTCAAACTGCAGAAACTGGAGCCATCTGCCATGGCAGATAAGGCTGCGCTTTTACGAAGAGCGAGCCTTGATATCGCAGGCGTTCCTCCATCGGATGACCTTGCACATAAATTCCTGAATGATAATAGCGCTGATGCATATGAAAAACTGGTAGATGAATTGCTGGCTTCGCCGCAATATGGTGAAAAATGGACGTCTATGTGGCTTGATCTGGCACGCTATGCCGACAGCAAAGGATATGAAAAAGACAGTTACCGCTCTATTTGGCGCTACCGCGACTGGCTGATCAAAGCATTTAACAGCGACATGCCCTACGACCAGTTTTTAACTGAACAACTTGCAGGTGATCTGATGCCGGATGCTACTGATGAACAATTGATTGCCACCGCGTTTAACCGCAATTCCATGACCAATGATGAAGGTGGCACAGATGATGAGGAGTTTAGAACAGCGGCCGTAATTGACCGGGTAAACACCACCTGGGAAACCCTGATGAGTACAACCTTTGCCTGCGTGCAATGCCATAGCCATCCCTATGATCCGTTTAAGCATGATGAGTATTATACATTTATGGCATTTTTCAACAATACAAGGGATGAAGATGTAACAGGAGATTATCCGCAATTGCGTGAATTTAGCGCTAAAGACAATATAAAATTTGAGAAACTGAAAACATGGCTGGCAGAACATGCAAGTAAAGAGAAAAGCCACGAAGTCATTAGCTTTCTCAAAACGTGGCAGCCTGCTGTTAATGCACATCTTGCCGATCAATTGGTGAACAGTTCGGTTTCAGATACCAGGCTCGCGCTCAGGAATAATGCAGTTAGCCGTTTACCCGGGATTGATCTTACCAATAAAAATGTATTGCATTATCGCTATATTTCAGGAATTGGAAAGGGAAAATTGACAATTCATTTGGATAGTCCAGACGGACCTGTGCTGGCATCCACTGTTATACCCCCGTCGCAGGGATGGGGTGTGGGCAGGATTGATCTTAATGTGGTTAGTGGTGTACACGATCTGTATTTTACATACAACAACCCTGCTGCTGAGAAAACGGATGAGAATACCCTGGCATACTTCGACTGGTTTTATTTTACTTCAGCTTTCCCCGGCAGGAAAGCCCCGGGATACGATAGCGCTTATGCCTGGTTTAATGAGTTGATCAACACTTCCGCTACTACCGTTACACCTGTGTTGATTGAGAACCCGCCTGATATGTTTCGTTCCACCCATGTATTTGAAAGGGGCAACTGGATGGTGAAAGGCGATAAAGTTCAGGCTGATGTACCTCATTCACTCAATCCGCTGCCGCAAGGAGCACCACGCAACCGGCTCGGTCTGGCGATGTGGATGACGGATAAAAAAAATCCACTTACATCAAGAACCATTGTAAACAGGATATGGGAACAACTCATGGGACAGGGGATCGCCGAAACACTGGAAGATCTGGGCTCCCAGGGTATTGAGCCCACACACCGGTTGTTGTTAGACTGGCTGTCCGGGCAATTAATGAATGAATATAACTGGAGCCTTAAAAAGTTGGTCAAAACCATTGTGATGTCGGCTACTTACCGGCAGGATTCTAAAATAACCCCCGAAATGCTGGAAAAGGATCCTTTTAATAAATATTATGCACGCGGGCCCCGGATAAGGCTATCCGCTGAACAAATAAGAGACCAGGCTTTGGCACTGTCTGGATTATTAAGTCCGAAAATGTACGGTGAAAGCGTAATGCCTTACCAGCCGCAGGGCATATGGCTATCCCCTTATGATGGCAAGGTATGGGAAAAAAGTACAGGGGAAGATCAATACCGGCGTGCGGTATATACCTACTGGAAGCGTACAGCCCCTTATCCTACGATGCTTAGTTTTGATGGTGTGGCGCGTGAAGTGTGTGTTGCCCGGCGAATACGAACCAATACACCTCTGCAGGCCCTTGCTACTTTAAATGATGAGGGTTTTATTGAAATGGCACGGCATTTTGCAGCCAGAATGGAAAAGGAAAGTGGCGGCAGCGTGCAGCAGCAGATCAGCAAAGGGTATGAGTTGGCGATGTTTCGGTCCATCAGCAAAGAAAAGCTGGAACCTTTAATGAACTTATATCAACAGACTTTGCAGCAATTTAAGAAAGATGAAAAGAAAACCTGTGAAATGATCGGAGCAAATAGGGGCAACAATACACCCGAAAAAGCAGCACTGATTGTAGTGGCAAATGCCATGCTTAATTTAGATGAATTTGTTACGAAAAATTGAATTAGTAGATAAAACGATGTGTATGTATGTGCCTATGATCCTATGTGTTGAAAAAAATATATTCACACATAGACACAGTGGAAAACATAGGAACACAATAGAGAAGTAAAATTTGATAAGGAGGAAAATAACTATGTGCGCCTATGTGTCTATGATCCTATGTGTTGAAAAAAAAATATATTCACACATAGACACAGTGGAAAACATAGGAACACAATAGAGAA
>CALKHN010000048.1 GCA_937991535.1 uncultured Sphingobacteriales bacterium
GTTCTTATTACCACATAGGATCATAGGGCATGCAGGTGCACATAGTTTGTTTACTTTATTGTGTTCCTATGTTCCTGCTGTGTCTATGTGTTTAATGTATTTGTGTTCAATGCTATTTAACACATGGGATCACAGGGGTATAGTTTTTCTGCATGGGATGATGCCAAGCGATGAAAACAAAAATTTTTGTAATGAGCCCCAGCGTATTGTCAAACATGAGAATTTCTTTTCCTTCGTATCTTTGCGCCATGCTGAAAGATAAGATAAAGCAACTCGCATCACAATACGGTCCGGATTTAATTAAGATACGCCATCATTTACATGCCAATCCCGAATTGAGTTACAAAGAATTTGAAACCTCAAAACTGGTGCAGCAGCAATTGGATGATTTGAACATTCCTTACGCTATAAAAGCTACTACCGGCGTAATTGGTTTACTTAAAGGGAAGAACCCGGATAAAAGAGTCATTGCGCTCCGGGCGGATATGGATGCACTGCCTATTACAGAAGAAAACGATGTTCCCTATAAATCAAAGAATGAGGGTATAATGCACGCCTGCGGGCATGATGTGCATACCACCTGCCTTTTGGGCGCTGCACGCATATTGAAAGAATTAAAAGAAGAGTGGGAGGGTACCGTTAAACTCATTTTTCAGCCTGGTGAAGAAAAAAATCCGGGTGGCGCCAGTCTTTTGATCAAAGAAGGCGCCCTGGAAAACCCGCGCCCATCCGCTATTTTAGGACTGCATGTGCATCCCCAGCTTGAAACAGGAAAATTTCGTTTCAGGGGCGGAAAGATCATGGCCAGCGCCGATGAAATTTACATTACCATAAAAAGCAAAGGAGGCCATGCCGCAGCACCGCAGGAAACCGCGGATACGATACTGATCGCTTCACAACTGATCGTAGCCTTGCAGCAGATCGTTAGCCGCAACCGCAACCCCTTCTCACCCTCGGTGTTATCCATTACTTCTTTTCATGGGGGATATACTACCAATGTAATACCCAGCGAAGTAAAGCTGATGGGAACTTTCAGGGCGATGGATGAAATATGGCGCTTTAAAGCGCATGACCTTATACGTAAGTTATCTACCGAACTGGTACACAGCATGGGAGCCGAAATTGATCTGCTCATAGATGTGGGATATCCTACGGTTTATAACAATGAACATCTGAATAGTATAGCTGAAGCCGCTGCCGCTGCATATGCAGGTGCTGAAAATGTGGAAGAATCGGAACTGCGTATGGGAGCTGAAGATTTTGGTTATTACTCGCAGGTAATACCCGGTTGTTTTTATCGTTTGGGAGCCGGTAACATTTCAAAAGGAATTATTTCAGGTGTGCATACACCCACTTTTAATATTGATGAAGAGGCAATACCGCTGGGAGCCGGAATGATGGCCTGGCTTGGCGCTACGGTTAATATGTAATGCAAAGGGGGGGTGTAATACCCCATTAAATATTGCCCGTAATTTATATTTCCTTAACCGATTTTTTATACACTTCCAGTGCCCTCTTTCGTGCAAATTCATGCGCTACGATTGGAGGCAGATAACCAGGTTTGAAATCTTTTATCCATGTTTTAATATAAGCCAGTTGCGGGTCAAACTTTTGGGCTTGTGCTGCCGGATTAAATATCCGGAAATATGGTGCCGCATCGCACCCGCTGCCTGCCGACCATTGCCAGTTACCGTTATTTGAAGCAAGTTCATAGTCTATCAGTTTCTCAGCAAAATACGCCTCGCCCCAGCGCCAGTCAATGAGCAGATGTTTGGTTAAAAAACCGGCCGCAATCATCCGAACCCTGTTGTGCATCCAGCCGGTAGCATTCAATTGGCGCATACCTGCATCTACAAGGGCATAACCCGTTTTGCCTTTGCACCAAAGTTCAAATTCTGCTTCATTGTTTCTCCATTGTATATGGTCATATTTCTTTTTAAAGCTCCTCTGTACAACATAGGGAAAATGAAAAAGGATCATCATGAAAAATTCTCTCCAAATCAGTTCGTTCAGCCATTGTTCGCTGACCCGGCTGGCAAGTTGCACCAGTTGGCGTATACCTACCGTTCCAAAGCGCAAATGAATGCCGGCGAAACTGGTTCCGTTAACCGAAGGTATATCGCGGGTTTTGTGATAAGTTGCTATCGTGGATTCCTGTATATTCAAAACAGGGATGTGAATGTTTACTTTTTGAAATCCGATTTCTTTTAAAGACGGGATGGCGAGTGGCTTGGTTTTTACAAACTGGTGTGCGTATTTGTTGCTTTGATAAATAATGCTTTTTTGTTCCGCATATTTCTGTTTCCACTTTTTTGAATAGGGCGTAAAAATCGTGTACGGTGTACCGTCGGATTTCATTACTTCCGATCTTTCAAAAATTACCTGGTCTTTATATGTATGGAAGGGAACATTCTTTTGAAACAGAAATTGTTTTATTCCTGCATCTCTTTTAATGGCATACGGCTCATAATCATGGCTGGCAAATACTTCTCTGACATCAAATGCTGAACAAATTTTTTCAAAAGCGTGCAAGGGTTCGTCATGCAGTACCAGCAGGGACGTGCCGTATTCTGTTAATACAGCGTTTATTTGCTCAAGGGTTTGGTGTATGAATGCAACGCGCCTGTCTTTTTTATCAGAAAGATGATTGAGGATATGGGTATCAAAAATAAACACGGGCAATACAGGGAATGAGCTCTTTAAGGCATGATACAGCGCCCTGTTGTCATTCAGCCGTAAATCCCTTCGCAGCCAGCATATATTGATTGGAGTTTTAATACCGTCCGGGAGAGCACTATTTATCATGCACAACTTTTTGGGGCTTTAATGCATGCAGTATACAACTTACCAATAGTATACCTGATGCAATAAAAGCGGTTTGCACTACCGGTTTGCTGCTGCTCTGGTTATTTATTGCAATGGCTGCCAGTGCCCATACGCCCACCAAAGCATATTCCCACATCCTTCGGCTCCACGTCATAAAAAGATTAATGATCACGGCGGCACATATCATGATAATAGCCCAGTTAACTTCCGTAATTCCGAAGCCATTCCATTTTATTTTGATTAAGTAAGCAGCGATATTGGCGATCAATGCAACGGTGATCCACCCGGAGTATAAAGAAAAAGGTAACCAGACGAACAATGATTTTTTAAACGTGCTCCGTTCCCTTTTCACGTTCGTTACAATAACGATTCTAAATAAAGCTACCAGGAGTATGATCATGATCAATACGGATAATCCGGTATAGTCATAGAGCCATGCAAAAATCCAAAAGCAGTTAGCCATGCAGGAAATAACAAACCACCAGTCAATTTGAGTAACAAAACCGGTGTCGGTTGATTTTTTTTTGAAGGTGCCGGCAAGCCCATAAATAACAAAGGCAAGTAAGGCAAGGTATATCAGGCCCCATATCGAAAACGCATATCCGGCAGGCGTAAAGTGATTTTGATAGCGGTCCGATACATCCTTCATCGTGTTATTATTAACTATACCCGTATTGGAAAGGTAATTAATGAATATGGTGACAATAAGTGCTGCGGCGTTGCATATGCTTAATTGTTTTGCAGTCATATGTTTTTCATTTTAACCGTTCTGTAATTGGTTTCTTCTGCGCCTTCTTCGTTTTTCTTTTCCAGCCGTATGTAAAAAAGCAGGTAAACCAGCATGAGCTCCAATCCAAAAAAAGCATCTTCTAAAGGTATAGTAAAGACACGAAGGCCCAGGTTTTCTGAATCATTATAGCGTACAACGGGCTCTTCTAATCCAGTTCCGGTAAGAATTCCATTAACTACAAAAAACGGAATTAAAAGGATTGTATATACGCTTACGGCTTTTCCAAACCAGGTAACCCTGCATACGAACTTTAAAAGGATACAAATAAATGCTGTGCTTATAAAAGTAACAAAAGTGTACAATTTATCCTTAAATATATACGCTGCTACTACCAGGAACAGTGAGAAAAATATACAGAAAAAGAATTCTACTTTCTTGTTCCAGGCAAGATTATAAAATCGGTTAAAGCAATAATAGGTAAATACACAGGAGAAAGGAATACAGATAAAAAAAAGCATTTCTTCAAGAGGCAGTTTTAAAAGAAATATTCCTGTAACATACCGCGGATTAAAATCCCAAACCCCGTAATGTGTAAAAATAACGTCCCATACTATAAAAATTATAGATACGGGAATACTGGCATAAAAAAAGGCTTTCCAGTTTTTATAGAATTTTATTCTCGGGTGAAAGGAAAACAGCAGGGGTATAATAACCGAGAAGAAATTAACCAGCAGGTAAAGAGATTTCATGATGCACTTTTTGTTTTGGAACTCCGGAAGTATTTAAATGGTATGAACAGCATCCCAAAACTTTCCCCGTCTTCTTTACCCAGGTGCTTGTGGTGCATTTTATGGGCTCTGCGTATTGCCCTTAAATAAGAATTATCGGTATTCCGGAAAATTTTAAAACGTTGGTGAATAAAAACGTCATGAACCAGGAAATAGGCCATGCCATATAAACTAATGCCAAGTCCGCACCAGAAAAGAAAGTTAAAATGATATATAACACCCCAAAAAAGGCCGGCTATGCCCGGTAATGCAAAGATGAGGAAGAAGAAATCATTGTGTTCAAAAAAGCCCGATGATTCTTTTTTATGATGATCCTTGTGTAAACTCCATAGGAATTTGTGCATAATGTATTTATGGGTAAACCATGCAACGGTTTCCATACCGGAAAAGGCAATCACAACCATCAGTATTTTAGCGATTACTGTTTCCATGATTCGTAAATAATTTGTTTAAAACGTTCTTTCTGTACGCAAAGATATTTTCAATTTGTTTTCTCACTGTCAGCAGATGAGCTATTCGGCCCAGTATTCCAAAAGGTAAACTATACTTGATTTCATCTGTCATTAGTATGCCATTCTCCTGTTTAATAAAGGTATGTGTATGTTCCCAGCAAGTATACGGTCCCCTTAGTTGTTTGTCGGTGAACATCATCGGTTTTCTAACCTGGCATATTTCAGTTGTCCAGCGCAGCATAATACCAAAAAAAGGCCTTATCGTATAATCAATAATCATTCCTTCGTAAATCCCGTTATGCGTGGGAACGGTTAGCATTTTAAAGTGAAGTTCGGGAGGTGTTATCACTGCAAGGTTTTGGGGCGATGAAAAGAAATCCCACGCAGTGCCGATGTCTACAGGCAAAAACTGTTCTGTTCTATAAATAAATGGATTCATTGTTTAACGCTTTAGCAAGCTATTCAGGTTGGGGTTAGCAATATCGGCGCTTACAGCCGGTATAAGTTCATAATCCGCTTTATATCCAATGCATTTTATATTGTAGCATGCTATTAAGCAATATGCCAATTTTTTTTCCATTATTAATTCTTATCCTTTCCGTGAATATCTTTTGAGGGGGCAATTTTTTTATTTTATTAAATAATGACCGGTAATATACATATGCGAGGTAAACGCCGCCCCTGGAGGAAGCGGGGAGTTTTTTAATGCCGGTTAAGGCTATTTTAAAATCCTGCTCAATTTCTCTTTCAATTTGTTTTTTTTGGGTTCCGCTAAAGGCTGTCATATCTACCTCAGGGAAGTAGCTTCTTTCCAGCAACTGGTAATCGTCTTTCATATCCCTTAAAAAATTTACTTTCTGAAATGCTGCTCCCAGTTTCATGGCATATAATTTCAATTCGTCATACATTTTTCTGTCTCCGCCGGTAAATACCTGCAGGCACATTAAACCCACTACCTCTGCAGAACCCAAAATATATTGCCGGTACTTTTCAGGGGTATACTGTATTTTTTCCAAATCCATTTCCATACTGCAAAAAAAAGTTTCAATCAATTCAGGTTTTATGTTGTACCGATGAACCGTATCCTGGAAAGCATTTAAAATAGGATTAACCGATATCCGGTTTACTATCGCTTCATTGGTTTCCTGCCTGAATTTTTGAAGCAGGGATTGCTTGTCGTATCCTTCAAAACTATCTACTATTTCATCGGCAACTCTTACAAAGCCATATATGGAATAAATACCATTGTGTAGCCTGTTATTCAAAAAGTAGATACCCAATGAAAAACTGGTACTATAGGTGCGGGTAGTCATTTTGCTTACCTGGGCGGACAAATGATCAAATATCGGCTTCATACTTTTGTTTTTTGAGGTATTTTAGTAACTGTTCTGCTGCAATTTTTCCGGAAATAAGAGAAGGCGGAACGCCGGGACCCGGAACAGTGAGCTGCCCTGCATACAGGAGGTTTTTTATTTTCTTATTCCGGATGCTGGGTTTCAATATAGCCGTTTGCATTAATGTGTTGGCCAGTCCGTACGCATTGCCTTTATAGGCGTTAAAATCAGTAATGAAATCGCTGAGGCAATAGCTTTTTTTGTAATCAATGTATGACATTATGTCCTCGCCGGTTTGCTTTTCGAGGCGTTGCATCATTATTTCGAAATACTTTTCCCGCAGGATATTATTATCTTCCAGTGCAGGAGCCAATGGCATTAAAAGAAATAAATTCTCATGCCCGTAAGGCGCCACTTCATTATCTGTCCTGGATGGGCAGCATACATAAAACAGGGGCTTTACCGGCCATTTTGGATATTTGTAAATGTCTTCAGCATGCTGTAAAAGCGGC
This sequence comes from uncultured Sphingobacteriales bacterium, assembly GCA_937991535.1. Classification (GTDB taxonomy): domain Bacteria; phylum Bacteroidota; class Bacteroidia; order Chitinophagales; family Chitinophagaceae; genus Agriterribacter. The sequence continues at coordinate 6,643 of CALKHN010000048.1, forward strand.
TCTTCAAAGAATAAAGTATGATGCTGCAACAATGTTATTTTTTTACTAACACCAACATAATAAATGAGGCAGGAAGGAGCAAGCGTTCTTTTACCCCAGTAGGCTTCCGTATAATTCCGGTGCGATACAGGGAGTAACGCGCTTTCAATATGGTGGTAATCGGCTGAGCCTATTATTGCATCAAACGCATTTTCCGTTCCCTTTATAATAACGCCCCGGACAAGATTGTCTTCAACCACAATTTTTTCAACCGGGCTATTGAAATGAAAGTAGACGGACTGTTTTTGGCACACCTGCACCATGGCTGCGATAACTTTCCCGAATCCACCCTGGGGATACCATGTTCCTAATTGTAAGCCCGCATAATTCATCAAACTGTACAAAGCCGGCGTTTGCCCGGGCATTGCACCCAAAAACAACACGGGAAATTCCATTAAGGCAATCAATTTGGGATTCGAAAAATATTTGCGTACGTGTTTGCTGAAGCTGGAAAATAGCTGCAAACGCATTGCTCCTTTTATTAATTGGGGATCGGCAAATTCCAGAGGCGATAAACCTGGCATATACGCCAGCTTTCGCATTCCCGTTTCATACTTATACCGTGCTTCCTGCATAAATGTTTCCAGCCTGCGTGCACTTCCGTTCTCTATGGATTCAAACAGGTCGCATAATGCACTATAGTTTGCAGGAATGGTTAGTGTTTGCTGCCCGGAAAAAACAATATCAAAAGAAGGATCAAGTAATGTTAATTTATAAAGTTCCTCAACCCTGTATCCGAAATCATTGAAAAAACTTTCAAATATATCCGGCATCCAGTACCAGCTCGGACCCATATCAAAAAGATAGCCGTTATCTGTTTTCAATTGCCGTGCCCTGCCACCGGCTGTTTCATTTTTTTCAAACACATGCACTTCATGACCCGAGGCTGATAAATAAGCGGCTGCGCTTAAACCTGAAAATCCTGAGCCAATGACTGCAATTTTGGACATGAATCGTTGTTTATATTTTGGTTACTAATTTATAACACTATTACTTGCCAGTTGCTGTTCAAGATCTGCAACAGAAGCCAGCCATTGAACATTTTTTGGCGTTTTAACCTGGGTGATGATTTTGTGTTGGCAGGCTACAAATATTTTTTTCGATGTAAAACGACGGGCTATCTCATTGAGGTAATCTTCCGTATCACGGGGCAAATTGTTATGTACCAAGAAGAGAAGCAAATGCTCCGGCGAAAATTGATCCACGGCTTCATTCAGGGAGTCAACTGGCAAATTAGCTCCCAGGTAAATGGCCTTTGAACCCGAAAGCCTGATCAGGTAGAAAGCATGTAATAAACCTATTTCATGAAATTCATTTTCTGGTAAATACAATAGCCAGCAATCCGATCCGGACTTTGCTGGGGGCAGCGCATCAATTGCTGTAAAAAACTTTTGACGCAGTAAATTGCTGATATAATGTTCCTGCGCAGGAGGTATTGAATCCTTTGTCCACAAGAGTCCTAGCCGTACCAGCATCGGGTATATCACTTTTGTGTAGGCTTCTTTCATTCCATACTTGAGGAGGCAATGAGAAAATGTTTTTTCAAAATGTATTTCATCGTAGCTCATGCCTGCTGCTATAAGCTGGGAGATAAAATAGTCATCTGCCTTATTGTTGTCCGTGTTATCGGGCAGATCGCCTATCAGTTTATAAATTTGCTTATCGGACATTGCGCATAACTCTGATACTTTATACCTTTGTTGCTGCAAACTAACAATATTCAGCAACCTCCTCAGTTGCACATTGTCATAATATCTTGTGTTTCCTTCAGAACGATCAGGCTTCAGAGCATTGTAACGTTGTTCCCACATTCTGATGGTATGTGGCTTAATTCCCGAAAATTGTGCAAGCTGGGAAATAGAAAACAAGTCCATTTCTTTTGTTTAAATTTTTATAAAAATATTTAAACAAAATGGGTTTTCAAAATTTTTTCCCCCTTATTTTGCAGAAAGACGGGCGTGCTGAAAATAAATGCCGGGTATATTCATTTGAATGTGGGGGGAGGGGGATAATTTCTACCATGTTTAACTTTGTCGATGAGATACATGAAATCACAATAGCATAATAGCTTCTTTCCGTGGAATAGCCGAAAAAGTTTAGGACAACCATTTTTTTGGAGAGCTGAGAGCAGCCGTTATAATAGCTGTGTATGGGTATTAGGTTACTCCTCCTGATTTGATGCCAGGTACCATCTCAGCAGTCTTATGCTCAGCAACACATTAACGGCAATACCTATACTAAACAGCAGGGAAAAGACGCCTGCCCCGCGAACGGCGGCAACAAGGTCTACGCCTTCGGGTTTAAATGGAAGCTGAACCTGTTTTACCACTTCTGCGGCATTTTGAATGATTACCACCGCATTGCCGATATTAAGTATGGCGAAAAATAAAGCCATGAAGCCAATAAACCTGATGCCTGTAGGTGTTTGCCTATTTAAAGGAATTTCGGGGTGTACGATACTTTTTCGCAGTTGTAAGGCGGCATAACTGTGCAGCACAATTGATCCGGTTAGTACAATAGATACCAGCAAAATAGAAGCATTGGCCGTAGCCAGCATGCTCATCAAACCACCAAGTACGAGTATTCCCCCGATGATAAGGTTGATCCACGATAGTACATTTGATATTTTTAAAGCTGTTTTCATTTTGTGTTAAAGCGATGTTTGATCTATGAATTTTAATTGAATAGCCAATTCTTCCAATTGTTTTTCATCTATAGTAGATGGGGCATCCAGCATCACGTCTCTGCCACTATTGTTTTTGGGGAAAGCAATAAAATCACGGATGCTTTCGCTGCCACCCAGTATGGCACAGAGCCGGTCGAAACCAAACGCAATGCCACCGTGGGGTGGGGCGCCATATTCGAAGGCACCCAATAAAAACCCGAATTTATGCACCGCTTCTTCTTTACTCATACCCAGTGCAGCAAACATCTTTTCCTGCAGTCCTCTTTGAAATATCCGGATAGATCCGCCACCAATTTCATTTCCGTTCAAAACCATATCGTATGCATTGGCTTTTATATTGGCATAGGGATGTTCAAGGTATTTAGCAGCATTTTCAATGGCAGGTGAATGATTGATCATCTTGTCAATATCGGATGGCCGGGGTGAGGTAAACGGATGATGCCGCGCTACCCAGCGGTTGTCATCGGCTGCATATTCAAACAAAGGAAAATCAAGTATCCACAACAGTTTAAATTCATTGTCTTTCCTGAAGCCGAGACGTTTGCCCATTTCGAGCCTCAGTTCACTGATGGCTTTCCGGGTTCTTTCTTCAGTGCCGGCCAGAATTAAAACCAGGTCGCCGGCATTGGCTTTAACCGCTGAGGATATTGATTTTAATTGCTCCCCTGTATAAAACTTATCCATACTGCTCTTAAAACTTCCATCTGCATTGCATTTTATGAACGCCAGCCCTTTCATGCCAATCTGCGGGCGTTTAACCCATTCCGTTAGCTCATCTGTTTGTTTGCGGGAATATTCACTGCAATTCGGAACGGCAATAGCTACAATGGTTTCGGCATCATCAAACACTTTAAACCCACCTTCGGCAACGGGTGATTGGGGAATTGTTTGCTGCCTGCTGAGATATACATGCGGTGGCACTTTCAAATTGGCCACCTGCATTCCAAAACGGATATCAGGTTTATCGTTGCCGTAATCCCACATAGCGTCTTCCCAGGTCATTCTTCCCACCGCTTCTGTATAATCAATGTTTTTTACATCTTTAAATATGCGTTTGATCAGTCCTTCAAACATTTTAAGTATATCTTCCTGCTCCACAAAACTCATCTCACAATCAATTTGTGTAAATTCCGGCTGGCGGTCTGCCCGAAGGTCTTCGTCTCTGAAACATTTCACCACCTGGTAATACCGGTCATAACCGCTCACCATCAGCAATTGTTTAAAGGTTTGCGGACTTTGGGGAAGGGCGTAAAACTGCCCGGTATTCATACGCGACGGCACCACAAAATCCCTTGCGCCCTCGGGGGTTGATTTGATAAGAAATGGGGTTTCAATATCCATAAAACCGTTCTCATGCAGGTAGTTCCTGGAAGAACGGCTTACGGCGTAACGCAATTCAAGATTACGTTTGATCACATTGCGACGGAGGTCTAAATACCTGTATTTCATGCGAAGATCGTCGCCGCCATCGGTATCATCCTGTATGGTAAAAGGTGGTGTAGCAGACTGATTGAGAACCGTAAATGAGAGGATATTGATTTCAATTTCGCCGGTGGAAAGGTGAGGATTTTTATTGCTGCGTTCCACCACGATACCCTTTGCCTGCAAAACAAATTCCCGGCCAAGCGGATGTTCTTCCAGTTGATGGTTCAGTTCTTCGCCGAATAATAGCTGCGTAATGCCATACCGGTCGCGCAGGTCAATAAAAGTAATAGCGCCAAACTTCCTGATGGTTTGTACCCAACCCGCAAGGGTTACGGTTTTTCCTGTATCCTTTATGCTCAATGCCCCGCATGTGTGTGTCCTGTACATTCCTGTGCTTTTTTAAGGCAGCAAAGGTAAATCATTTAAGCAGGATGGTGGGGATTTGTAGTTGTGAATTGCAGTATTTGTTGTTTATGATCTGTAGTTTACCGTTGCGCGTTTCGGATTTCAGCAGTCAGAGATCAGCTATCAGATTCAGTTGTAACTGCTAACGACAGGCTGAATTTTTCTTCTTAGCTCATAGAAAGCTGACTGCTGACAGCCTTCGGATCCCGGACTGGTTTTTAGATTTTTGTTTATCGTCGTATTCCTTCGTATTTCGGATTTGAGGCTTCGGATTTGTGCCTTTTATTTGTCTTTTGTAATTTGTTTCTTGTAATTTACTTCTTTTACAACTTTTCCTCCCTCACCAGTTCCTCCGCCTTTAATATCATTTTTTTCCTAAAGCTTTTCCTGTGACCCAAAAAGAGATAATAATAAACCAGAATACCCAAACCTATACCAAACGGAATGAGCGCCAGGTGACGGGCGCCCCATGTACCTTCATCCCAGCCATAAAATTCTCCTGTCATCCACAGGCAGTTTGCAGTGATCCATAGCACCACAGCCAGGTTGTGCAAAAGTTCTGCAATGAGCTTGCGCGTTTGCCATGTAATGGTGATGGCTACCGTAAGGGTGGGTACGATCATGATCATGCCCATGATGTGGAAATCCAAAGCCCAGCAAATATCTTTGAGCAGCCATAATAAAATATGCAGGTTTTCTATGCGCCGGAAACGGGCGGGAATGCTGTACACTTCGTAATTGTTATTCATGCAATTGAAATAAAAAATAAGCATTATACTCCCCGGGGGATAGCCATAGCTTTCAAAAATAAATTTTTATTTAATACTTTTAAGCATAGCGTTTTTAACGCTTCAATTTTTCCACTATGAAAAAAATATGTTTTCTCTACCTGCTGTACTTTGTATTTTTACCGGCACTATTTTCCCAAAAGCAAAGTGATAAATCTCCTGACCATTCTTCGTTGCCATCGGCTCACGAAACGGAGGTTTTGATACGTAAACTTAATATAGATTCTGCTGTTACTGCAAAAAATGCCATCACCGTTAAAGGTCAGCGTGTTCCCTATACCGTTGTTGCGGGAACCATTCCTGTATGGGATGAGAACGGAAAGCCGCTTGCCGGCGTATTTTATACCTACTATGAAAGATCTGATATAAACGACCGTTCCTCCCGCCCGCTGGTTATTTCCTTCAACGGCGGTCCGGGTACACCCTCTGTATGGATGGAGATTGGCTATACCGGCCCACGGATATTGAAAATGGATGATGAAGGTTACCCGGTTCAGCCTTATGGTATGCGCGATAATCCGTATTCTATATTAGATGTAGCTGATATTGTATACGTAGACCCGGTAAATACTGGTTTTTCAAGAGCTGTGAACAAGGATATACCCAAAACGAAATTTTTTGGTGTGAACGCCGATATCAAATACCTGGCAGAATGGATCAGTACCTTCATCAGCCGGTACAAACGCTGGGCTTCTCCCAAATACCTGATTGGTGAAAGTTATGGCACTACAAGGGTATCGGGACTGGCGCTGGAACTGCAGAATGCACAATGGATATACCTGAATGGCGTGGTACTGGTTTCGCCGACCGGGCTGGGCATTGAAAGGGGAGGAGTGATGGACGCCGCGCTATTGCTGCCGTATTACGCTGCAACAGCCTGGTATCACAAAGTGCTGCCTGCCGATTTACAGCAAAAAGATCTTACGGCTGTGCTGCCCGAAGTGGAAGCTTTTACCGTTGAAGAATATTTGCCGGCGCTGGCAAAAGGAGGTACGCTTACTGAAGCCGGAAGGAAACAAATAGCGGAGAAGGTGGCCCGTTATTCGGGGCTGAGTGAAAAAGCAGTGCTGCAAAATAACCTGTCCATTTCCACTTATTTCTTCTGGAAAGAGTTATTAAGAGATAAAGGCTATACTATTGGGCGTTTAGACTCCCGTTATCTTGGCGTGGATAAAAAAGATGGCGGCGAGCGCCCGGATTACAATGCGGAGCTAACCGCATGGCTGCATGCTTTTACACCTGCCATTAACATCTACCTGCGCGATGAACTGAATTATAAAACAGACCTGCCCTATAATATGTTCGGCAATGTATTTCCATGGGACAATGAAAACAACAAGACCGGCGAAAACCTTCGACAGGCTATGGCGCAGAATCCCAACCTGCACCTGCTGGTGCAAAGTGGCTATTACGATGGGGCCTGCGATTACTTCAATGCCAAATACAATATGTGGCAAATGGATCCGGGTGGAAAGTTGCAAAACCGTATGACATGGGAAGGCTACCGCAGCGGGCACATGATGTACCTGCGTAAGGAAGACCTGGCTACGAGCAACCAGCACCTGCGCGATTTTATTTTGAGAACGATACCTCGGGCGGGAAAGGGAGCGAAGTATGAAAGGAGAGAAGTGAAAGGAGAGAAGTGAAAGGAGAGATTTCCGGATTTGAAATTTTAAGATTTATGATTTACTGTTATGCATTTTACCGGATTTCGGATTCCCGGCTTCGGATTTGACCTTTGGGATTTATCCGCCACGGCAGACAAGTTTGGTTCTTGTCATTTGGTTTCCCGGCACTTTGTATTTACCCTTTAGTTTTTCACTTTTAAACTGTATTTTCAGGTAACATACCTTTCAATGGCGCTAAAAAAAATCTTCTTTAGTTATTCCAGGGCCGACGGATCGGACTTTGCTTTGCGGCTTGCACTTGATCTTAAAAAGCAAGGCTTTAACGTATGGATTGATCAGCAGGACATCAGGGCGGGTTCGGAATGGGATCTTGAAATAGAAAAGGCGCTGGAAACCTGCGATTGCCTGCTGTTTATAGAAACGGAAAAATCAGTTGTCTCCAATAATGTGCTGGATGAAGTGTATTATGCGCTGGAGCAGGATAAAAAGGTTATACCCGTTATTCTCCACGACAGCAAAACGCCTTTCAGGCTGCAGCGGTTACAGCATGTTGATTTCTCCAAAGATTATGATGCGGGACTTGCTCAATTGACAAGAGAATTGAAAGGAAATGAAACCTCTGGTTTCTTTCATCCCCGGACTGACAAAGTGCGGCAAAGCAAAGCGATCCCCATTCTTGCAAAGCCTTTGTCGCTCACATTGATCATTGCATTTTTTGTTATTGCGATAGCCGCAGTTATAATATATTCAGTAAAGAATAATGAAGCGGCAAATAACAAAGCGGATAAAACAGTGAGCGCAAATGATACAACTGCAAGTATAGAAAATGCAGTTGATGTTGATTCCAAAATGCCGTCCAAGAATGAAACGTCCGGCGTAGAAAAATCAGGAAAGAAAACGGAAAACCCAGCAATTAGAAACAGCGCGGCAGAAAAACGAATGGTGAGCTTAAATGAAACTTTTGCAGGCGACTGGCAATTAGTTGATGTGGAACCCAAAGCCACATCGCATAGAGGGTACCTGAAGATAGATGAGCTGGATGAAGAAAAAGTGAAGATCAAAAGCTATATTCAGTTCTATTATCCTAAAACAAACGACACTGCTTTTGTAAGCATCTTTAATGGATTTGCCGGCTGCGTATCCTGTAAGCTACAGGAGGAAATGAAAATTACTGCGGAGGATATTGCCGTTGCCACACAACGGTATAAAATTTTAAAAGAAGATCAGCCGGGTGTAGGAAAGTCGGGCGATACCATCATGAACGGAGGTTCCAATAAATCCATCCGCGCATCTGTTACACTGCACCTGGTAAACAATACCACCGCGGTTATCAAAATACAGCGGGCTACGCCTGCTGAGCTTTCACCCGGGATAACACTGGAACCTTTTGTGTACTCCTTCCGGTTTGTAAAAGTGGATTGAAAAGCGGGCGATATGGAATTCTTCTATTGTAGTCGGGCCTATTGGAGAAATTACTGGAAAAGTGAGGTGAATAGAGAGAAAGATATGGTGTTTTTCAGAATTTTAGAAGCTCCAAGGAAGAACATTCACCTCACTTGGAACCAGTTGAAGTTGAAAGAAAGGCTGCGGAAATGCGTGTGGTTTATATCTTCTTTTTTGATTGAACACGGGACCAGGTGAACGAGAGGCAAAATGCAAACTATGCAAGGTAGTCGCGTAAATATACCGTATACTGTGGAGAAAAAATCAAGAGCGTTCATGGTCTCAAATTAATACAACTTAAAGATCATCAATAATATTAAGGACAAATTAGTAAATTTGAGAATATCTTAAATTGTTAAACTCAACCATTGGAAAAGATACAACAATTCTTTAGGCATATCGGTGAGCGGTTAAGTAATCCTTTTCTTTTCTCCTTTCTCATAAGCTGGTTAATTGCTAACTACAAGGTAATAATAGGACTTTGCTTTTATTCAATTTCTGACCTTAAAGTTGATGGGTATAATTCCTACCTTGATCTAATTGAAAAGAGCGTAACCATTTGGACAGGAGTTGTGATTCCTTTATTAGGTGCAAGCATTTATACTTTCGCTTTTCCCTATTTTAGGCGGTGGGTTAAGTTAATATACATAACTATAAACCAAGGAGAAGAAAAAAGAACATTGGAAATTTTAAAAAACGGCAATATAAGTACAAATAAGTATTTACGGTTACGGGAAAGCTACAAACAATCTCAGGCGAGATTAGCTGAGGTAATTGCTGATGAGAGTTCATTTTTTAAACAAAGGGATGATTTGAATAAGCAAATAGATAGATTACGGAATGAGGTCTTGAGTTTGAACGAAGAGAAAGAGAAATCTCATAAACATCTAAGTCAATTAGAAAACTTCAAAGCTGTACGAAATGTTGAATTTCTCAATGGTACTTGGGAAGGGATTACAGGAAAGGAAAAGAATAGGTCTTCAACTTTTTAGTTTAAATTTGAAATAGCAAAAAACACAGTGAGTCTAAAATTTAATGATGGAGTTATTATCCTACCTATTATTGCATTAATGCGATTTGAAACTGCAATCTACTTCGAATTTGAAAGAATTTTGAAGAAAGCGGATCCAGTTAATACCATAAACTATGGAGTGTATTCGGCCCTGGATAATTTTAAGGAAATTGATAATGTTGATTTATTACAGATTAAACTGAATTCAAAAAGAGGATACTATATTTTTAAAATCGAGACTTCGGACGAAATACGATGTTATTCAAGACTAGATGATTATTTTACGCTTAATAAGATACGAGAAACATGAAACAGTTTCGCATAAGACTATTCCTTCTTCTAATCATTTTTCTTTTGAAGGATTATTTCCTGTTTATTTTAACGCCTTGGAAATTGGAGAATGTGAAATTACAAGTGATGATAAAAGCATGGTTGGACAAATAAAATTGAATATAGAAGTTAGCGAAGAATTGTTTGTTTACTACAGTTTCGATCATCATACTGACCAACCACATCTTGTGGGTATCACTTTATCAAACAAGAAAGGTAGGGCAAGATCACTCAAAGATTCATTGATATAAAAAATACCCCTGAAGTGAAAACAACGGGGGAAAACAAAAATAATATGAATGATACCCATAATTAATTAACCGTAATAAGCAGCGGTTTAAAAAGTGTTTTCTTAAGCTTTGCCCTGCCAATAAATTGTTTGCCATTGATTTTAGTGAACTCGGAAGGGAAGATCATAATATCTTCTTCCCTCGTGTTAAATACCAGTTCTTTGGATATATTTCCGTTATGATCCACCTTGCTTACAAATACTTGCCCACCCAGTCCGTCAACATGTTTGGCCGGCGTGTCGTCTTCAGCAAGGCGGAGGTTCTTTAAATTGTCGAGGTATAAAAAATAGTATCCTGTAGCGTCGCTGATCAGTTTAAAACCCATTGTTCCCCTGCCCCTGCTCCCTTCCTGGCGTTTGGGGATTTTTTTTATCCATTGAAAGTTGCCGGAGGCGTCTATTTTAGTTGCCAGTATATCATCATAGTGATAGGTAGTATAATAGGTAAACCTGCCATTGCCATCCATTCTCGATTTTTGCAGAATATAGTATTCCTCACAAGCCAGAAACACACTGCCATCCTTTTCAACCGCTACATCTCTTACCCTTAAGTTTGGGATTTCATAGTCGTCGTTTTTCTCCATTTTTCTGCGTTTCCGGGCCGATTCAAATTTTTCCAGTTCCGATACGGGAAATTTATAATGACCTTTCAGGTAGCCATCCACTTTTCCTTCCGTATTTAGTATACCCAGGAAGATGCCTTCCGTTCCTTTGTTTTTGGCATTTTTGCTGTATGTGCATGCAATGATCATGTCGTGCAGTGTATTTTCAATGAGCGTTGATTCGCGGATAAAATACGTGTCAACAGAAACAACTGCATGTATAACCTGCTCATTATCTTTAGTGAACTTAAATACTTCTAAGTGATAGGCTGGATCGCCTGTAGCTTTATCTGTTTCCTTTCTTGCATCGGAGTCATATACTTTAGCCAACAGGTACGCGTTCCCCTCTGAATCAATGGAAAAGTCTGCATTGTCCATTCTGGCTTCTGTATAAGGCATGGTGAATTCGCTCCCCCATATTTTATGGAGTGTTTCATCAAAAACATGGATGCCTATTTTATCAAAGCTGTTTTTATCTTTTTTTGATTCAGGTGCAATCCTGTAGCTTACCAGTAATTTAGTATGATCGGCATTAAAGTGGAAATCGAATTTATTTACTTTCTTATACTTATATAATCCGGTCATCACAGGATCCCCGGCCAATTTGGGCGCTTCAATTATTTTCTGATTGAGATCGCTTAACCTGCCGTTTTTTACGTCTATGGAGGTAGCGTACAGTATTTCTTTTTGAGCATTCTTATCCCAGTCGCTTCTCAGCCAAAAATAATTGTTGTTAAAATCTACCACCATTTCACTGTTCATATTTTTAGTAGCATCAGATAACTCAATTACCTTTTCCCCGGTTTGTGCCAGATTTTTGGGATTGAACCGGGAAATATAAAGCGCTTCTTTTTTTAAAGAGAGGTTTATAATCCCGTCCTGGTCGTTTCCGAAAAAAGAAAGGTCTTCTGCTTTTTTAGGCAATCCGTATTCAGTGCCTGTTTTGAACTGAAATTTTTTACTTTGTCCGAAAACAATAGTGGCTGACGTACAGGCGATGATGAGAAGTATTTCTTTCATAATAAAGATAAGGGTTGTTCAAATTGTGGAATATGCAATGCCCATAGGGCCATTAAATGAGGTAGCCCGCTTGTTTCAACGCAGCATTAAGGCTGTTATTATATTTTAGCAATAATTAAAAATGAACGGCGAACCTGAACTGACTGCAGTTTGGTTCGCCGCGCATCATGCTGAGTTAAAATTACATTTTCCGGCAGACGGATAGCATGTAATGACGAAAATCAATTTTTAACGGAGTCAATCAATTCTTTGGCTTTTTTTCCTGCCTTGTCTGCTCCATCTTTAACGGCTTTACCTGCGTCCTCTACGCCTTCTTTCACCGCTTCCCCCGCGTTCCTAACACCTTCTTTGGTGGCGTTCCATGCATCGGAAATGGCCTTGCCTGCTTTGTCAAAAAAGCGACCGGTTTTTTTTACAGCATCTCCTTCTTTAAGCGTAATGGTTTTGCCGTCTTTATTCCTGGCATCTCCTTTTACAGTAATTAAGGTGCCGTCATCCAGCGTTATGTCTTTTTCAGCCTCCACCCAGGTTCCGTTTTCATAAACAAGCAATTTTTCATTCTGCCACTTCACATCCCCTTCTTCGGGCTGGTATGTTGCAGCAGCGCCCATATCTACATGCGTATTATCGGCTGGTGGCGCTTGCAGTGTAGCCGTATCATCACTCATTGTTCCATCGCTGGATGAGTTATTACACCCAATAACTGCAACTGCAAACGCAGCGAAAAAAAATATCTTTTTCATATAAATTCTGTTTAATGATTAAGATCCGGTTTTTATGTTAATGGTTATACCAAAAAAGTGCCAGACATAAAATGAAATGAATTATCGTATTTCTTCATGCCTGTACAGTCATGTACCTGCATTGTTAATTAACAAGCTATTCATTCGTGGAAAAAATGCCCCGGGAAGCGAGACTTGAAAATTCGTGATCGTCGGGGAGGAGGTAAAAAAAGAGCATCGGACAAGCGCTATATGAAATTCATCCGGCTAACCTGCTATGATCTGCAGGGGTGGATGGCAGTAAACTAAAAATTAACCGCAAGGTAACTAAGAAAAAATACGGGGCACTACTCACCATTTCCCATTCACTACAAAAATCCCAGTTCCAGCTTTGCCTCTTCTGTCATCATTTCCCTGTTCCAGGGAGGATCAAAAGTAAGGTGCACATATACATCCGTAACACCTTCAATGGCTTCTGTTTTTTGCTGTACTTCCGCCACAATATCGCTCGCAACGGGGCAGCCGGGTGCAGTAAGCGTCATAATGATTTTAACTTTGCCATCGTCATCAGCTTCCAGCTTATATACCAGTCCCAGATCCATAATGTTTACCGGGATCTCGGGATCGTACACCGTTCTTAAAACCTCTTCTATTTTATCGTAAAGCATGATATATGGATTTATGGTTTGTAGTTTATGGTTTATGCCCTATTCATATTACAGGCTGCAGGGTACAGGTTGGAGGATGTATTCAATTTTCAAATTTTCAAATTCATCTCATTTCCAAATTCCTAAACGCCACCCCATACATTTTCATCTGCTTCAGCATAGACAGCAGCCCGTTGGAACGGGTAAGCGACAGGTGATTTTTTAAACCAATGGCATCTACAAAATATATTGCAGCCCCAGCAATGTCATTAGGCGATTGGCCCGACAATACCCGCACCACCATACTCACCAAACCTTTGGTGATCACCGCGTCGCTGTCGGCGGTAAAATATATCTTTCCTTCTTTGTGTTCAGCATGCAGCCATACTTTGCTCTGGCAACCCCTGATCAGATTTTCTTCTTTCTTATACTGTTCATCAATCAATGGCAGATCTTTACCCAATTGAATGATGTATTCATACTTCTCCGTCCAGTCGGTAAAGAAACTGAATTCTTCTATGATCGTATCCTGTTGTTCTTTTATAGTCATTGTACATTTACTCCTTACTGCGAAGTTCCGGACTTTCAGGCGATTTCTTGCAGAGAGAAAAAGATAGTGGTTATTCCAGCATGCGTTTGGCCTTTTCAATTCCTTTCACCAGTTCATCCACCTCAGCCTTTGTATTGTAAAATGCAAAGGAAGCTCTTACGGTTCCTGGAATATGAAAGAAATCCATGAGCGGTTGCGTACAGTGGTGTCCTGTTCTTACCGCAATGGATTGCTTGTCTAATATTTCACCCAGATCATAGGGGTGAATATTACCAATCAAAAAAGAAATGGCGCCGGAACGGTGTTGGGCATCTCCAATAAAGCGCAGGGAAGGTATAGCGGAAAGCCGCCCGTAAGCATAAGCGACTACTTCTTCTTCGGCCTGCTGAATGGCAGCAACACCAATATGCTGGATATAATCTATTGCAGCCCCCAATGCAATGCCGCCCGAAATATCGGGTGTGCCCGCTTCGAATTTAAAAGGAAGTTCGTTATAGGTGGTTTTGGCGAAAGTTACATTTTTGATCATATCACCACCACCTTCATAGGGGGGCATTTCATTCAGCCATTTTTCTTTTCCGTATAAAACACCTACCCCCGTTGGTCCATAAATTTTATGTCCCGAAAAAGCCAGGAAGTCAGCATCCAATTGCTGAATATCTATTGGGATATGCTGTATAGCCTGCGCCGCGTCTATAAGCACGGGTATGTTTAGCGCCTGCGCTTTCTGTATAATTTCACGTATGGGATTTACCGTTCCCAAACTGTTGGAAACATAGGTAATCGCTGCTATCTTTACTTTTTTTGTCAGCAGTTCATCAAAAGCATCCATTTTCAATTCGCCCTGCTCATTGATGGGGATCACTTTTAAAACAGCCCCTTTTTCTTCACAGATCAATTGCCAGGGAACAATATTGGAATGATGCTCCATAGCGGAGATCAGCACTTCATCTCCTTCTTTCAAATATTTTCTTCCAAAAGAGGATGCAACCAGGTTAATGCCGTTGGTAGTGCCTTTGGTAAAAATAATTTCGTGATCAAAACGGGCATTGATATAAGCCGCTATTTTTTTCCGCGCTTCTTCATATGCTTCCGTAGCCTGCTGGCTCAGGAAGTGAACACCGCGGTGTACATTGCTATTGTATTGAGTGTAATAATTTTCAAGCGATTGCAGAACAGCGCGGGGTTTTTGTGTGGTAGCCGCATTGTCTAAATAGATCAATGGCCTGCCGTAAACCTTTGTTTGCAGTATTGGAAAATCTTTCCTGATTTTTTCAATATCCAATGCACTGTCTGTTATCGGCTCGCTATTGGTCATACGCTTCCGCCATTTTACGGGTGATCAGTTTTTCGATATATTCTCTTACGGCAGGGATCTGGATTTTATTGGTAACATCAAAGGAGAATGCCTTCACCAGTAAATTTCTTGCGGCTGTTTCGCCAATGCCCCTCGACTGCAAATAAAACAATGCTTCTTTGTTGAGGCTGCCCACAGTAGAGCCATGGCTGCATTTTACATCATCAGCAAAAATTTCTAACTGCGGTTTTGAATCCACCACGGCTTTATTGCTGAGCAGTATATTATTATTTTGCTGAAAAGCATTGGTTTTCTGGGCATCCTGGTGAACATAAATTCTGCCGCTGAAAACCGCCCTCGCATTGTCTAATAATACACCTTTATACAATTCATTGCTGAGGCAGTTGGGGAACATATGATTCACCACCGTGTGATTGTCTGTTAACTGGTTGCCACCGGCGAGATACAATCCATACAAATGACTTTCTGTATTGGTACCATTCAGATCAAGATGAAGATTGTTGCGCACAAATGCGGCATCGGGCAGGCTATAGGTGTAATTATTAAACAGGCTGTTGTTTTGCTGAACAACCTGGTTAAAATTAACAAGATGGGTATTGGATGGGGCAATTTGCAGGTTGTAATGATCTACCTGTGCGTTTTCCGCAACACAGCATTCCGTTACATTGTTGATAAATAAAGGCTTATTGCCGATCACTACTACCGATTCAACGATCTGGATCTTGCTGCTCTTATGGGCTATGATCAAAATCCTTGGCTGAATAAAAACCGCTTCTTCCGCATTGTATACATGTGTGATATGGATAGGCTTGTCGCAAATAATGTTTTTATCTGCTTCTATCACTATACCATTTTCAAATAAGGCTGTATTTAATGCCGCGAAGGGATATTTTTCTGTATTAATGTACCTGCCAAAATAAGACTGAAGGTTTTCGTTTTTCAATGCGGTGCGGAGAGGCGAAATCTTTACGCCCCTGATCGCCACATCTTCGTTCAGCATGCCATTCTTTAAAACCACTTCGTATGCATCCAGCAAAGGGATATGCGCCGGGTTGTGCAGCCCATGTAAGGAGGCAGCTCCAGGCTGAAGGTGAAAATCTTCCTTTAAAAAAGGAGATACATTGGTAAAGCGCCAGTCTTCAAGTCTCGTTGAAGGAAAACCCTTACCGGAAAATGCTTCAAACGCGGTTTCACGCAAATCCTTTAACCAATCATTATCCTGCGTTATTTCTCTTTCCCTGTATAAATTAATAAACTGGTCGTATAGTGATGTAGTTGTAATCATTTCGAAATTGCGTTATTCATCAAACCGATGCCGTGGTAACGGGTTCTTTAATCCAGTCGTAGCCTTTTTCTTCCAGTTCCAGCGCCAATTCTTTGGCGCCCGATTTAACAATTCTTCCGTCGTATAATACATGCACAAAATCCGGAACAATATACTCCAGTAAACGCTGGTAGTGCGTAATTACGATAAAAGCGTTCTTTTCGGAGCGGAGCTTATTTACGCCGTTGGACACAATGCGCAAAGCATCAATATCCAGCCCTGAGTCCGTTTCATCGAGAATAGACAATTTAGGATTGAGCATGGCCAACTGAAATATTTCATTCCGCTTTTTTTCACCACCCGAAAAGCCTTCATTTAAAGAACGATTCGTGAGCTTGGCATCAAATTCCACCAGCTTCTGTTTTTCCCTTGTTAAGCGGAGGAACTCCTTTGCTTCCAAAGGGGGTTCATTGTGATAGGCCCTTATTTCATTTAAAGCGGTTCGTAAAAAGTTGATATTGGACACCCCGGGTATTTCAATCGGGTATTGAAAAGCGAGGAACAAACCCTCGCGGGCCCTGTTTTCCGGAGAAAATTCAAGCAGATCTTTGCCATCAAATAGTACTTCTCCACCTGTAACTTCAAAATTTTCTCTGCCGGTTAGCACCGAGGCAAGAGAACTTTTGCCTGAACCATTGGGTCCCATAATTGCATGAACCTCGCCCGCATTTACCTGTAGGTTAATCCCTTTTAAAATCTGTTTATCCTCAACCTTCGCCTGTAGATTTTTTATGCTTAACATGATATATTGCTGTATTTCTTATTTTGTTTAATAATCTCCTTTGGAACCGAATTCGTTAATTAATTTATAATGAACTGAACATTCAATATCTTTTACGCCTTACCACTCGCCACTTACCACTCACTATCCCACGCTTCCTTCCAGCGTAATGGATAACAATTTCTGCGCTTCCACAGCAAATTCCATGGGTAGCTGGTTCAGCACTTCCTTGGCATAGCCGTTCACTATAAGCGCTACTGCCTTTTCAGTGTCTATTCCCCGCTGGTTAAGGTAAAATATCTGATCTTCACCAATTTTTGAGGTGGTGGCTTCGTGCTCAATGGTGGCGGATTTGTTTTTTGATTCGATATAAGGGAAGGTATGAGCGCCGCAACGGTCTCCGATCAATAAAGAATCGCATTGGGTAAAATTTCTTGCATTTTCCGCCTTACTGCCTACCTGCACCAGGCCCCGGTAGCTGTTCTGTCCCTCGCCTGCTGAAATGCCTTTAGAAATAATCCGGCTTTTGGTGCCTTTGCCAATATGATACATTTTAGTGCCTGTATCGGCAATCTGTTTGTTTTTAGTAACTGCAACCGAATAAAATTCACCGCTTGAATAATCGCCCTGCAAAATTACACTGGGATATTTCCACGTGATAGCCGATCCCGTTTCTACCTGAGTCCACGATATTTTGGCATGAGCGCCTCTGCAAACGCCCCGTTTGGTTACAAAATTGTAGATACCGCCTTTTCCTTCCTTATCGCCGGGATACCAGTTTTGGACTGTACTGTATTTGATTTCCGCATTTTCAAGCGCTACCAGTTCAACTACAGCCGCATGCATCTGGTTCTCGTCGCGTTTCGGCGCGGTGCAGCCTTCTAAGTAACTCACATAGCTCCCCTCATCGGCAATGATGAGCGTGCGTTCAAACTGCCCGGTATTTTCGGAGTTGATCCTGAAATAAGTAGACAATTCCATAGGGCAGCGAACGCCTTTGGGAATGTATACAAACGAACCGTCGGAAAAAACGGCTGCGTTCAAAGCGGCGTATATATTATCTGAATGGGGTACAACCGAGCCTAAATATTTTTGTATCAATTCGGGATGTTCCTTAACCGCCTCGCTTATAGATGAAAAAATGATACCCTGCTCTTTTAAAGTTTCCTTAAAAGTAGTAGCTACAGAAACGCTGTCAAAAACAGCATCAACAGCCACACCAGCCAGTATTTTTTGTTCCGAAAGAGGGATACCCAATTTTTCAAATGTAGCAATCAGTTCAGGATCTACTTCATTCATATCCTTATACTTTGCCCTGGATTTGGGAGCGGCATAGTAGGAAATATCCTGGAAATCTATTTTTGGCAGTTCAAAATTCTGCCAGTGGGGCTCGGGCTGTTTTAAAAATGACTGGTAGGCTTTTAAACGCCAGTCAAGCAGCCATTGGGGCTCCTTTTTTTTTGTGGATATAAAATGTATGGTATCCTCATTCAATCCCCTTGGGGCTATATCCATCTCAATATCCGTTACAAAGCCAAATTCATATTCCTTGTCGCTGTATTCCTCTAATATGTCAGCACTATTATTAGCCATAATTATAATGTATTGTCCCAAACTACCAAAACTATACCGAAAAACTTTCCCCGCAGCTACAGGTTCTGCTGGCATTTGGATTTTTAAAAACAAGTCCCTTTCCGTTTAGTCCGCCTGAATAATCCAATTCGGTGCCATAGAGGTATAAAAGACTTTTCATATCAACAACTATCTTAATGCCTTTATCCTCATATAATTCATCACCGGCTTTTCTTTGGTTATCGAAATGCAGGTTGTACTCAAGTCCGGAGCATCCTCCACCTTTCACACCTACTCTTACAAAGGTTTCTTCTTCTCTCTTTTCTTCTGCCATCAACCGATCCAGATAATTTTTAGCGGAAGCGGAAACAGTGATCATAATAAATTTTTTATACTATTTGCGAAGTTACGATTTTTGCCGATAAGAATATTGTCGCAAAGCGGAAAACAAGGAAATATAGTGTAAAATGTATTATTATTGCGTCAGTAAATCATAAGCGTGAATGTTGCATACCAGATACAGGTGCCCATTGCGGAAATAGAGGATGCCGCTCAATGTAATTTATACGTTGAGGTAGGGGTAGATCATCTCCTTTTTGGCATTTTGGAAAATAATAAACATGAATTTATTGCATTACAATATGTTAATCTCGACAAATACAATGCATTCAATCATTGTAAAGAGCTAATCTATCATAATGAATGGCTTGCGAGGTCGTACAATAGAGTAACTGTAGTATATTATTTCCCAGAAAGTATATTGGCGCCCGAACAAGTCTATGATGAAAGTTTGAATAAAGCCTCCATTGAACTGATTTATGGTGACCTGAATAAGGGCGAAATACTCACCGATAAGCTACCAGGCTGGAACCTGCGTAATATATACCGTGTACCTGTGGCGTTACATCAACTACTGGGCGCCCATTTTCCCAGGGGTCATTTTTACCACGCTTATACCGTAGTATTAAAAAGAAAAGAGCAGATCAGCAAAAAGACGGAAGGTGATGAAGCAACCCTGATCTTTTACCCTAATAAACTTCTTTTTGCATTGTTCCGGAACGGTGAACTGCAAATAATGCAAACTTTTGAATATGAAACGGCAGAGGATGTAACCTGGCATTTACTGAATGCATGCCGGCAGTTTAACGCAGATTGTGAGCAGATCATACTTAGGGTATCGGGCCTTTTAGATGACCATTCATCTGTATATTCAGAGTTACAAAAGTATTTTCTGAATATTGAATTAGACGAGAGGCCTTCGGATTTTAAATACAATGAAGCGTTTAACGAATACCCCCTTCATTTTTTCACTTCCTTATTCAACACCGCTTTATGCGAATAATTAGCGGAACAGCGGGAGGAAGGAGATTTAACCCACCGGCTAAAATGCCTCATACACGCCCTACTACCGACATTGCAAAAGAAGGCTTGTTTAATATAATTGAAAATAACCTTGATATCAGTACTTTAAAAACGCTTGACCTGTTTGGCGGAACCGGGAACATCAGCTACGAACTGGCTTCACGAGGTGCAAAATCCCTTGTGGTGGTGGAGAAAGATGCTAAAATGCATGCCTTTATTTCGAAGAATACTGAAGCATTCGGCTTTGAGCATATGCAGATCATCAAAATAGACGTTTTTGCATTCATGAGGCAATGCCGGGAACAGTTTGATTTTATTTTTGCAGGACCACCCTACGCTTTAGGAAATATTGACGACCTGCCGGCTGAAGTGTTTAAAAATAACCTGTTGTTACCCAAAGGCTGGTTTGTGCTGGAACATACCCCCAGGAATAATTATGAAACCTATCCTCATTTCAAAACCGCAAGGAATTACGGCACAACCGTGTTTTCGATATTTATAAACGATGAGAGATGAGCTATGAGCCGTCAGCTTTCAGCAAGGGGACAAGCCTCTTCCTGCTGATCGCATACTGCTGATAGCTGATCGCTCGCTGCTGACAGCTAAATACATGACCAAAAAAGAACTCCGGCATATATACAAACGAAAAAGAGCAACGCTTGGGGAAGCGGAAACTGAAAAAATGCAGGATCTTATTTTGATTCAGTTTCAGCAACTGCCTTTGCCTTTCCTGCAATACCTGCATACCTACCTGCCTATGGATATACAAAAGGAAGTGGATACTTATCCCGTTATGGAGTTTTTGAAGTTTTCTAACCCGGGACTCCATATTGTTGTTCCCAAAACCGGCACGGAAGGCAATACCATGACCCATTATTTGTACGATGAACATACTGTTTTGGTAAAGAATAGGTACGATATTATGGAGCCAGTGGAAGGTCAGCCGGTAGCCAGCAGAGATATTGACCTGGTATTGGTTCCACTACTTGCCTTTGACGAAAGAGGAAACAGGGTTGGTTATGGAAAGGGATTTTACGACAGGTTCTTGTTACAATGCCGTAAAGATGTAATTAAAGTGGGTTTGTCTTTTTTTGAGGCGGAACAGCTTATAGAAGATACTGACGAATTTGATATACCTTTAACTTATTGTGTAACACCACAAAAGGTATATGAATTTTAGTTCCGCCTGGCTCAGATCATTTAGGGTGTTGTTGTTCCCATTTGCCTTTTTATATGGAACTGCCGTTAAGGTGAGGAATTATTTATATGATAATGAGGTTATTCAATCCATAGAATTTAATTTTCCTGTAATATGCGTCGGTAATATTTCAGTGGGGGGCACAGGCAAGTCGCCCATGGTGGAATACCTGTTAAGGCTGTTGGCGCACCGCTATAAAACAGCAACGCTCAGCCGCGGCTATAAACGCAAAACGAGAGGTTATGTGCTGGCCGATGATAAAACCACGGCGCTCGATATTGGTGATGAACCTATGCAGTTTCATAATAAATTTCCCGAAGTTACGGTGGCGGTAGGCGAAGAACGGGCTATCGCAATCCCGCAATTGTTATTCGACCGGCCCGAAACAGATGTTATTATTCTGGATGATGCTTTGCAGCACCGAACGGTAAAAGCGGGACTTAATATTTTGCTTACCGATTACAATAACCTTTTCACAAGGGATATGTTTTTGCCCACCGGCGATTTACGCGATAGCAGGAGCAGCTACAAAAGGGCTAATATTATAATTGTTACCAAATGCAGCGATAATTTTGGCAGTGCTGAAAAGGAAAAGATCACATTGGAAATACAACCCTTAGCACGGCAACATCTTTTTTTTACGGGCATCAGGTACGGCGCACCCTATCATATTCTTTCAAGGGCTATCAAACGCATGTCTAAAGAAACAGAGGTATTGCTGGCCTGCGGAATCGCCAATCCCGGCCCCTTAAAACAATACATCCAGGAAGAAAGTGCCGCCTACGATGCCATATATTACCGGGATCATTATATTTTTACTATTGATGATCTGAAAGAGATCCGGCAAAGATTTGAAAAGATAAAAGCGGCGGACAAAATGATACTGATAACCGAAAAGGATGCAGTACGACTGGTGAAATTTGCTGCGGAACTGAAAGACATGCCGGTATATGTGCTGCCTATTGAAACGTATTTTTTATTTAACGAATCACAACGATTCAATTTTTTAATCGAAAGATTTATACAGGATTTTAAAATAAAATCTTAATTGCACTTATGAAACATAAGAACAACAAAAAAACAAAAGCTAAACCTCAAACACACACTTATGAAGGAACGCTGGATGTTACCCGTTCGGGTATCGGATATGTAATAGTTGAAAACCAGGAAAAAGATATTTTCGTGCGCCCGCAGGATTTCAACCGGGCCCTGCATGGTGATAAAGTTAGAGTGAATATTACCCGGCACAATCCGCGAACGGGGAAAATGGAAGGCGAAATTACGGAGGTGGTTGAACGAAAACAATCTGAATTTATCGGTCGTTTGGAAATGAATACCGACTTTGCTTTTTTTATTCCGGATAAAGCAAAGGGAACCCCCGATATGTATATACCTGCCGGTAAATTTAACGGCGCCAGAGGCGGTGACAGGGTAGTGGTACGCATAACCGAGTGGGACAGGAAAGCGAAAAGTCCTAATGGTGAAGTAATCAGTGTGCTAAACGCCGCAGATGAAAATGATATGGCCATGAAGCAAATATTAGTTGACGCTGGCTTTACACTTGAATTTGATGACGACGCGATGGAAGAGGCTGCAAGGATGCCGGACATTATTGGTGCTGCGGAAATTAAGAAGCGCAAAGATGTACGGGATATACTCACCTTTACCATTGACCCTGCCGACGCTAAGGATTTTGACGATGCCATTAGTTTCAGAAAATTAAAAAATGGCTTATATGAAGTTGGCGTTCATATTGCCGACGTAAGTTATTATGTTGAGCCAGGTACAGTGCTCAACGAAAATGCATACAACAGGGCTACTTCGGTGTACTTGCCCGACCGGGTATTGCCGATGTTGCCCGAACATATATCCAACGTGCTCTGCAGCCTTCGTCCAAACGAAGACAAATTAACGTTCTCCGCTATTTTTGAAATTACCGCCAAAGGAGAGATTAAAGATTTTTGGTTGGGAAGAACGGTTATTCATTCCAATCATCGCTTTACCTACGAAGATGCGCAGCAGATTATTGAAACCAAAGAGGGCATATACAAAGATGAGATACTGCTGCTGAATGAACTGGCTCAAAAATTCCGTAAACAAAGATTTAAAAATGGCGCCATTAATTTTTCCTCGCAGGAAGTACGGTTTACATTAGATGAAAATGGAAAGCCAACAGGTATAGTGATCAAAGAAAGCAAAGAAGCGCACCAGTTAATTGAAGAGTTTATGCTGCTGGCCAACAGAACGGTAGCGGAACAGGTGGGAAAAATAAAGATCAATAAACAACCGCTTCCATTTCCATACCGGGTGCATGATACACCGGATGAAGAAAAGCTTTTACCCTTTGTGGAATTCGCCAAAAAATTCGGTCATCGCTTCGATACCAAATCGCCTGCCGGTATAGCTGCTTCGTTTAACAGAATGCTTGCAGAAGTACGGGGGAAGCCCGAGCAGCACGTACTGGAGCAGTTGGGCATACGTACAATGGCCAAAGCGGCATACAGCCCCGAAAATATAGGGCATTATGGATTGGGGTTTGAAAACTACTGTCATTTTACTTCACCTATTCGCCGGTATCCTGATATAATGGTGCACCGTATTTTACAGGAAGTGCTCGATGGGCGCCCAAAAGTGGATAAGAAGATGGGAGAAAAGTGCCTGCACAGCAGTGCCAGGGAAAGGGCTGCCATGGAAGCGGAAAGGGCTGCCAATAAATACAAACAGGTTGAGTTTATGCAGCAATACCTCGGCGAAGAATTTGAAGGTGTGATCAGTGGCGTGGCTGCTTTTGGTTTTTGGGTGGAAACGGTGCAGCACAAATGCGAAGGGCTCGTAAGCATTCAAAGCCTGCTGGATTATGATGATTTCCGGTTGATAGAAACAGAGTATTGTCTTACCGGAAGAAGAAGCGGTAGAACGTTCAGAATGGGAGATAAGGTCTGGATAAAAGTCATATCGGCCGATTTGGGAAAAAGACAATTGGATTATGAGTGGATATTAAAGCCCGGCGAAAATAACGATAGCGGAGATCGTACCCGGAAAGTAAAAGGGCATAAAAGTAAAGAGAAGGGGAAGAAAAGACGGTAGGTTACAGGGTGCAGGTTACAGGGCAGGGAAGTTTTGAGTTTATTGTTTTTGATTTATAGTTTATCGTTGTATTTTTTGAATTTGCGGACTCGAATTTTGCCTGTTATGGTGAAGAACGAACGGCTCCGCGCTCCAGTATTGTCATGCTGAGGAACGAAGCATCTGTTATATAGTCTTCTTGTGATTTGGCTTCCTGGTTCTTTGTATTCCCTTCGGATCCGTCACGGCGGACAGGAGTTGTTTGGTTCTTTTCATTAGTCTTTTATCCGCTACGGCGGACTTATAAAAATATTATGCATTCATTTGAAACCTTAGCAAAACAATTTTCCGAAAAATTCAATACCAGGCATTTTCCTGGCACATTGCCTTCTCTATACCATCCGGCGGAATATTTTCTGTCTATTGGCGGAAAAAGGATCAGGCCGGTGATATGCCTGATGGGTAACGAATTATTCGATGCTATTCAACCCGATGCATGGCATGTAGCCAATGCTGTTGAACTGTTTCACAACTTTACACTCATTCACGACGATATTATGGATAAAGCGCCGCTCAGGCGGGGCGTGCAAACGGTTCATGTAAAGTACAATGAGCCTACTGCTTTGCTCGCGGGTGATGTAATGATAGTAACAGCTTATGAATATCTGAGCAAAATCAACCCGCTTCATCTGCCCAGGATCATGCACCTGTTTAATAAAACAGCCAGGGAAGTGTGTGAAGGGCAGCAACTGGATATGGATTTTGAAGAAAGGCAGGTGGTAACACTGGAAGAATACATGCATATGGTTACTTTAAAAACATCGGTATTGCTGGCGGCCAGTTTGCAAATGGGCGCTATGCTGGGCTGCAGCGGTGAAGGCAACCAGGATCATTTGTATGCTTTTGGCAAAAACCTGGGTATCGCTTTTCAGTTGCAGGACGACTATTTAGACGCTTTTGGCGATCCTGAAAAATTTGGAAAACAACCGGGCGGCGATATTATGGCCAATAAAAAAACTTTTCTAACCATACAGGCGCTTGAGGTTGCAACACCCGTTCAGAAAAACGAACTCTTGCGATTAATGGATGAAAATCCAGCCGGTAAGGTACAAAGCGTGTTACAAATTTTTAGAGATTGTAAAGTAGATGTGTGGGCAAAAAATTTGAAAGACAAATACCTTAACCTGGCATTGCAGCACTTAGAGGATACCGCTGTTATAAGCAGTCGTAAACAACCATTGCAGGAACTTGCCTTGTTTCTGGTGCAAAGGGAATATTGAAGTGCGGAAACCTGTAAGGACTGCCGCGCTGCTTTGATGCAGGGTAGTCCTAACAGGTTTAGCTTTGGAAACCTTGTAATCCGCTGGAGCTATGGTACCCAAATGTGGAAATGTGAAAATGTGAAAATGTGGAAATGTGCTATTTTGAAAATGGAAGCAGGCCGGTATTGTGCAGGATGCACACCCCTGCAACCTGTAACCTGTACCCTGTAACCTAAAACCTGTAACCTGTAACATGAATTTTCTCCAATTTTAAACTATTTTGGAGCATTGAAATAACCAAAACACATCTGCATGGGTCACCCGCTTTTCAGAAAAAAATCAATAAGCAGGATTATTGAAGACGCGCAGGCAAGCGATGCAGACGGACATGGCCGCGGGTTGAAAAGGGTATTGGGGGTGCGTGATCTTACTTTTTTGGGTATCGCCGCTGTAGTAGGCGCCGGTATTTTTTCTACTATCGGAAATGCCGCTTATAATGGCGGTCCGGGTATTGTGATCTTATTTGTTATTACTGCTGTAACCTGTGGGTTTTCGGCATTGTGCTACGCGGAGTTTGCCAGCCGTGTACCCGTTGCCGGCAGCGCTTATACCTACTCGTATGTTGCTTTCGGGGAGATCATCGCCTGGGTGATTGGCTGGGCGCTCATACTCGAATACGCGATCGGCAACGTGGTGGTAGCCATATCGTGGAGCGGATATTTCAACAATCTTCTCGTGCATCTTTTTCACATTCATTTGCCGGACTGGATGCTGGTAGATCCGGCCACCGCCCAAAATGCTTACACGGAAGCCACCCGGGCACTGGCAGCAGGATCATTGTCTGTCGAAGACACCAGTAAATACCAGTTTGTCGTTGATGCCTGGAACAATGCCCCCTCATTTGGAAACGGTAAATTGTTTTTTAACCTGCCGGCTTTTATTATCGTAGGGCTGGTTACCTGGCTGGCTTATATAGGTATGAAGGAAAGCAAACGCATGGCCAACTTTATGGTGATCTTTAAAATTGCGGTCATCATCTTTGTTATAGTGGCCGGCGCTTTTTTTGTGGATACCAATAACTGGCGGCCCTTTTTGCCCAATGGTTTCGAAGGGGTATTAAAAGGGGTGTCTGCTGTGTTTTATGCTTATATAGGCTTTGACGCTATTTCTACCACGGCGGAAGAATGCAGGAACCCGCAGCGTGACATGCCCAGGGGGATGATCTATTCCCTGATCATTTGTACGGTATTGTACATTCTTATTGCGCTGGTACTAACGGGTATTGAAAATTATTCCAATTTTAAGGATGTCAATGACCCGCTGGCATTTGTTTTTGAGCAGCGTGCGCCCTGGATAGAAAAGATCGTTTCGGTAAGCGCCGTGGTAGCTACCACCAGCGTATTGCTGGTGTTTCAACTGGGTCAGCCGCGCATATGGATGAGCATGAGCCGCGATGGATTGTTGCCTAGGAAATTTCAAACCATTCATCCCAAATATCAAACACCATCATTCGCCACTATTGTTACCGGTATTATTGTAGGCATACCTTCATTGTTCATTGCTTCCGGCGTAGTTACCGATTTAACCAGTATAGGCACCCTGTTCGCTTTTGTGCTGGTATCGGGCGGTGTATTGTTATTGCCGCCAAGACCGGCAACCGACACAGGGTTTAAGTTGCCCTATATCAACGGAAGATACATTGTACCTGGTTTGACGGCTGTATTCATTTACCTCTTCCGGCACCGCATGGCAGACGCGGTACAAAACCTGGGGCACGAAAACTACCAGGAAGTGCTTTTCCTGCTTTTTGTTGTTATTGCGCTGGTACTTACTTCACTAACGGTTATCCGCAGGTATTCACTTATTCCCATCCTCGGTGTGCTGTTTTGTTTGTACCTCATGATTGAAATACCGGCCGTTAGCTGGCTGTGGTTCTTTGTGTGGATGGCACTGGGACTCACCATTTATTTTTTGTATGGGTACAGGCACAGTAAACTGGCGAAATGAGTGGGGGGAGAATTTGAAAATTTGGGAATTTGAAAATTTGAAATTGTGGCGGTCGGCATCTGCCGCGGCGGATCAGACCGCGGATGACTTACGCCTCCTGAAACCTGTAGTCAGGCAAATTATATTGCGGTATGTTATTAAGGATGCGACCCAAAGGGGTATAGCGCTTTAGTTACTAAAATAAAGAAGTAAATTTGTAGAAGTAAAAATGATCATTATGGCAACCCCATCCATATCACAGGAAATGCTGAATTATTTCATGCAGTTGAATGATGCAGAAAGGAAATCCGTATTGGAATTGATAAAGACATTTTTGAGGAGCCGTAAGAGTGAGTTTACGCCTCAAAGTCTGGAAGACTATAACCAGGAACTGGAGCAGGCCGATGAAGAAATAGAAGCTGGTGATTATATGTCTCATGAAGAAGTAATGAAAAGATACCTGAAGCAATAATCAGTACAAATGGCACTGATTATTAAATGGAACAACAAGGCGATAAAGCATTTTGATGAGGCAATTGAATACATTCAGCTTTCTTCTCCGGCGAATGCCGAAAAAGTTAAGCGGAAGATTTTATTAGCGATAGATGGTTTACTGGAGTCTCCCCAAAAATACAATCCCGATAAGTACAAAACAAAGAACGATGGCAGCTTCCGGGCTTTTGAAATGTATCATTACCGGATATCGTACCGATATAAAGGCAGTGAAATCCGGATTATCCGTATTCGTCATACAAAAATGAACCCGTTAACGTATTAATGTGGCGGTCTGGTCCGCCGCGGCGGATCAGACCGTGGATGAATATGAAACCTGTAACTTGCCTCCTTCGCACTACCGCATCAGCATAACAGATCCTTTGGTAAACTGAGCCGCTTCATTCACCGCTCTATACCGGCATATCCAGACATAGGTTCCGGCATTTTGAGGCAGGTTCCTGTACATTCCGTTCCAGCCTTCGTTGGGCTTGCGGCTGGTAAAAACAATTTGACCGTAAATATTATATACGGTAAACGCGTATTCGCTTATGCGTCCGCTGATCAGCGGTTTAAAAGAATCATTGATACCATCATTGTTTGGGGTAAACGTATTGGGAACAAAAAAACGGGTGCTGCAATCTTTGGCAAATATGCCAATGGAATCCCGGCCAATGCACCCGTCATTGTCTTTTACCTGTAGCCGGTATATTCCCGGGGTTTGTATCGTAATGCTGTTTGCTGAAGCGCCTGTGTTCCACAGGTATTTATTAAATAATTTAAGAGGCTGTATGGTAAATGGATCCGTTGCGCAGATAGCAGTGTCGGCAGGCAGAAAGCAGGCAGGTGCCTGTGCTATTTTTGTAATGATTATGCTGTCGGATGCCCTGCAGCCCTGCAGGTTGCTCACCGTTACTTTATATTTTCCCGGGGTTTGTATGAGCATACTGCTGCCGGTTGAGCCATCCTGCCATAGATAGCTGCTAAACCCGCTGCCTGCATATATGGTATCATCCTGGTGTAAGCAAAGGGTAGTTTTTTTAGGCAAAGTGATTACGGGGGCGGGGTATACAGCGAGTATTTGAATGGTATCTTTTGAAAGGCAACCCGATGCATTTGCCGCCGATACCGAATAAGTGCCTGCCCGGTCTGCTTGTATATATTGACCTGTTTGCCCGTTGTTCCACTGATAGCGGCCGAATCCTGCACCTGCATCTAAAGTTAAAGGCTGGTTGCTGCATATGGCTGTATCCTTACCGAGATCAACAGGTGAAGGCTCGTTTATGGTAACCGTTATGGCATCATCAAAAGGATCGCCGCAATAATTGGTTGCTTTTACAAAGTACATTCCTGCCTGCTTTACAGTAAATACGGAGTCGCCTGAACCGTTTTGCCATTCATAATTTTTAAACCCCGCACCGGCTCGCAGCACAAGCGAATCGTTTTTGCAGATAGCAGTATCAGCACCTAATGCAATTTTACCCGGACTGATCAAAACATTGAGCTTTATGGAGTCCTTCAAATCAATACAGGAAGACAGTGAAGCGTACAGGTAACCCTGCCATTGCTTTTTAAAGGTAATGGCAACGGAAGAATCGTTCATCGGGGTTATTGTCCCTGCCGGATCATCTGTTTGCCATAGCACCTGTTTTAGGCAACCGGCATCTTTGCGGGCAGTAAAAATATAGGTCTGCGCAGTATCGCAAATGGTGGTGACGGCCGGCTTTATTTTTAAAAAAGAACAACGGCTTATTTGCCGG
Organism: uncultured Sphingobacteriales bacterium; assembly: GCA_937991535.1. Taxonomy (GTDB): domain Bacteria; phylum Bacteroidota; class Bacteroidia; order Chitinophagales; family Chitinophagaceae; genus Agriterribacter. The sequence goes on from CALKHN010000048.1 coordinate 36,290, forward strand.
CAATAATCTTCTTCCAAAAGATTAAAGTCGCTTACCGAAATACCAGGATCGCTCTCTGCAAGCTGGATGCTGCTGGAATAGGTAAAGTAATCATCGTTGTGCGGTGTTATCGGGAATGGATCTAATTGTACAAATGAAGTATCCGGCCCAAAACAGGGATCCGCTGCATTATCCTATCCTGTTTGGTAGAGTTGAATATATGAATTGCCGTCGCGGAGATAACTGCTTACGATGTTGAGGTATTGATGGTTGTAATGAAGCGGGTACTTGCCGCCGTATGAAATAACTTCATTTGCTGAAAAAGGCATTTTCCTTTGCCTGATTATTTGCCCGGACTTACTGATAGTGGCAACATACATCGTGTTGTTATATTCGTCCAGCGCGGTATAAATGCTCCAGTTGCCCGCAGGGTCGGTGGCGCCGAAACGATAGGTGGTGGCAGACATTTGACTGTTTGAAAAAACCCTTCCCCCGCTGAAGTTGAGCAGGGTATCCATAGTGGTGTTGATGAGACCGAAGCGGTTTTGCGCAAAGGAATAGAACCTGTCGCTAATGTAAAATAATCTTCATTGGATTTAACCATATCTGCATATACCCACTGATGCATGGTTTTAACTAAGGGGTATGCCTGCGTCCGGGTGGAAAAATACGATCTGGATTGTAGGAGTTCGCCGGTTTGATGATCCATTTTAAAGGCGAATATATTTTCATCAATTTCCGCATTGCCGGGTATGGGGCAGCCACTACTCCTGCCAAAAGCATACAGCATGTTTTTATCGGTTATTACACCGGTTATGGTTGACGAACTGCAAGTGTTTCCCGCAAACCACCTGTTGTATAATATATTTCCGCTATTATCCATTTTAATGATTAGCGGTACTTTTTCACCAGCATGAGCCCATTCTTCCACACCTATAGTAGCGGCTATTATAATGTCATTATTATCGGTAACGGCCATTTGAACGTTTAGAAAAGAATCATCAACAGCAACAGTCGTAAGCTCCTTTGTCCACAGCAGGTTGCCTGCATTGCTTAGCTGTATAACATTAATTGCACTGCCGGAGTTGTCTCCGGCATCGCGATATACAATAACAAAATTTCCATTGTTCAGCTCTTTTATTCCATTGATGAGTTGAAAATCCGTGTTATCAGATCCTTTCTTTATTTTCTTGCTCCATACAACGGTTCCGAACGGATTGATCTTAGTTATGAATAAGGTGACTTCGCCATTGACTGTGTTGAAATTCCTGCCTGCTATTACCGTAGCGCCATCCCGCGTAATGATATTTTCACTGGCATGCAGTACCATACCGGCATCGTAATAGCCTTTCCGGTAAAAAGTATCCGCACAGTTTTGGGAGAAACTGATGGAGGTGGAAAAACAAGCTGCCAGTGATAAAAAAAGGGCTTTTATTTCAGGTATACCAATGCTTTCTGGTTTTTTGCGGAAGACGATGTCTTATTTGTGATTTGCAGAATATTCTTACAAGTTCGTAAAAGTCGGGCTTAAATACTTCTAATAAACGATTTGATTATAAGATATGTTGTAGCTGTTGTTATCAATACTGCCTGTTAAACAGTTGTAAACTTCCATTTCCGCAATTGCTATATGTTTCTATGTATCATAACTTCTTGTACTTCCGCTATACGTTGTCTCCGGACTGCGTATCAATTATGTTCTCCCCAAACACTGTTCCGCCAGCCATCTATTATAATATCCCGGGAGAATTTTGTATATTGTATCAGATCTTTTCTTCATCTAAAACTTTGCCATATGAACCTCCTTCACAGTATGGAAAGATGGGGAGACACCCATCATCCCAAATGGCTCGATTTCATCCGTATGTTGCTGGGTATATTTCTTTTTATACGGGGTGTGGAATTTATCAATAACATGGATCAGTTGAGCGCCCTCATGGCTAAAAACGAATTTCTCGGTTCCATGTCGCTGGGCGTGCTGGCGCATTATGTAGTGTTCGCGCATATTGTAGGCGGCGCATTGATCACTTTCGGACTGCTTACCCGTTTGGCATGCCTGGTGCAGATCCCTATTTTATTGGGCGCTGTTTTTTTTGTAAATGCAGATGCAGGAATTTTGTCGCCCAATGAAGGGCTTTGGCTTTCTATACTTATTTTGGCATTGCTGATCTTTTTTCTGGTAAGCGGCAGCGGTACTGTTTCTGTAGATGAACAAATGCGCAGGCAACCGGAAAGGAGAAAATGACGTATATTAAAAGTAAGAATAGTTAAAAATTATGAAAAGGTGAAAAATGAAGGTGTATAAATCACGTTATTATATTATTTTGTTGGCGTAAAGCCTGGTATATTTCTGCCCCGTTTAAACAATAAATAATAATATATGATGATGTTCCCTGCTAAAACAGTATTCTTTAGCTTATGCTGTTTTACCCTGCTTGTCGCTTCCTCCTGTAAAAAAAACGACAATCCGTCCGGATCTGCCACTGTTAGCACAACCGTAACTTCAGGAACCTGGAAGGTTACGTATTATCTTGAGAGGGACGCGGACCATACATCAAGTTTCGCTGGTTATACATTTACATTTAACAGCAACGGAACGGTAACTGCTGTAAAAACCGGTGATACGGTAAACGGTACCTGGTCGGCAGGCAACGACGACAGCAGGGTTAAATTTATCCTGAACTTTATTGCCCCCGATCCATTTAGAGAAATAAGCGAAGACTGGCGCGTAACAGAACGTACAAACAATAAGTTAAGGCTGGAAGACACGAGTGGGGGAGACGATCATATTGACTATCTTACTTTTGAAAAAAATTAGAAAACCCGACCGGTCTATGAATTCCTAGCGCTGACAATTCGCCGGGGTCACCCTCTCCCTTAGCTACTATGCTGTGAAGACCCCGTTGGGAAAAAAGATACAGAGGTGTGGGCTATCAGCTTTCAGGTGAAGCCATCCCTGGAACTTGTAACCTGTAACTTGAACGTCACAGTGTTTCAAAGCGAAGCATGTATTTCATTTTCAAATTTTCAGATTTCCACATTTTCACATTCTCTCCGGTACTTCAATACCGGATAACCTCATACCCGAGGCAATAACATTTGCCGTCATCTGGCAGACGCGCAGCCGCAACTGTTTTTTATTTTCCGTTTCGGCTTTCAGCACCCGGTGTTCGGTTACAAAGGAGTTGAATGTTTTTGCAAGCTCGTAACAATAGTTCACTATTACGGAGGGATTGTGTTCAAAAGCAGATTGTTCTATAGCGGCTGGATATTTTTCTAATAAAATGATCAGTTCCTTTTCCAAAGGCAGCAGGGGCTCGCTGTGTTGCAGTGTAAAATTGTTATCCGGCTGTTCATTCCTGAGAATGGCTTTTGCCCTGGCGTGCGAAAATTGCACAAAGGATGCTGTAAAGCCATGAAAATCTATACTTTCCTCGGGGTTGAAGATCATTCTTTTTTTAGGATCAACCCGCAAAATAAAAAACTTTAAAGCGCCCAATCCGATCGTGTTATAGAGTTTGCCGAGTTCTTCGGCAGTAAAATCTTTTACCTTTCCTAACTCTTCGGTTTTCTGAGCCGCCACTTTTATCATCTCGTCAATAATATCATCCGCATCAACAACGGTTCCCTCCCTCGTTTTCATACGGCCCGAAGGCAGCTCCACCATACCGTAGCTGAGATGGTAAATACCTTCGGAAGAAGGCAGCCCCAGTTTTTCACAGATCAGTTTCAGTACCTTGAAGTGATAATTCTGTTCATCGCCCACCACATAAATGCTCTGATCGTAATGGTATGCTTCGTATTTAACAACAGCTAAGCCTATATCCTGCGTAATGTAAACCGCCGTTCCGTCTTTTCGCTGCACTATCTTTTCGTCAAGTCCCTCCGCGGTTAAATCAACCCACACGCTGTTGTCGTCTTTTTTAAAGAATACGCCTTTTTGCAATCCTTCTTCCACTAATTTTTTTCCCAGCAAATAGGTATCGCTTTCGTAGTAAATTTTATCAAAATCACTGCCAATTCTTTTATACGTAATATCAAATCCCGCATATACCCAACTATTCATTTGTTTCCATAATGCTATCACATCCGGCTTTCCAGCCTCCCAGTCTACCAGCATTTGCTGGGCCGCTTTCATAATAGGCGCTTCTTTTTCCGCGGCTTCCTCACTCATACCGGTGGCTTTTAAGGCCTGTACTTCTTTTTTAAATTCCGTTCCAAACTGCACATAATAATCCCCTACAAAATGATCTCCTTTCGTGCCCGTACTTTCGGGGGTGGCGCCGTTAGCGAATTTTTGCCAGGCAACCATGCTTTTGCATATGTGTATGCCCCTGTCGTTGGCAATACAGGTTTTAATCACATCATATCCGTCCGCCTTTAAAATTTCGGATACACTCCATCCCAAAAAAATATTGCGCAGGTGCCCGAGGTGCAGGGGCTTGTTGGTATTGGGTGAAGCGTATTCCACCACGATGGTTTTGCCGTTCCCTGCTTTTCTGCCGTACGCATTGTTCCCGTAATGATCATTCAGCATGGCAGTCCAGTAAGCATCGGTGATGGTGAGGTTCAAAAAACCTTTGATCACATTAAAGGAAGAAAATAAAGCGGGAGATGTTTGTATTAAATGTTCGCCCAGGGTTTTTCCCAAAGCATCAGGCGATTGTTTTAGCGGTTTCAACAGGCTAAATAAAACAACGGTGTAATCGCCTTCAAACTCCGGTTTGGTTTGGTTGATCTGAAAATCCTTTGCGCTGAATGGCTGGCTGTACAGTTGCGCCAGTGCTTTAATAACAGCCTGCTGAATACCTGATGTAACGGACATGAATCCACATTTTTAAAGGACTGCAAAAATAAGGATATGTGGGTTCAATCCTTTTTTTATGTTATTTTGTAGAAATGCAGTAGCTAAGCCCAATACATATGAAAATAATTGAAGTTAACAATGCAGCCACAAGAAAATCCTTTCTTGACCTCCCTAAAAAAATATATAAAAATGACCCCAACTGGGTTTGCCCTTTAAACAATGATATTGAATCGGTGTTTGATCCCCGCAGGAACAATTATCATCAGAATGGTAAATGCATACGATGGATACTGAAAGACAAAGGTGGAAAGGTAATTGGCCGTATTGCCGCTTTCATCAATAACAAAAAGGCATACCTGTCTGAGCAACCCACAGGGGGCTGCGGTTTTTTTGAATGCACCGATAACCAGGATGCTGCCGACCTGTTGTTTGATACGGCTAAGGCCTGGCTTGCCGGAAATGGAATGAAGGCAATGGACGGTCCGGTAAATTTTGGAGAGAATGATATGTGGTGGGGGCTGCTGGTGGAAGGCTTTGCGGTGCCTTATTATGGCATGAACTATCATCAGCCTTATTACAAAAGATTGTTTGAACGCTATGGTTTTACGCCTTTATACGAACAGATATCCAATGCGATAGAAATATATAAACCTTTTCCGGAGCGCTTTACTAAAATCGCGGAATGGGTGGTTAAAAAACAGGGGTACCATTTCGAACACCTTAAGAAAAATGAGTTTCAGCGTTTTGCCGGTGATTTTAAAGAGATATACAACGATGCCTGGAAAGACTTTGAGAATTTTGCACCCATAACGGATATCGCTATACGTGAAACATTTGAAAAGATAAAGATCATTATGGACGAAAGGCTGATCTGGTTTGCTTACGTAAATGGCGAACCGGCCGCTATGGTAGTGATCGTTCCGGATACCAATGAACTGATCAGCAATTTGAATGGTAAGCTGGGACTTTGGGGCAAACTAAAATTTCTGATGAACAAATGGAATTATAAGAATAAACGGATGCGGGCCATTATTATGGGAACCAAAACAAAATTTCAAAAGCATGGACTTGAAGCTGCCATGATCATCAAGCTAAAGGAATATGTTTTACCGTTGCAGCAGTATAAAGAGCTGGAGTTATCCTGGGTAGGTGATTTTAATACCAAGATGATCGCCCTGCATGAAGCAACAGGCGCTACCTTTTCTAAAAAGCACATCACCTACAGGTATATCTTTTAAACAAACCGCGATGATAAGCTACCAGGTTGAAAATGATTTAAAGGCGGAAGAGTTCGTACATATATTGCAACGCTCCACACTTGGGGAGCGCAGGCCGGTTGATGACGCGGAACGCATCGCTGGCATGCTTGCGCATGGGAACCTTATACTAACAGCAAGGGATAATGGCCAAATTGTTGGCGTAGCCCGCTCACTCACCGATTTTTCATTTTGTACTTATTTATCAGACCTTGCCGTTGATAAAGATTACCAGCATAAGGGCATAGGAAAGGAACTGATCCGGCGTACAAAATTGGAAGCGCCAAAAGCAAAGCTGATACTACTGGCTGCTCCCGCTGCTGTAAACTATTATCCGCATATCGGGATGAAGCGGCACGAGCACTGCTTTTATATAGATCGCGCCGATGAATTGAAGTAATACACTTTGAGCCCCTATAAAACTTCGCTGCTCCAATGCCCTCCAATGGGTAAAATGGTATAGGCCTGCTGAACTGCCTCAGCCCGTGCTGCAAAATCGGCAGGATTTGCAGTGTTGAAAGTAAACATATCATAATGACAGGGAATAACATGTTGTATACCCGCTGCTTTAGCTAAATCCGCAGCTTCCTGTACATTAAGATTCCCCGCAACGCCTCTTGCCGGGTCGTTGCCGTTGATGGGAAGCAATGCCAGGTTGATTTGAAATGGGCTTAGTATTTTTTCTAACCCGGAATACCAAAGCGTATCGCCGCTATGGTAAATGGAATAATTACCAAACTGTATAATGTACCCCATATAAAGGCATTCGCCATTTTCATTACGGTCAACATTATTGTGCGCGGCGGCAATGCCATGAAAAGTAAACTCACCAATGGTTATCTGTTTCCCTTCATTCATGCCTGAAGGAAATGCTTCCGGTATTTGCACTCTGCCGGCAACAAAGCTTCTGTTGGCTTCGGGGATAATGAAGGTGATGCCTGGATTGTTTTTAATGATGGGTACTAAAGTTTCTGCATCTAAATGATCAGTGTGGTTATGACTGGAACTTACAATGGAAATGTTTTTCAATAACCCGGGCTTCACCACCTGCTCACTCATTCGGGTATGCGGTTTAAGGGTATCTGCATATTTTTTTGTGAGGGAATCCGAAAGATAGGGGTCAATCAGCAGCCTTTTCCCCTGCCATAGCAGCAGGTAGCCGCTTTGCCCCAGCCACCACAGGTGAAAATGTTTTTTATCATTTTCATACTGCTGTACCTGTGCAATAAAATCATTATCCTTTATAACAGCCGGAATCATCATCCCAAATCTTAAACCTGTCCGCCGTGGCGGATCTCAAATTTCAGATCATCTCCCTCGCCATTTTCGCGCCCTTCACCATATTGATCAATTTTTGTCTTGATGCCCATCTTGCAGTCTGGCTCAATCCGCAGTCGGGAGCTACAGACAGTTTTTCCGCGGGAATATATTGCAGGCACCTTTTAATTCTTTCCACCACATCTTCAGGGGTTTCAATGTAATAGTTTTTTACATCAATGATCCCTACTGCAACATTCATTCGTTTGGCAAAAGTTTCTAGTAATGCCATCTCCGCAAATTCACGGTTTGCCATTTCAATGTGTATTTCATTTACTTTAAGCTCAAGAAAATCCGGGATCATCGGTTTTATACTCCGGTAACCCACAGGCCGTCCTTTAAAATTGCCAAAGCATAAATGTGTGGAAAGATTGCATTTGCCCACCACGGGTTCAACTGTTTTGTTGAATATGGCGGCAAATCTTCTGGTATCTTCCTTATACGCGTAGCAACTCATGGAGGGCTCATCAACTGTAATTTCAGTGCATCCTGCCGCTACCAGTTCTTCCAACTCCTTTTGTATAAATGGAAGGATGGCTTCGGTTATGGCGTACCGGTCCTTGTATTCATTGTTTGGCAATAATCTGCCGCTTAAGGTGTAGGGTCCAGGTATGCTGGCTTTTAGCACAGGACCCTGCGGCGCTAATTTTTTTAAACGTAAGAACTCTTTCACCACACCCAATCCCTTTGGAGCAGAAAGTGTTTCGGTAATCCTGTGTTTTCCTCTCTGGTCGTGTGCTGCCGGTCCAAAACGTCTTGTTTCGCTTTCATCGGGCGATATTCCATTGATATAGCCGTAAAAAGACAAATTGAAATCGAGTCTCGTTTGTTCCCCATCAGTAATCACATCAAGCCCGGCCGTTGTTTGGTCATGAACCGCGGCAATAACAGCATCTTCAATTGCTTCTTCTATATCGGCGGGTCCAAATTCGTTTAAGTGCTGCGATGCAAATTCCAGCCATCCCGGGAAAGGATAGCTACCAACCACTGTTGTGCGTATGGGCGTATGCATATTGTTGTGTTCCTTTAATTTCCTACATTTTTATATAAACCGGCGAGGCGATGTGCATGTTCGTCATAAGCACTTTCAAAAAGCTCCTTTGCCTTTTCTGCGCCTACCACACATGCAGCCGATAATACTTTTGGCGGCTTTCCAGCTTCGGTTAGCAGCCGGGCTGTTTCCGCCTTTATGGAATTGATGAGTAAAACACCGCCTATAGTTGAGCCCGGCGCAACGGGCGTTTCCAGTGCAGGTATCCGGATCATTGCATCGCCGGCAGGGGCGCCGGTATCCAGAATGAGGTCTGCAAAGTCGCCTAATTTTTTCCCGTCTTTTCTTTTGCTGGCAGAAACAGCGGCGTGTTTTTGGGTGAGGATTGCCGTTACCTTCACTTTTTTTCGTTGAAACAATTCCGCCATTTCAATAGGCACTATATTACAGCCGCTGGATGAAATGATGAGTGCGCTATCGCTTTCCCGGATATCAAAATTACGCTGGATCCTTTCGGCCAGTCCTTCTACATTTTCAAGAAACATGGCCTGCCGCTGGCCATTGGCGCCCACCACCAGGTTGTGAAAGGTGAGCGATAGTTCTACTATAGGATTAAAGCCGGGAAAGGAACCATAACGCGGCCACATTTCTTCCACCATGATGCGGCTGTGGCCGGAACCGAATACATGCACCATCCTGCCCTGTAAAATACTTTCTGCAAACCATTGTGCGGCTTGTTGTATACTTTTCTGCTGCGCCTCAACGGTTTCAATAATTTTTCGGGAGTGTTGAAGATAATCCCAGATAACATTCATGTTAAAGATTTAATTTGGTAAGGTTTTGTGTAAAGCAAAGCTGGCGGCTCCCACGGCGCCGGAATATTCATCAAATATGGCCTGTACAACAGGCGTACGCACACCCGAATGATGCCATTCAAAGATATTCATAAACCCGTCGAGCGGATTAAATAAATCATCACCTGCCTGTGCTATGCCTCCGCCAAGAATAATAATATCAGGAGAAAGAATATTGATAAATGAGCAAAGGGCTACAGCTAACCGCTTTACAGAATGCAGCCATACATATGTTGCAATGGTATCGCCTTCTTTATATGCCTGAACGAGTTCATAGGTTGAATAAAATTTGCCGAAGCTTCGTTGCGCTATGGTACAATTGCCTATTGCGTCTTCAAGACTGGCCGGCATATGGGTAACATCATATTCGTCGCTGTCTGCGTTGAGCATTACATGACCCATGTGCCCGGCTCTGTTTAATAAGCCCTGATGCAATTCACCGTTTATCATGATGCCTCCGCCTACGCCCGTGCCCAGTGTTAATAAAATAACATTCCCGTATCCCTTGCCTGCACCAAATTTTGCTTCTGCCATTAAAGCTGCATGCGCATCGTTAAGCACCCACGTTGGTGTTTTAAGATAATCGGCCCATACAAAATTTTCTAAACCTGCCAGCCTGCCGGGCATTAGTTTTATGCAATCATTATTGCTGCCTGCCAGTCCTGGAGCAGACAGACCCACCGGTGTGTGTTTACTACCGGATTTTTGTTGAAGAGTATGCAGCATGTCGGCTATCACTTCTTTCCAGTACGTGGCTTCTTTTTCGTTGGTGCTGCATTGCATATCATGCAGGATGGTACCATCTTCGTTTATCAGTACACCCTTAATATTGGTGCCTCCCATGTCAATACCGATTGACTGCATATTATTGTTGTTTAAAAAAGTATTCAAATCTGTCCTTCACTCACCGACCATCCCCCGTCAACATATACCACCTGCCCGGTAGTAAACCTTGCATAATCCGACATAAAATAGCAGGCAAGCCCATCGGTATCTTCAGGATGTCCGATTCTTCCTCCGTCTAATGGTTGCTTTGTTTTGATGAATGAAAGAATAGCCTCATTTTTGGCTGCTCTTTGTGCCATGGGCGTTTCCACAAGCGCAGGTGCTATGGTGTTAACACGGATGTTGTTTTTTGCGTAATAAGCTGCTATTGATTTTGTAAACCCGGTTACTGCCGATTTGCTGGCTGCATAGGCATGCGTTGCAAAATGAGCAGGAGAAGGTGAGATACCCAATACCGAGCTCATGTTGAGAATAGCGCCACCGGTGTTGTGCTGTAAAAACCATTTAATAGCGGACTGGTTGGAGAGCATGAGCGAAGTGAGGTTCAATTCAAGTGTTTTGTTCCAGCCTTCCAGTGTCAGTTCATGTAACGGACCATCGCCCATTTTGCGTCCACTACCGCCCGCAATATGATATAACCCATGAAATGTTCCGAATTGTTGCGCGCAAATCTGAATGGCATTTGCGGCGGTAGAGGGTTCAGTGGCATCGGCACAAATGGCTATCCCTTTGCCTTTCAGTTGCTGCTCCGCAGCATCGCATGTTTGCTGGTTCCTGCCGGCTACTACTACGCGGGCGCCCTCCGCAACAAAAGCTTTGGCAGCCGATAGCCCCATACCGGTTGTTCCACCAATGATTACTATGTTTTTTTGTGCCAGCCACCCTTTATTCATAAAAACCAGATACTGATGAATTTAAAGCAAACTAACAATACTTTTTGGAATTCCCCGTATTTTATCTGCTCAGCAAGCGGCATGAAGTCAACGCGTGTAGGATTTGGCTACTTTATGGAAAATAATAACATTATACAAATGCCAGGCAGGGCGGCGCGGTAAGCCGGTCTGTTGAAAAAAATATTAGGTCTATCTTTGCCGGTTGATTAATGCTAATAATGAAAGCGCATCAAAAAAAGACAGGGTTATATATAATAATGATTAACGGCTTTTGTTATTTCAGACATTATTCTGCAATTTACATTCAGGCTGTGATCAAACTCAAACATCTTTATTCCAATTCGCCCGGACTTATGATAACGAAGTGTTGTAAAACCTTATGCCGGATATTCCTGCCGGCACTACTGTTGTTTTCCTGTAGTGAAACTTCACAAAAGCCTAAAACGGTAGAAATTGTTCGCAAACCTGAAAACCTGAATAAAAAGACCAATGAAAATATTGTCATTGGTATCGCTTTCGCCTCTGAGAACAACGGACAGTTAAATGACGGCATATCATTTAATTTGCTGCCGGCCGTTAAAGCCTGGTACAATACGCGCGATTCATTGCGCACCTGGAGCAATCGCGAGGAATGGCTATGGATGGCCGACTCATTGTATGCTTTCATAACGCATAGTGAAAAATACGGGTTGTTTCCGTCCGATTATCATCTGGATCCGTTAAATCTCATTTACCACAAACTAAAAAGAGATTCTCTTGCTATGCTTGATGCGGCTATGTGGGCACGTGCCGATCTGTTGTTTACAGACGCGTTTATGCAAATAGCAAAAGACATAAAATTGGGAAGGCTGCCAACAGACAGTGTTACGCTCAGGAAAGATACCATACTTACAGATTCTTTTTATGTATCATTACTGAAGAGCGTGCATGATAAAAAAGAATTAGCACCCCTGTTTGAAGAGCTTGAACCCCGCAACGATGGCTATGTGCAATTAAGAATGGCTTTAAAAAATTTCCTTGATTCAATGGACAGGACCCGTTTTACTTATGTGAACTATCCATTTGAGACTCCATCGGATTCAGTGGCGTTTATTAAAAACCTGCAAACCCGCTTGTACGAGGGTGGATTTCTGGCATTTAATAACCGGCCGGCAGATACTTCAGAATTAACCGCAGCGGTGAAAGCATACCAGGCACAACATGGCCTGAAGGTGGATGGCAAAGCCGGTCCGATGGTGGTTAAATCACTCAATAATAACGATCAGGAAAAATTTAAAACCATTGCCATTAACTTAGACCGCTACAAGCAATTGCCTGATTCAATGCCGGTGCGGTATGTTTGGGTAAATATTCCTTCATACCGTTTGTACCTGTGGGATACCGACACACTGAAACTGGAGTCAAAAATAATTGTGGGCCGCTCGCAAACCAGAACCCCTGTCCTTACCAGTACACTTACTAATTTTATTGTTTTTCCTCAATGGACGGTTCCTTTTAGCATTATATTTAAGGAAATGCTGCCGAAGATTCGTGAAGATGTGGGATACCTTGATGAACAAAACCTGATGGTGGTTGACAAAAATGACAGTATAATTCCGCCGGACAGTATCAACTGGTTCAGGCTGAATAAAAAATATTTCCCCTATTTATTGAAGCAGCGGGAAGGGGATGACAACTCGCTGGGGATAATTAAATTTAATTTTAGAAACAAGTACAGTGTTTATTTACATGATACGAATGCCCGCTGGCTTTTTTCAAAAACGAACAGGGCGCTCAGCCACGGATGTGTGCGGGTGCAGCAGTGGCAAAAGTTATCGGATTACCTGGTGAAAAACGACAGCATCCGCTACAAACCCGATACACTCGCTGCATGGATGAAAAGAAAAGAAAAGCATACCGTTAGTTTCTCCCGTAAAATACCCATATTTATTCGCTACTTTACCTGCGAAGCAAAAGATGGGAAAATCGTATTTTTTGATGACGTTTATGCCGAGGATAAGATCGCAAGACAAAGCCGGTTCGGCAATAAGTACACCCTGTTAACGTTGTAACCATTGTATTTGAGTGAATTCCCGGGTAAATCATTGATAGACCCGGTTTTTATTTTATACACGTGAATACCGGCTTGCGCCACGATGGAAAAATGTGAAATAGAGTATGGTCTCAGTTTTGTAAGAAATTCTTGTTCCGCCACCAGAAAACCGGTTGTAATGAAACAGTACCTCCTATTATTTGTCTCGTTGTTTTGCATTTGTACGTGGGCAACTGCTCAGCGTTCCACAGCAAAAAACGCAACGCAGAATCCGGCAGCTCAGCAGGGTATAGCCAGCTTTTATGCCGCTAAATTTCATGGGCGGCTGATGGCCAACGGGGAAAAATATGATAAGGATAAACTAACGGCAGCCAGTAATCGCTTCCCTTTGGGTACATGGGTAAAAGTAAGCAACCTTTCAAATAAAAAAAACGTCATAGTTCAAATTACCGATCGCATGCATCCTAAAAACAAGCGGCTTATTGATCTTTCCAACACCGCTGCAAAGAAATTAGGATTTATAAAAAAGGGCCTTACAAAAGTAAAAGTTGAAGTCATTAAAATGCCATAACATGCTGAAGAACAGAACAAATCATCCAAATAATTTGGAACGTAATTAATCAACGTTATACCTTTGCTCAACTAACATAATATAAATTTATGAGAAAACCTTTATTGAGCTTACTGGCAGTATGTATACTTGCCACTGCTTTTTCCCAGGAAAATGCCATAAAAAATCCTTACAAAAAGAAACCGGCATTTGGCTTTTCCTTCACCTTTCATGATTTTCAAACTGCACAAGATTTAAAGAACACCTCACTCAACCAGGTTTTAAAAGACAAACAATGGTATAAAACGGGGCGTATGAGTCCTGGTTTAGCACTGTCCTATTTTCAGGGACTCACCAATCACCTCGATTTTATGGCCCGTTTGGGAGGTACTTTTACTGAGTATCCCGTGCCAGATAAACCACAAGGCGGTAGCGACAAACTGCTTGCTGAATTGGATGCGAACATCAATGCCAAACTGCTGAGCGACAGATATTGGGTTACACCTTATTTAACCGCCGGCATCGGTGGCTCGCAATGGAACGGTTACTGGGGTGCTTATGTACCCCTTGGATTAGGTGTACAGGTTAATTTATTAGACCAGGCTTTTATTAATTTTAATGCACAATACCGTGTAGCCGTAACTACCGGCACCACCGCCAATCATTTGTTTTATAGTTTAGGGGTTGCGGGTTCTTTGTTTGAGAAAAAAGAACCTAAAGTAATTCCTCCGCCGCCTCCACCGGCTGATACAGACAATGACGGTATTGTTGATTCGCTTGACGCTTGTCCGGATGTTGCAGGATTGGCCCAGTTTAAAGGTTGTCCTGATAAAGATGGCGACGGTATTGAAGATAAGAATGATAAATGTCCTGAAGTAAAAGGTCTTGAAAAATACAACGGTTGTCCTATACCTGATTCAGATAACGATGGAATAAATGATGAAGAAGATAAATGCCCTAACGAAGCAGGAGTTGCCAGATACCAGGGCTGTCCCATTCCGGATACGGATAATGATGGCATAAATGATGAAGAAGATAAATGTCCGGCTCTTGCGGGTCCTGCCAGCAACCAGGGTTGCCCCGAAATAAAAGAAGAAGTGAAAAAACGAATTGATGTGGCAGCAAAAAATGTATTTTTTGCTACAGGAAGCTCGAAACTGTTAGCAAAATCCTTCAAATCATTGAATGAAGTGGCAAAAATTCTTAATGAAGATCCCAATCTTAAATTAGATGTAGAAGGGCACACAGATAATACCGGCAAACCGGATAAGAACCAGGTTTTGAGTGAGCAGAGGGCCAAGTCTGTGCTGGATTATTTAACTTCAAAGGGAGGCGTTGATCCATCACGTCTTGTATCCGCAGGCTTTGGACAGGATCAGCCGGTCGCAGATAATAAAACGGCTGCAGGACGCGCTAAAAATCGTCGTGTAGATCTGAAACTGCACTATAACTAATATAGCTTTTAAAGATTAAAAGACCCCGGCAAACGAACCGGGGTTTTTTATGCAATACAACTCTGGTAAGATGGTAGATTTTTATTGCGAAACGGATTGCTTTTCAGAAGCTGTTGTTATTAACTTCTTTTAACTGCCGGTAGGCTAAATAAAAAGGGGCTGTCTTAAAAGTTATGTTTTACCACTAAGACACTAAAATACGAAGTAAATAAAATCTGAAAATCAGGACTTTGTGTCTTAGTTTTTTTGTGGCATATCTTCTATACCGGACTTTTGACAGCCTCTTAATAAAATAATATTCGGGGCAGTAAGCTTATTTGTAACCAACCATTCCTTGTGTAGCTTTACATCCGCCTCTTGAAGAGGTGCATGAAGCAAAAGCGGCCCCCAGGGTAATTACGAGCAAAGCGATAGCGAAAACTTTTTTCATTTTTGAAGTTTTTAGGTAAAACAATAACATTTTCCAAGCATGGTGCCCGTAGGAATAGGAGATAATGTTATTCTTCAGAGGGGGAATTGGAAATACGCGAAATGTACGTAAAGAGATGTGCAAATAAACAAACATTAAGCCGAATAAACAAATTTTGTAAATTCCTTTTCTTTGAACACTGAATTGTTTGTCTTATGTTAACAGAACGCCAATAGTATTATATTTTTAACTATTTTGCCGCATCAAATAATTATTGTTCACGCTATGCCATTACAATTAGCCCGTCCGTTAGCTGTTATTGACCTGGAAACAACTGGTATTAACCTGGCTGTTGATCGTATTGTTGAATTAGCTATTGTAAAAGTGCAACCAGATGGTAGCCGGGTGGTGAAGAGAAAGCTGGTTAATCCTCAGATGCCAATTCCCAAGGCCGCTTCAGATGTACATGGCATCACCGATGATTTAGTTAAGGATGCACCTTCCTTTAAGCAGATAGCCAATGAAATACGCCAGTTTTTAGACAATTGCGATTTGGCGGGGTACAATTCCAATCGTTTTGACATTCCTATGCTGGTAGAGGAGTTTTTACGTTCAGGCCTGGAATTTGATGTTACCAGCAGGTATTTACTGGATGTACAAAAGCTGTATCATATGATGGAGCCGCGCACATTAAGTGCAGCATATAAATTTTATTGTGAGAAGAATCTTGATAATGCGCACAGTGCGGAAGCCGATGCTGTGGCAACATTTGAAATACTGGAATCACAATTGCAGAGGTACCCCCAGGCTGGTGCAACGGTAGAAGCTATTGTAAAGTTTACAGGGCAGGAGCAAATTGTGGATTTCGCCCGGCGTTTTATTATGGAAAATGATGTAGAAATCTTTAATTTCGGAAAACATAAAGGCAGGCCCGTAACCGAAGTACTTAAAGCCGAGCCCCAGTATTACGACTGGATGATGAAAGGCGACTTTCCTATGCATACCAAGCAAAAGCTTACAGAAATACTTAACCGAACCTTGTTAAAGAAAGCGTAAAATCATTTTAAAAAAAAGAGTATAAAGTAATTTTATAGTACAAAAAATACAATATCTGTTGGAAAAGCTGGTTGTCATACCTACTTATAACGAAAGTGAAAATATAAAACCCATTCTTCATGCTATTTTTGGAATGGACCTGAATTTTCATGTGCTGGTTGTTGATGATAATTCTCCTGACGGTACAGCCGCTTTGGTTCGGGAAATTCAAAAAAAATATCCTGATCAGTTATTTCTGCAAGTACGTGAAGGTAAACAGGGATTAGGCACTGCCTATATTTATGGATTCAGATGGGCAATTGACAGGGGCTACAGGTATATTTTTGAAATGGATGCCGACTTTTCCCATAACCCAAAGGACCTCGAACGATTGTACCAGGCATGTGCATACCAGGCCGACGTTGTAGTGGGTTCCCGGTATGTAAAAGGAGGTAAAACAGTAAACTGGAGCCGTTACAGGAATGTGCTTTCCAAAGGTGGAGCATTGTATACACGCATCTTAACGTGGATGCCGGTTAAAGATCCTACCGCGGGTTTTATCTGCTACAGAAAAGAAGTACTGGAAACCATTAATTTTGACCAGATCAATTTTGTCGGCTATGCCTTCCAGATAGAAATGAAATTTGCCGCCTGGAAACTTGGCTTTAAAGTTATTGAAATACCTATCACTTTTGTAGACCGGAAATTCGGCGCTTCAAAAATGAATAAGAATATTGTAAAGGAAGGTATATTGGGAGTGCTTAAGATACAGTGGCAAAGCATGTTTAAAAATTACCGCAGAAAAGTTCGTAACAGTTTTATTCCCGCATCAACGTTCCGCGCTGAAGTATTAAGTTAAACCCTGTGCTGCTTAGTGATACAGTATATTACTGGGGTACAAAAATGCACTTTCCGGTGTATATAATTAATTTGAATTTTAATGAAGAAGGCTTTATTGTCTTTACATGCGGCTATATTCCTGGCGGGCTTTACGGGCATACTGGGCAGGCTTATTACATTGAATGAAGGATTGCTTGTATGGTGGCGGCTTTTTATCACTTCATGCACCCTGGCAATCTTTTTTTTATTTACGGGCCGGTTGCAGAAAGTAACGCTTTCTCTCCATTTGCGGATACTGGCAACAGGCGCTGTTGTTGCTTTGCACTGGGTGTTTTTTTACGGCAGTATTAAATATGCCAATGTATCTGTAGCCTTAATTTGTTTTTCTGCTATTGGTTTTTTTTCTGCTTTTTTTGAACCTTTGATATTGCGTAAAAAAATGGATTGGATCGAAGTGCTGTTTGGCGCGCTCACCATTGCGGGAATAGGGTTGATTTTTCATTTCGATAAACAGTACAAGCCTGGAATACTGCTGGGCATTATTTCTTCTTTGTTTGCCGCTTTATTTACTGTGTTTAATAAAAAATTAATTGAGCATATATCTCCGCAAAGCCTAACTTTTTATGAGCTCGCGGGCGGTCTTATTGTATTAACTTTAGGTATGCCTTTTTATATCAGTTCTTTTCCAAAAGAGCACATCCTGCCTACAGCGGGAGATTTTTTTTGGCTGCTGATATTGAGTTGGTTTTGTACAGTGCTGGCTTTTAACCTGTCGCTTCAGGCATTGAAAAAAATATCTCCCTTTACAGTAAATCTCAGTTATAATCTTGAGCCGGTATATGGTATTATACTCGCTTTTATTGTGTATAAGGAGAATGAGTATTTAAGCAGTGGTTTTTATTATGGGTTCTTACTGATACTGTTAACAGTGGGCTTACAAACCCGGAGGCTATACCGGATGAAGCTGGTAAAGGAAGTTTAATCTTATCTTGCGAACTGATCAGAAAAATATTAAAGAATATGAGAAAGGTATTTTTTATTGTAATAATGGTGCTGGCAGCAAAAGTAAATGCGCAAAATAAAAAACCTCTTGATCATACGGTATATGATGGCTGGCAATCCATTGGTGAAAGAGCAATAAGCAATGACGGCAGATGGATTGTGTATACGATTGATGTTCAGGAAGGCGATGGAACACTCGTTATACAATCTGCTGATTCAAAATACAGGGAAACGATTGCCAGGGGCTACAATATTACCATTACAGACGACAGCAGATTTGCTGTTTTTAAAATAAAACCTTTCTATACCGCTATAAGGCAGGCCCGTATACAAAATAGAACACCCGATCAGTTTCCCAAAGATTCACTGGCTATTGTGGAACTGGGAAAGGGCGTAGTTGTGAAAACTGCGCGGGTCAAATCGTATAAAGTACCTGAAAAAAATACACAGTGGATTGCCTGGCAAATGGAAAAGCCAATAGCCGATACTTCCAAAAAGAAAGCGGAAACCGATTCATTGGCAAAACGGGTAGATTCATTAAAAAGAGCTGTTGCAGAACCTACGGCCGAACAGGCAAAGAAAAGACAGCGGATGACAAATCCTCCTGTTATTAAAAATGATGATGAGGCGGGTTCATTACACAATCCTTCATTTGCTTATAACGATGCCGGTGACGAACCTGGTTCAGTTGAAAAGAAAGAGGAAGGCACCGCATTGGTTATTTTTAATTTCAGGGATAGTGTTCAGCAAACGGTTGATTTTGTAAGCGAATATGTCTGGAGCAAAACCGGAAATATATTAATAACAGAAACAACAACAGCAAAAAAAGACAGCTTGCGCAAAGCTGCTGTATGTATTTTCAGAACACTTGAAAACCGGTTTGATACGGTCATGAAAGGCGGGAATGATTTTCGGCATTACGCTATTGACGAACAGGGGTACCAGTTGGCTTTTGTTTCCGAAAGGGATAGCAGCGATAAGGCACTGCAAAAATTTTACAAACTGTGGTATTGGCAAAATGGTTATGACAGTGCTGTAATGATCGCCGATAAAAATATTGCGGGTATGCCTGTAGGCTGGAGTATAAGTGAAAATGCAGATGTGCATTTCAGTAAGTCCGGGAAGCGACTTTTTGCCGGATCTGCACCTGTTCAACCGCCCAAAGACACATCTCTTATAGCTATTGACCTTGTGAAAGTTGACATCTGGAATTATAAAGATGACTACCTGCAACCTATACAGTTGAAGAACCGGGATAAGGATGTTAAAAAAAGTTACACTGCAATGATTGACCTGGATAATAAAAAATTTGTTCAGCTGGCAGACCGGGAAGTTGAGGATATTATATTAAGTAATGAGGGAGATGGTGATTTTTTTGTGGGCATTACGGATACGGGTAAACGTGCTGCTCTGCAATGGGAAGGAAGAACGCTGAAAGATATTTATAGCATAGAGCCCGAAAACGGAATCCGGAAATTAATCAAGAAGGATCTTTCCGGGTATGTTACTGTATCACCTGCCGGTAAGTATGTGCTGTGGTATGATGCGAAGGCACACCAGTATTTTACCTGGAGAAATGGGAAAACAAAGAATATTTCTTCAGAGATCCGTACAAAATTATACGACGAGGATTTTGATATGCCAACTGATCCTTCTTCTTATGGCGTAATGGCCTGGACGCAAAGTGATCTGTCTGTTATGGTGTACGATAAATTTGACATCTGGCAATTAGATCCCGACAGGGTTATTGCCCCTCTTAATATTACCGCAGGCGAGGGACGCAAAAATAAAGTTACGTACAGGTATGTTCGTACCGATCCCGAAAAAAAATTCATTACCCCTGCACAGGAGATATTGCTGCATATGTTTGCCGACAACAATAAATATGCCGGTATAGCTACCTATAAGGTACTGAGCACTGCAAAACCAGTTACTGTTGTAAACGGGCCTTTTGCCATTAACAGCAATGGCATAGCTAAGGCAAAAGATAGCAGTATTTATATTTATACAAAGGAGAGCTATGTGCACCCGCCCGATCTGTATGTAAATGCAGGATGGCAGCAGGAGACCAGGTTAAGTGCTATTAATCCGCAGCAGGCAAATTATAACTGGGGCACCGCGGAGCTATTCAAATGGAAAGCTTACAATGGCAAACAGGCAACGGGCATTGTGTATAAACCAGAAGACTTTGATCCGAAGAAAAAATATCCTGCCATCTGTTATTTCTATGAAAAGCTTAGCGATGGATTGTATCAGTATATTCCCCCGGCGCCTACTCCCAGCCGTTTGAATATTTCCTTTTTTGTGAGCAGGGGCTATGTTGTTTTTGTTCCGGATATTTCGTATACAACCGGTCACCCCGGCAAAAGCGCATATAACTATATTGTGAGCGGAGCAAGGGCATTGGTTAAAAAAGGATGGGTAGACAGCACACGGATAGGAATACAGGGGCAAAGCTGGGGAGGCTATCAAACAGTTTATGTTATTACCCAAACCAAATTATTCAAAGCGGCATGGGCAGGAGCTCCTGTTGGCAATATGACGAGCGCATATGGAGGCATTCGCTGGTCAACCGGCATGAACAGGCAGTTTCAGTATGAAAAAACCCAAAGCCGCATAGGGGCTACCTTATGGCAAAAGCCTCAATTGTATATAGAAAATTCGCCCTTATTTTACCTGCCAAAGGTAACTACTCCATTGGTGATCATGCACAATGATAATGACGGAGCCGTGCCCTGGTACCAGGGAATTGAATTGTTTACGGGTTTACGGCGTTTGAACAAACCTGTATGGCTGCTCAATTACAATGGTGAGGCGCATAATGTAATGGAAAGAAAGAACAGAAAAGATTTACAAATAAGAGAGCAGCAGTTTTTTGACTGGCAGTTGAAGGGGCATCGCCCTGCACAATGGCTGAGCGCAGGAGTGCCCGCTGTTATGAAGGGAAAAGTATGGGGACTGGAAGAGTAGAAGTATAATTATAGCCTTTTTAAGCTATAATTTAAAAATATAGCCTTTTTAAGCTATAATTTAAAAATATAGCCTTTTTAGACTATATTTGAAATTAAAACAATAGTGCATGCCTATTGCCGCCGTTATAACCGCCGATATTGTAAACTCCACCGTTTCCGGAACCGCTATGGGAAAGAAACTGGTAGCACGACTCAGCACTGTTTTAAAAAATTATAAATTTGAATTCTACCGGGGCGATAGCTTCCAGGTATACACCAAAGATACTTCCGCAGCATTAAAATTAGCCATCCGGTTAAGAACCACTGCCAAAAGTTTTCTCGGTATATACGATGTGCGCATCAGTATAGGAATAGGCGAAGTGGTTAGCGCCGTGCAAACGTTGCGAACTGCCAACAGTGAAGCATTCGTTTTATCAGGAAGAATGTTTGACCAGTTAAAGGATGATCAGCGTTTATGGATTCAGTCAACAAATGAAAACGCAAACATTGCCTTTAGGGTCATTGCATATTTCACGGATTATATTCTGAAACGGTTAACTTCCCGGCAGGCGGAAGTTGTGCTGGAACTTTTGAAAGAACAAACCCAGACAGAGGTATCCAAAAAGCTAAAAATAAAACAGTCTACCATCAACAAGCATGCACAATCGGCAGGGTGGGCGGAAATAGAAAAGCTATTGTACGAATACAATCAAGTGATTACTCAATTTAACCTGGCATGAGCACCATCTGGCTAATAAAACTGATCCTGTCGCACCTGCTGGCCGACTTTGTGCTACAACCCCGGAAATGGGTTAATGACCGTTGTGCCAGGCATTTTTTATCGCCGTGGCTTTATATACATACTTTTATCGCTGCCGCGCTGGCACTGGTTTTTACGGGTTTTCAATATTGGTATCTTGCCCCGGTAATCTTTGTATCGCATACGCTCGTTGACGGCTGGAAATCATACCGGCCACAAACCGTATTGTTTTTTTTAACAGATCAGTTGATGCATCTGCTGGTTATTTTGGCCTGCTGGTATTATACCTTTTATACCATTGCAGACGTAAAAGAATGGCTGAAGGCAACCGGCAGCAATGACCAGTTCTGGCTCATAACGACAGCCTATGTATTTTTGAGCTTTCCTTCGGGTATTATGATCGGGCAAATGACCCGTAAATGGAGTGACCAGTTGCCCCGCAGTGCCGGGCTTGCAAATGCAGGAAAATGGATTGGCATTTTAGAACGTATTCTTATTTTTACGTTTCTGCTGCAGGACCAGTATGCGGCGATCGGCCTTTTAATTACGGCAAAAGGGCTACTCCGGTTTAGTGAAAAAGACAAACAGGAAGAGAAAACGGAATATGTTCTGATTGGATCGCTGATCAGTTTTTCCATATCCGTAATAACAGGTATTATTGTGAAATACCTGGCTACCTAACAAATATGCCGGAACTAAATTTTCAGACTAACCCCCGGTATATACTTGTAAAACCCGTCTCATATCATCATGACACCCTATCCATATAAAACAAATAGATAATGAAAAATTGTTTTACAGGTCTGATATTGCTTTGCCTGTTTTTTATGGCCGGCTCTTGGATGGCACAACCCAAATGGATTTCGCTGTTCAACGGACGGGACCTTAAAGGATGGATAGTGAGAGGAGATGCAGCCTGGGAAGTAAAAAACGGCGTAATCACAGGACAAAACGGCAGAGGACACCTGTATGCGTTGCCCGTTGTTAAAAATTTTGAAGTGAAGGGCGAATTCCGGATAACAGACCAGGGAAAAGGAGCCAACAGTGGTTTATATATACGGGCCAATGAGCCGGAAAATGACCCCAACGGATTTCCACGCGGTTACGAAGCGCAAATATGCAATAATCAGGAAGCGTATACCGGTTGGCTTTGGAAACCAGGCAAACCTACCGGCCGGGCTACAGCGTTGCTTACCAAAGACGGCGAATGGTTCCCGATGAAAGTGAGGGCCGCCGGCGACAGTATTAATATTTGGGTGAAGGATCAGTTGGTGATGAGTTACAGTGACAGTGAATATAAAGAAGGTAAATTTGCAATCCAGTGCCATAATCCGGGTATGATGGTGGAAGCACGAAATTTATTTTACCGTAAGTTTAAATAGTATGAATGCTAAACAGGCAGCGGCCCATAGGGCTGTACAGTACATTGAGGATGGAATGATCATTGGATTGGGCACCGGCTCTACCTCTTACTGGGCAATCCGGTACCTGGGAGAAAAAGTGAAACAGGGTATGCGGATTACCGCAATAGCGACTTCTGATGAAACAGAAAGATTAGGGTTGCAGTGCGGCATAAAGTTCAGTAAAATGGACGCTGTTGAACATATAGATATAGATATTGACGGTGCAGATGAAATAGATCAGCAGCGTAATCTTATTAAAGGAGGGGGAGGAGCATTATTAAGAGAAAAAATTGTAGCCGCAGGTAGTAAAACCTTTATTGTTATAGCAGATGAAAGCAAGATGGTAGGTGTGCTTGGAAGATTCCCGCTGCCGGTTGAGATCATTCCCTTTGGCTGGCAGCATACCGCCAGGCGCTTGTTATTATTAGGCTGCAAAACGATAATCCGGCAAAAAGAAGCGAAACCATTTATTACGGATAATGGAAATTATATACTGGATTGCCATTTCGCCTCTATCCCTGATCCTGTTGCTTTGCAACAGCAAATTAACAATATTCCCGGCGTAGTTGAAAATGGCCTTTTTGTAAAAATGGCTACCCGTATAGTGATAGGCTATGACGATGGGACAGTGAAAGAATTTTCGTGAACAATACAAAACAAAGACCTGTTCCTGCCGTATTTATGATCGAAACCCGTTAATGGATCACATGATTCTTTGTTGGAAGAATGCTAAAAAGCATCTGAAACAAAATGGAATACAAAAAATAGTATTATGACATACCCGTTCATCCCAATAGGACTAATAGCTGTATTTATCGTTTATGTGTTGTACCTTCTGATCATCAAAAAGGATATGAAAAACTTAAAGCCGCGTTATACCCGGGGCTGTTCTTTATAGCTATTTGGGTTGCTATTTATTATTTTTTACTGTAATTGGAATCAAATACCTTCTTTAGTATTTCGGATGTTCTTGCTACAGGATTTTTTCTGATCTCTTGTTCTTCCTGGGCTACCTGGTAAAAAATTCCGCTTAATGCTTTTTCTGTAACATACGCCGGAAGATCAGGATTTACTTTATTGGCTGAAAACTTGTTATACGCAGTAAAAACAGTAGTCCAGTATTTGGTGGCATCTACTTTTTCCAGTGATTTTTCTATTACGGGGCGAAAAGATGCAGTAAGCGCTGAAGTGGTTTTACCTTTCAGGTAATCGGTTGCTGCAAAATCTCCTCCCTTTAATATGCCTGCGGCGTCCTGTATGCTCATTTGTTTTATGGCATCTATGAAAATCGGGGCTGCAGATTTAGCCGCGTCTTCTGCGGCGCGGTTCATAGAAAGTATGGCCTCATCCACCTGGTTACCCAGGCCAATGGCTCTCAGTTTTTGCTCTGCTTTTTTAGCTTCTTCCGGCATTAATATTTTAATAGCGGCGTTGGCAAAATACCCATCTGCAGAAGACAGGTTTTTACCCGCCTTTTCCGCGCCAACAGTCAGGGCTTCTTTTAACCCTGCAGCAATATCATCAGTACTTAATTTGCCACCTTTACCTAAAACATTGCTGAGCACATTGGCTGATGACGAGGAGGAATCTTTTTTATCGCCCAGCACTTTTTTGAGCAACTGGGCATGAGCGGAAGATGAAATAAAAAGGAATACGATTGCTATCAGATAAAGAGACCCTTTATTAATTTTCATAAGATGGATGTTAAAGGTGTGCGCAAATATACTATACCCTGACAGTGACAGCCATAAAGAAATATTAAATTATATCCAATTCGGCTTTAAACCTGTGTTTCTCCCTTAGGCAGTGCCTTCAATAAACGGAAAATTTGCAATAAAAGTATGATTAAACGGCATTGACACTGAGTTCCAGCTTGGTGCTTCTTTCCGGATTTCGGCCAACTGCCAATTTATTATTGCGTTCCTGGTTCTTTCTTTTAGTTTTGCGACTATCCGTTTAACTGATATTTTAATGAAAAGATATTTTATAGAAGTAGCGTATATGGGAGCAGGATACGCCGGCTTCCAGATACAGGAAAATGCGGTTACCATACAATCGGAGATTCAAAAGGCAATGTCTGTTCTTTTTAAACAGGAGATATTACTTACAGGCTCGTCACGAACCGATGCAGATGTGAATGCACTGCAGAATTTTTTTCATTTCGACCTTGAGCAATCCATACCCGGGCATTATATCTACAATCTCAATGCGATACTCCCCCCGGTTATCGTAATAAACCGAATTATTCCCATGCAGGACAATGCACATTGCAGGTTCGATGCTATAAGCAGGGAATACATGTATTATGTATACAGAACTAAAAATCCTTTTCTGCGCGATAGGGCATATTATTTC
Source organism: uncultured Sphingobacteriales bacterium (assembly GCA_937991535.1). Classification (GTDB taxonomy): domain Bacteria; phylum Bacteroidota; class Bacteroidia; order Chitinophagales; family Chitinophagaceae; genus Agriterribacter. Next base: position 61,964 of record CALKHN010000048.1, read on the forward strand.
CCCTACACAATTGATTTTGACCTTTTACAGAAGACCGCGACAGAAATACTGCGGCATTCTGATTTTAGAAGCTTTTCCAAACGCAATACACAGGTTAAGAATTTTATATGCAATATCCAGGAAAGCCGGTGGAAAATGGTGAATGATCATATGGTTTACCATGTAAAAGCCAATCGTTTTTTGAGAGGTATGGTAAGAGGACTGGTTGGCACCATGCTGCAGGCAGGCAGAGGCAGGATAGACATAAATGTTTTTCGAAAAATTATTGAAGACAGGGATTGCACCAAAGCAAATTTCGCAGTACCCGGCCACGGGCTATTCCTGGCAAAAGTAAATTACCCTCCCGGTTATCAAATAACACCTTAAGCAGTGGCGCGATAGCCAGGCAGCGGGTTACATTTCTCCCCACTAATTATTCGTTCCTGCACCCACGGCATAGTGTTTTTCCAGCCAGCCAATCATACCGGAGAATACATCTGCGGCTATGGTTGCCCGTAATTCATGCTTTTCACCGGGGTATAATTTTAGCAGCGACGGAATACCCGACTGTTGTAATTTTTTGTATAATTTTTCAGACTGACCAACGGGAACCAGTTCATCGGCTGTGCCGTGAAATAAAATGGTGGGAACTCCTGTTTTTGGGCTGAGATGGTGATATGGACTGGCCTGCTTTACAATCTTTGCCGCCGTGTCGGGTGTTCCAAGAAAATTGATGATGATGTCGTTGCTTTCCATTCCCGGTTTGCGCACTGTTTCATCCGACAGGTCTGTGGGACCAAAAATATCCACAACCGCCCTCACCTGCTTTACACTATCATAGCCATAAGCATACAACATGGCAAGGTGAGCGCCGGCGCTGGCGCCAATTAATGCAAAGCTATTGCCATCATATTTATATTCACCGGCATTAGCCGAAATAAATGCCAGTGCTTTTTGTATGTCTTCTATTTGTGCCGGAAAAGTATTTTTTCCATCCTTTACCAAACGATAATTTAAGGATGCCAAAGCATATTTACGTTTGCCTACCAGTTCTTCAATCAATGGTTTTGGAAATTCGGTTTTATCACCCCGAACCCAGCTTCCGCCATGAATATAGATGATCACTTTGGTATTGTGGTTGCGGTCATCCGGTAAATAGGCATCAAGAAGTTGATAATGGTTATTTGAATCACCGTACTGTACATCCGGCATTTCGGTATACGACTGATGCCTGATAAAAGTTCCGTGCTTTATTTTGCTGCCCGTTAACGAAACGGCATGTTCGTTGTGGTAGGACGTTAATAAAGCGGAAGTAAAAATAACAAACGCACAGAGGTACTGACCGATCTGCATTGCAAGTTTTTTATCTGTCAAAAAGGGCTATAGCATCTTCAATCTAAAGAAAATACAATAAATAATGCGTGAGTTTTTCCTTTTTTTACCCACAATCTGCCGTATTCTCCCGGCGCTCCCTGTAACGTACGAATACTGGTCGTCTGCAATTCATTTACCTCCATATATCTCCTTATTTCCACCAGCCGTTCCCCGGTATGAACCTCCTTTCAATGCCCGGCCCGCTATAATATAATTCTAAAAAAGCCCTGTTCTTCCGGCTGTTGTAATACTCGATTTTTACAGGATGATAGCCTTTCTCCAGGTAAATTTCCCCTGAATAATTGATCTCGCGGTCTTTTTCATCGAACAACAATTTATCATGTATGTGCAATCGCAAGCGATGGTCCGCGTGCCCGTCAAATACATAGTATCCCGAAGCAGGAGCATATATGTATCCTGTAAATACAGCTCCCCAGAATTGTTCCTGGTGAGGGATATTATTCAAATCAGGATTTATGCTTGTTCCGGTTTTTGCGAACCGAACTGTATCAAAATACATATTGTCTTCATCGGCTATCTTTCCGGTAAAATACCCGTAATGTAATCCTGCAGTTATATTTTTGGGTTTGACAGCCTTATACTGTTTTTCTTTCTTAAAGTAAAAAGTGCTGGCGCGGCTTTTGCCAAAAACATTAAAGGCAGCAGTTTTAATTTGGGTCGTTTTGCCCAGTATAATATTGTCTTTATACAACAAGCTGTTTCTTGCAGGCTCGGTATTGTCAATAGTGTAAAAAATGGAATCTGTACTATTTGCGGCTAACAGTTTTACATGCATTGTATCTGCAAATAATCTTTTATTCGTATGGGCTACCGGAGCAGCCGGTGTAAGATTTTTGATAAACTCCTTTCTGCTCTTATTCAATACAAACTGATCAAACAAGGTTCCGTTTTCATCAATGGCCTGAAATTGCAACAGGTTCTGATTGATGGTTATGTAGCCAAAATGGTGAACGGTTCGCAGCGTATTTGTAAACCATGAGCGGGTGGGTGCCGGGTTTTCCAGGCCGCCGCCTGATCCTCCTACGTTAAGGTACAGCACACCATTTTCATTCACTGTTTTGTTTTTGAAGATCGGCCAGGTGCGTTCATAAGTATGAATATGGCCGTAGAATACTATATCAACACCATATTTTTCATACAACGGAACCAATGATCTTACTTCATCATCGCCCAATGCCGAACGTCCGTAATAGGTATTGCCAAAATCATCATCATCTGAAGAAAAAGGAGGATGATGATGTACTACAAACTTCCAGTAAGCAGTTGATCTTGCCAGGGCCATTTCTACGGCATTATACATATCTGTTCCTTCTTCCTGGTACTGATCGGTATCAATCATAAAAAATTCAGCGTTGCCATATTTAAAAGCATAAAAATAGGGCTGCGGCACATACATGTATTGATAATAATACGCCGCGTCATGTTCATGATTTCCGGGAATAGAGAAGATGGGAATCGTTTTCATAAATAAATTTCCCTGCCCCAGGAATTCATTCACCCAATCATCTTTCATATAGCCAAGATCAACCAAATCGCCGGCATGTATGGCAAAATGGGGTCGTTGCCGGTAAGCCTGTGTACTCACTCTTTCCCATGCTTTCGGATCTTTCCGGTCGTTCTGCGAATCGCTGAAAACCGCGAAAGCAAAGGCAGTGCTGTCTTTTACAGCCGTTTGAAATGTGCCCACGGGTGAAGCAAGTGTGTCACCGCCGGGCAAAACCGCAATGGCCCTGTAAAAATAATTTACAGCCGGTTCCAGCCCTGTTAGTTCAATATGATGCATTAAGCTTTTGACCTCCGAAGTTTTATGGAGCGCAAGCGAAGGTGATCGGGCATTCAGTTCGGCCGGGCTATACGCCACATAGCTTGTGCAACTGTCTGAGGTTTCCCATAAAATGCGAATACTGTTTTGCGTAGCATACTGCAAATAGGGCTGAACAATAAAGCGTGGTTTTTCCTGTTGGGCGAACGCAATGCCAAGAGAGAAAGATGAAAAGAGAAAGGAAAGAAAGAAGTTTTTCATACTTAAAAAGTAGAATTGAGTGGTTGCTTTGCTTAACGGGATGCGCAAAACTGGAAAAATGAAAAACCTGTAAGGTTAGCGAAACTTTGCAGTGATGCGGGCCTTACAGGTTTTATTGATTATTGAAAACAATCACTATTGCAATATCCACATCCTGGCAGAGGCAAGGTCCTTACCTCCCATTGCAGCTACGGCAGCGTCGTATTGTTCTTTATTGTTGCTTGATTCATCTAATGGGTACAGGTACCGCATGGGATATTCGTATGTGGAAAATGATTTAACTATTTTGCCAACAAACCCAGGCTTGCCGGTTCTCCTGTAGTCAGTATATGCTTCTGTGTGATTGGTCATAAGCATAGACAGCCATTTCTGGGTAGCGATTTTATCAAGATCAGCCGCGGAGCCATCCAATGCTACAGCAGGCTTTGCATAGTAGTCGCTGAAATTGTCTACTATTTTGTTGGAGCCGATATGGGTAGCCGGTTTTGTTCCGTTTTCAATCTGCCACCTTTCGAACGACAACCTTATTCCATTTTCGTAATAATCTTTAGTAGTTCCCGCAGATATCCATCCCTTCTGACGCGCTTCAGCAAGAAGGAGCATCATTTCGCTTGCTTCCATGATCACTCCTTTGAGACTGGGACCGCTGGTTCCTGCCATCAGTGCTGAAAGCCCAGTAATACGGCGGTTGTCGTAAAAGCTATTGGTTCCGGGAAGACTGGTGGAGCTCGCATACTGTGTTTGCACGTTTATCGGGTTTGGAGCTCCTACCCATTTGGCATCCAGGGGATAGGGCACTGATATAACATTACCATCCAGGTCTCTTCCCGATGCTGCTATTTCCGAAGGTTCATAAAGTGAAGAAGGGTAGTAGGTGATATTATACGTATATCCATTGATCTTGATGTCTTCGCTGGATTCTGTGCTCTTGGCCGATATCGGTGAAAGTGCCGGGGCAAAGATCACATACATGCGCGGGTCGTCGAGTGCCACCATCTGGTCAATCAGATATTTGGAAGGCTTCTGTTCGGTAAAGTCGTTACCGGTTCCCCAGTTTCTTTGCAGGTACCATGATTCCCGCTGGCTAACGCCTGAAAATTCAAGTCCTGCATTATCGGCTACAGCCGACATATAGTTGTTGCCGCTGGCAATCGCCTGCATTTCGGCACTCAGGTCCTTCCCGGCTTTCTTAAATGCCTCATAAGAGTGTACCATGAACCTGAATTTCAGGGAATTGGCAAATTTTATCCATTTGGCCCTGTCTCCTTTGAACAATAGGTCATGATCGGCTGGTAAACCCTTGCTGCCGGGATTCGATAAAATAGAGACAGCCTCATCAAGCAGGGTAAACATCTGCTCATATACTTCTTTCTGGGAATCGAATTTGGGAAACAATCCGCCGGATCTTCCCTCCATAGCCTCACTGAAAGGAATGTCTCCGTATTTTTCGGTAAGAGCCCCGCCTACAACGCATTTCAGGATGTTAGCGGCTGCTACATTCGCCATGTTATCTTCCTCAGTTGCCAGCGAAGTAACCGCTTTCAGCGTTCTCAACTGCTGAATATAAGGGTTGGTACCCTGGAAATCCCAGTTTTGAGCAGCGTTGGTATAAATCGTAGCGGCCTGCGAACCACCGTTGTAACATTCCAGAAAGTACAGGTTTGCTTCTTCTACCGGCTCATCAATTACTCCTTTGCCATACTGGTATGCAACATCTACAATAGCCGTGGTAAGCTGGTATCGTGAATAAGTGAAGTAGTTAACGTTGAATGAGGTTTCCCGTTCGCCCATTCGCAGTTGGTCCTTACTGCAGGATACACCGGCAAGTACCAGTGATCCAAGCATAATATATTTTATTGATTTCATTGTCATAATATTCGGTTTACAAATTATTTGATCACTGCTAAAAGTTAACGTTAAGCCTTATGCCCATTGTGCGGATGGGTGGTAGTCCGAAGTCTGCCACACCCATGCCTCTAACGCCATCATAGAAAGCCGTTTCCGGATCTTCTTTCATTTTGTTTTTCGCCCAGAACATTACGTTCTTCGCAAAAGCAGTGATAGAAATATCCTGGCAACGCAGCTTCTGCGCCAGCGGCCTGTTAAACGCATAAGTGAGGTTGATCTCTTTGAGCTTGAAGGAAGTAGCATCATGCGTTCTGAACTGGGCGCCCGACCACAACTCCTGGCCTTCCATGTTATAAGGATTCAAAATGAGCGTTTTGGTCAGATCATCACCATTCCTGATATAATCCGCGTCTGAGAGGCTCAACTTTTCTTCCGGAGTCATCTGAGACTGGTCAACATTGGGGTTAATGAATACCGCGTTCCAGTAGCCGAAGTAGCGCGGGTCGCCATTGTACATGGTCATAAGTTCCTGCATTTTTTCCCTGTAGTTTTCAAAGCCAGGTTCGGTGAACATGTCATCAGGGTTCGGCATGCTGGGCAAACCACCGGCAAAACGACCGCCTGTCCAGTACTCGTTGTATTTATCGCCATAGAGTGCCATAATGTCTGCCATACCATCATCAATCATGATCTTCTGGGTTTCGGAAATAAACACGCCGCCTTGTCTATAGCTGGCAACAATATTGAGCCGGAAGTTTTTGTACCTGGCATCAGCAACAAATCCATAGATTGCTTTGGGATTCATGTTGCCTAAATACCCGTTCTTCCGGATATAATCTGTAGTGGTAACCGCTTCTTCAATGATACCGTCAATACCGGTCAGCATCATACCTGCATATTTGCCGGATTGAACATAACCAATCGGCTGACGCGCATACATGTCTCCTACGCGGGAACCTTTGAATAAAGCGAGGCTGGATGCACCATCATAGTTATAGAATCTCTCTGAGAAGCGGGGATCCAAATCATTGATAACAGATTTGAAAGTACTGATATTGCCGGTGAGATTTACCTGCCAGTCTTTTGTGCGTATAGGCGTTACCGTTAATGCCGCTTCAATACCGGTAGATTTCACCGCACCCATATTGGTAAGTATTGAGCTGAATCCGGAAGACGTTACAACCGGCAGGGTCTGGATTTGGTTGATATGATTTTTTGAGTAAATGGTAAATTCTCCCGATATGCGGCTATCAAGCGCCCTGAAGTCTATACCAGCTTCTTTGGTTACGTTCAGTTCCGGTAGGATATTTGCATCAACCGGATTACCACCAATGGTTCCCATAGCCACGCCGTTCCATGTATTTCCTGAAATGCCGTAGCTGTCTAAGTTAACAGGTCGTCCAATACCATACCCGGTTTCTGCATAGCCCCCTCTTAGTTTGAGGAAGTTAAACACATTACCCATATCAAAGGTTTCGGATGCTATCCAGCTTAAGGATGCACCGGGGTAGAAATGGTTATCCTTTTCATGGGCCAGTATACCTACCCAGTCATTACGGCCCGACAGCTCTAAGTAAACCATATTTTGCCATCCAATGCTGGCAGTGGCATAAGCGCCGTAGTTGCGACTGGGGTAATCTCTGTTGAAATACGCAGCCTGCCGTACCGCCGCAGGCAACGAATTAAAGGTAAATGAGTTGGGTGTTGCCAATATCTCGCCGCCAAATCCGGAGCTGTTGGCTTCGCTGTAGTTAAACGAAAAGCCTCCCAAAGCGTCAAGTGATAGTTTGTTGCCAAGAAAACGCTTGTTGTAAGAAAGCAACATGTCATTTCTTACATTGAGATTGTTGCTGTGTCGTTGTTCGTATATGCCTTGCGGTCTGCGTTCTGCATCCCATGGGCTTTTTCTTTCAAACGCAAAGTTTTCATGGCTGATGCCTGAGCGCAGAGTAAGCAGGAAAGGCTGACCTATTTTATAATCCAGTTGTACTTTTCCGAAAAATACGTCTTTGGTATAGGTTCTGATGATGTTTTCAGCTGCAAAATAAGGCCCATTTTTGCCAACTGCGTTGTACCTGAGACGATTTTCTCCTGGTCTTTTCAGATAGGGGGTGTTTTGATATTGTCCTTCCCAGTCGGTGATCCAGGGGTCGGCCTTATCCCATTCCGACATTTTGGGCATATTGATCGGCATAGACATGGCGTGGGCCAGTGGGTTATCTTCTCTTTTATCCTGAACGTGCGACTGGTTGGGCACAAAGGTATGCGACCATGATGCCTGAGAAGTAACTGAAAGCCTGTCGTTTATATTGTATTTAGCATCAAAGGAAACGCTGTTCCGGGTTGTTTTGTTGCCAGGTATTACGGCATTGTGTACCAGGTTGCCGAGATTGAGCCGGTAGTTCCCCTTTTCATAGTTGCCGGTTACAGCTACGTTGTTGTCGGTCATCACCCCTGTTCTCAGGAATGCCAATAGCGGATTTTTATCTCCACGGGCTTCCAGCACCGATTCTTCCCATTCCTGTGTAAGGATATTCCACCTCCATACAGGTTCAGTGTTGTTTATCTTGTCATCTATTGCCCAGCCAAGTCCCTTTTTATCTTCGGTTAATGGGCTTCCGTCTTCATCACCCTGGAAAAATCTTCTTTGCACCGGAGGGGCACTATAAGCCTGGTCGAAAGAAGTAGCGCTGCTTACCGAAATGCCTAGTCCTTTTTTAGCTCCGGCACCCGATTTGGTGGTGATCAGGATCACGCCATTACCAGCCTGGGATCCGTAAAGCGCAGCAGCGCTGGCGCCTTTCAGTACAGAAATGCTCTCAATATCGTTAGGGTTAAGGGAGGAGATAAAGTTGCCTGCATCAATACCTGCGGTGGCTCCAACGGTGTTGGAACCCAATTGTACGCCATTCAGCACGATCAGGGGCTGGGTTTCATTGTTTATATTGCTTGCCCCCATTATACCTTTCAATGAAGTAGCGCCGCGGATGTTAAACATCACAGAGGAAGTTGGAGATGAGGTAACGCTGTTCATTTGTACGCCGGTTACCTTGCCTTCTACGGATTTCAATACGTTGGAAGCACCCCCGGTTTCCATATCCTCGGCTTTTACAGACGAAATGCTGTATCCCAATGCTCTTTTTTCCCTTTTCATACCCAAAGATGTTACTACCACCTGTTCTAACTCCCTGCTTGATGCCTCAAGCCGAATGTCTAACACTGCTTTGCCAGATACAGTAACCTCTCTTGTATCGTAGCTAACATGGCTTATTACCAATACAGCATCGGGGCCGCTTACGGTTATTGCAAACTCACCATTGCTGTTCGTTGTAGTAACATTACCGGTACCTTTTTCTGTTACAGTAGCACCAGCTACACTCCCATTTTCATCGGTTATTCTGCCCCTTACCGAAAAATCAGCAACTTCTGCGGCAGCGCTGATCATGGCAGCAGGAATAGCAAAATTTTCTCCCTGTTTTTTTTGTGATGCTTCTTTTATAACATATACTTCTCTAACTTTTTCAAATGTCAAACCAGCAGTAGAAAGTACTTTGTTCAGCACGATGTCGGGATCGCTTTGTTTGGAGGCATCCAGCACATCGTAATTTACGCGTACAGATCTAAGCGTGTTGGATTCGTAGCTGTAATAAATGTTCTGATACGTTTTTTTGAATTCATTCATAAATTCCTGCAGGGAAGTTGTTTTCAGATCGCTTTCCACCGCAAGGTTGTTTTTGTTTCCTAAGGAAGGGGAAGCGGCGGCTATATCCTGCGCCCATGCCCCGGTTGTGGCCAGTAAAAACAATACAGCCGGCAACATTGTCCCTAAGCAGCGTTTTGAAAAAGATGGTTTTCTTTTCATAACTGTTTTGATTGAGGGTTAATAATGATTAATTGTTGATTTTTTGTTTGTATGCTGATATTTAAGGTTTTCTCAATTACCTGTATAAATGTGGTAAAATCATTAACCGAAATTACGGCGGTGATCATAAGCCGGCGCTGGGCTTCGGTGGTAAAGACCATCTCCATTCCATAGTATTCTTTAATGAGACGGGCAACGGTTTCCAGGCTGGTTTCTTCAAAATGCCATTCGCCCAGATTCCATGCTGCAGTATAGAGGCTGGTATCAACCCTGGCTGTAATGAGTTCGTTGCTGATGGTATCTACATTAAGGCTATAGCCGGCCTGCATATACACGGTTTTTCTTTTATCTTTTTCCAGGGTTACATTTACTTTTCCGCTGGTTAACACTACGTTGGTAGCTATAGTGCGGGCATTTACATTGAACTCCGTTCCGGTAACGGATATGCTGAGCTGGTTGGCATGCACAATAAACGGGGTAAGTGAAGGAGTTTGTTGAACATGGAAATAGGCATTGCCGTCTAAAAACACTTCTCTTACAGAAGCTGTTGCAAAATCGCTGTTATAGCGGAGTGAAGAATTACCATTGAGTACTACTACCGAGCTGTCGGGGAGTATAATTTCTTTCACCTGTCTTAAGCCAGTTTCATGAGATGCCATGGCTACGGCTGCTGTTTGGCCTGGAGTATGAATGGGTAAAAAAACTCTTACAACGATAAGTGCAGCTATTACTGCTGCGGATAATGTCCACCACTTAATTTTTTTGTGGGGCAAACCTCTAACCACAGTCTTGTCGGGGATACTGATTTGCTGAAAAATATTATCTCTTAATGCCTGCTTTTCGCTGTGCGATAAAAAAGGGATGTGAAATCCTGTTTCGGCCAAATGTTGTACAAGCTTGAAGGCATTGTTAATAGCTATTTGCTGTGCGGGATGATTTTGAGTATACCATTTCCAGTAGCGTTCCGTTTCCTCGTCGGGCAACAACACCCATTGCTGAAAATATTCATCCGCAGCAAATTCTTCTTCCGTAAAGTCACTGTAATATGCACCCTCCTGTTTCATTATTGGCTAAGAGAGGAGTGCAGGAAAACATATACTCAACCGGGGAAAGAAATTTTTGCGGCAGGGGACGAGGTTGCAGGGTACAAGTTCCAGGTTTCAGGTTTCAAGTTCCAGGTTTCAGGTTTGTACAGTTGCAGGTTCAGGTTGTATATGCAATCCGCTGTCCATAATACCTTGCACAACCTGTGCCTTGTAACTTTTAATCAATAACCACTACCTTGTGTAGTTAGGGGCTTCTCTTGTAATTTCTATATCGTGGGCATGACTTTCATTCATGCCGGCATTGGTTATTTTAATGAATCGCGCTTTTTGCAATGCTGCTATGTTGGCGGCTCCGCAGTAACCCATTCCTGATCGCAATCCGCCTGTATACTGGTATACGATCTCACTCAGGTTACCTTTAAATGCCACGCGGCCTTCAATGCCTTCAGGTACATATTTTTTAACATCATCTTCTACATCCTGGAAGTACCGGTCGCCGCTTCCCTGGCCCATTGCGCCGAGAGAACCCATCCCCCTGTATTGTTTAAATTTCCTGCCTTCATATATAATCGTATCACCAGGACTTTCCTCTGTTCCGGCAAAAACGCTTCCCATCATCACTACATTGGCGCCTGCTGCCAGTGCTTTTACCATATCTCCGGTATATCGTATGCCGCCATCTGCAATAAGCGGTATATTCAGTTTGTGAAGCACAGAAGCGGCTTCCATAATAGCGGTAATTTGGGGAACACCGGCGCCGGCAACAATCCGGGTGGTACATATAGAACCGGGTCCGATGCCTACTTTAACAGCGTCTGCACCAGCTTCAGCCAGTGCTTTGGCGCCTGCGGCTGTTCCAATATTTCCGGCAATGACCTGTAATTTTTTAAAATTTTTTTTCAGTTTTTTCAGTGATTCTATAACTTTTTCGCTATGTCCGTGCGCACTGTCTAAACAAACAATGTCTACACCTATCTGCTGCAAAGCGGCTGCTCTGTCCATCAGATCGGCCGTTATTCCCAGGGCTGCACCGGTAAGCAAACGGCCAAAGCTGTCTTTTACAGCATTGGGATGACTTTGCAATTGCAAAAGATCACGATAAGTAACAAGACCGGTTAATTGCCCGTTTTTATTGACCACGGGTAGTTTTTCAATTTTATACTGGCTCAGTATTTTTTTTGCTTTGGCAAGATCGGTTCCTTCCGGCGCGGTAATGAGATTCTCCGTTGTCATCACTTCACTCACCTTTTTCTTCAGGGAGGTTTCAAAACGCAGGTCGCGGTTGGTGAGGATGCCTACCAATTTTTTATTGACATCTACGATCGGTATTCCGCCTATTTTGTTTTCACGCATAAGCTTCAATGCGTCGCCAATGGTAGCATCTACCTGCAGGGTTATAGGATCGAGGATTAGCCCGCTTTCGCTGCGTTTTACCTTTCGTACCTGTTCTACCTGCCTTTCAATTGTCATGTTCTTGTGAAGAATTCCCAGTCCACCCTCTCTTGCCAATGCTATGGCAAGATCAGCTTCGGTTACGGTATCCATAGCTGCAGAAAGCAGGGGGGTATTCAGCGTAATGTTTTTGGTAAGCTGTGTACTTATATCTACATCACGCGGAAGTACCTGCGAATAATCCGGAATGAGCAGTACATCATCGAAGGTTAAACCTTCACCAAAAAATTTTTGAGAGAATTTGTCTTTAGCAGAGTTGATTATTGTTGCCATGTGCAAAGATAGGGTAGAGGATAAATAGCTTCCAAATTTTGTTGCAAAGCAATTTTATTCACTGCGGTAAAAGAGGGTATTATCGTTTGAGGTAATCCGTTCCGGAGTTTCTTATAAAAGTTTATATATTTTTCCCGGTAAACAGGTTATTATCCCCTGTAACTCAAGGTTTAATATAGCCCCGGCAATCATACTGCTGCTAAAGCCGCAGCCGGGCGTGATCTCATCAATAGAAGCAGTTTCTTTTTCCCGGATAATTTTCAGGATTATTTTTTCTTCCGGCGTCAGTTCTATAAACAATTCTTTTTGTGTTACTTTTTTCTTTTCAGGAGCGCGGGACCAGTTCATGAATTCAAGAATATCTTTTCCTGACGTAATTAGAGCTGCTTTATTGCTTCTGATCAGGTAATTGCAGCCGGAACTCTTTGTATCCGTTGCCTTACCAGGCAGGGCAAACACATCCTTATTATAATTGTTAGCCAGTTCGGCTGTTATCATACTGCCTCCGTTGATATTGGTTTCAATAACAACAGTAGCATCGGTAATACCCGCCACAATGCGGTTTCTTTTAGGGAAGTTTTGTTTATCGGGTTTAGTGCCCGACATAAAATCTGTAAGCAACCCGCCATTCGCCGTCATTTCTTTTGCAAGCGTTTTATTGGCGGCCGGATAAATGCGGTCAAGCCCGTGCGCTAGCACCCCAATAGTAAACAGTTTGTTTTTTAATGAAGCTTTGTGCGCTAAAGCATCAATGCCATATGCCAGTCCGCTTACAACAACTACGTTATTTTGAGCAAGATCTTCGATTATTTTACAGGTCATTTCTTTGCCATAATCGGTATGATTGCGGGTGCCAATAACAGCGATCACTTTTTCATGGTTGAGACTGGCGTTTCCCTTATAATATAAAAGGGAAGGCGCGTCATAACAATTCAGCAAACGTTTCGGGTATGCTGTATCCGTTTGTATAAGTGCTGTTATTTTGTATTTCTCAATAAAACGAAGCTCTTCTTCCGCCCTGCCAAAGGCGTTAAATGTTTTTATGCTTTTTGACCGGATGGTACCTATTCCGGGAAACTTATCAAGGTGAGATTTACGCGCTGCAAAAATTCTTTCTGCAGTGCCAAAATACTGTAATAGCTCTTTTGCATGTACATCACCAATATGGGGAACCATGGTTAACGCGATATGATAGTGAAGATCGCTGTACATGTGTGCAGGTGGTGCTGGTGTTTGTTCAATAATAAAATTACATGGTCATAAAAACAAAAACGCTTTGACGACCTGGAAAGTACTATAAAAAACCCCCTCCCGATAAATCGGGGGAGGGGCACTAATCTTTTAACCGTTAACCATTAAACCTTATCCTATGAAAAGCCGAATATAAATCGTTTTTTTAATTTTAGTATTTATACGACGTAATTTTTTTTCTTTTATTATCATACTATCCGGAAAGGCATCGTTTTTTGTTGTAATAATATTGGGAATCAATGCCATGAAGCACTTACAGAAAAAAAATATTTTAAAAGGGGCTCATATAAAAAATAAAGGGCTGGATAGACATCCTGCCCCGTTTCTAAATCCAATATCCTATGAAAAACCAATAATGAGACCAGTATTACGTAATAAACGTTGCACAATACAATGATTTTATTTTCAAAAAAAGCAAGAGAGTGACTGACAAAGGAGTGATATAGTAGTAAATTTTTATGTATTGAGAGGAAGGAATAAAAGAAACGGGACTCCGGAAAAATAATAAAAAAGGGCTGGATAGAAATCCTGCCCCGTTTTAAATCCAATATCCTATGAAAAACCAGACATATAACGATATACCTGATTTTTATATTGTTGTAAATAAGAAAATTATTTCCAGGTTTGTGTAAAATCCTTTCTGTATGTTTCAAAAGGAGTTTTACCGTAATGCCCCTCGCCAAAATATTTTAAAATAAGCTCCATTTCAGGTGTTTTTAAATACCCTGGAATTACCTGTGGAGCCGAACCGTCGGCGGGTAAAATAACTGTGGAAGGATATGAAAGTTGCCCGCCGGTTAATAGAATAGCGTAATCGTTTACCCTGTAATTTTCGTTGTATTTAAATTGTTTTCCACGCCAGGTAAGTACTTCCTTTGTTTCTGCATTTAGTTTTACGGGGTAAAACTTGTCGTGAATATATTGAACAACATTAGAGTTTGTATAGGTATTCTTATCCATTACCTTGCACCAACCGCACCAGTCTGTATACAGGTCTATTATGATGGCCTTTTTTTGGGAAGCAATTTTTGCTTCCGCTTCAGTAAGGGTTAACCATTTCAGCTTTTCATTTTTTTGTGACTTGATTATTGTTGTATCTGTATAATTTAAAAGATTACCTGCAGGTGTTTTCATACTGCACAAAAAAGTACTTATACCAATACAAAGGAAAATGCCGGATATTTGCATTTGATTTATATATTTTCACAAATATAACTCACAATTGAAGCGAAAAATTGTTATTTCGGTTACCGGCGCCAGCGGATCTTTATATGCGCGCCAACTGGTTGATAAATTATTGGCCATGCCCGAACAATGGAGTGAGCTTGCACTGGTAATTACAGACAATGCCAAACAAGTATGGCAAACAGAACTTGGCAATGATTCCTTCAATAAATATGCTGTTAATATTTATGGGAAAAACGATTTTAACGCTCCTTTTGCATCAGGATCCGGGCAATTTGACACCATGATTATTATTCCCTGTTCTATGGGAACTTTGGGAAGGATAGCCACCGGTGTTTCAAATGACCTGATTACAAGAGCTGCCGACGTAATACTTAAGGAAAGAAGAAAATTGATTTGTGTGGTAAGAGACACGCCCTATAATCTCATTCATATCCGTAATATGGAAACGGTTACGGTAGCCGGAGGCATCATTTGCCCCGCTACCCCTTCTTTTTATAGTCGTCCTCAAACCATTGAAGCGGTAGCCGCCACTGTGGTAGACAGGATACTGGATCTGTGCGGTTTTACTATTGCTTCATTCCGGTGGGGAGCCGATGAAGCGCCATCGGCGAATGATCATCCATAAACATAGGTGGCGCCTGTTTTTCGTTTTCTGTTTGTTGATACTGGCGATTAGTTATCTCTCTTCTTCCTCGCTAAAAACATCTCCAATGTATAACTTGTGCCCTCTATGTACTGCCTGACGGCTGGCAGCCGGTAGCTCATCCTACTCATTGCAAATCTATCACTTCAACCCCAGGGTATTTACCCGTATTAAAAACAAAAAAACTGTTGTCTATCTTTGCGTTGGGAACAAAGCTGGTAACATTATATGCATAGCGGTTGCCATTTTTTTCAAACAACCTTGTAGATACAATGTTCTTTGTGGCCTTATCTACAAACACCAGCACTTTAAAGAATGTTTTATTTTTATCCGTGGGGGTTAACTCTATTTCCTGTAATGTTTTTTTTCCCTCTTTTTTTTCTCCGTTCAACTTATACAGGAAGTCTTTTTCATAAAAATTTGTGAATATCTTTTGAGGAGTAAAGCTGCTGCCACCCGGGTCAAATTCAGTTATCTGCACCTCATTTGCGTTTTTATCGTACGTCCATATTTTCTGTGCATTACAAAAAATCTCCTGGTCGGTTAATTCTACTTTGTATTGATTGCCTTTCATATAAGCTGTTCCATTTTTGGTACCCTGGATCTTTCCTGCGGCATTCTCAATTTGTAACACAAAACTTGCTTTAACCGTGTTATACGTTTTAAATTTAGTGGTTACACCGTCTAATATTTTTTTTGCAGCCGGATCGCTGGTTCCCAGGTTTTTAACGGAATTTTGTGCAAATCCGGAGAACATAGCCAGTAGTGCTGTGATAGTGAATATTCCTTTCATTCGTTTTTTATTGGTGCGCAAAGATAGTTATTTCAAAGACTGTTGCAACAGCGAGATGGTTTAATATGAAACTGCTATTACTGTGTTTATTTATTTTATAAAGCCTGCAAAAATTCTTCTAATTCCATTTCCGTTTTAAATAGTACATCTCTTGCCTTGCTGCCCTGGTTGGGTCCCACAATACCTGCCGACTCTAACTGATCCATTAAACGGCCCGCACGGTTATATCCCAGTTTCATGCGGCGCTGTAACAGGGAAGTAGATCCAATCTGGCTTTGAACAATAAGCCGGGCGGCTTCTTCAAACAGGGGGTCACGGTTCCCGGAATCGAAATCTTTGCCCTCCAACTCCTTTTCATCAATGTATTCCGGCAAATAAAAGGGCTGGGGATATCCCCTTTGTTCGCCAATGAATTCAACCACTTTTTCCACTTCCGGTGTATCCACAAAAGCGCACTGTACCCTCGTTACTTCGCCGTTGTAGGATACCAGCATATCACCACGGCCTATCAACTGCTCTGCACCACCTGTATCTAAAATAGTGCGGGAGTCAATTTTGGAAGAAACCTTAAAGGCCACCCTGGCCGGGAAATTGGCTTTAATGGTTCCTGTAATTATATTAACCGAAGGGCGTTGTGTGGCAATGATAAGGTGAATACCAACCGCCCTGGCCAATTGGGCTAAACGCGCAATAGGCATTTCAATTTCTTTACCTGCCGTCATGATCAGATCTGCAAACTCATCAATTACCAGAACGATAAACGGTAAAAACTGGTGCCCCTTTTCGGGATTGAGCCTCCGGGCTACAAATTTTTCATTGTATTCTCTTATATTCCGGCAACCTGCTTCTTTAAGCAAATCGTAGCGGTTATCCATTTCAATGCACAGGGCGTTCAGCGAATGAACCACTTTTTTGGTGTCGGTAATAATAGATTCTTCCTCACCAGGCAGTTTGGCCAGGAAATGTTTTTCAATTACCCGGTATAAACTCAACTCTACTTTTTTAGGGTCTACCATCACCAGTTTAAGCTGCGACGGATGTTTTTTGTACAATAGCGATACCAGTATAGCGTTAATACCAACCGATTTACCCTGGCCCGTAGCGCCTGCCATTAACAGGTGGGGCATGGTAGCAAGGTCTACAATAAAATGCTCATTGTCTATTTTTTTGCCAAGGGCGATAGGTAGTGAAAATTTGTTCTGTTGAAATTTATCCGACGATAAAAGTCCCTTCATACTTACAATAGACTTTTTAACATTGGGTACTTCAATACCTATAGTGCCTTTTCCGGGAATAGGAGCGATGATGCGTATGCCTAAGGCTGCCAGGCTTAAAGCAATATCGTCTTCAAGGTTTTTTATGCGTGAAATGCGCACGCCCGCCGCAGGAACAATTTCATACAGGGTAACGGTGGGGCCTACGGTAGCCGAGATCTGCCGGATATCAATATCGTAGTTTTTCAGGGTGCTGATGATCTGGTGTTTATTGGCTTCCAGTTCCGAAGCGTCGAGTACAATTTTTTCACTTCCATGCGTTTCCAGCAAATCAAGTGACGGATACCTGTAATCTTTCAAATCAAGCACCGGATCATAAGGCGGCAGATTTTGCACTTTTTTTACGGGTGTTTCTTCTTCTTCGGGCAGGTCGCTGTCATCGGGCTCTTCTGCACTTTTTAACGCATTGATCTGTAATTCCAGCTCTTCTTCAGTTTTTTTCCGCGATTTGGGAATGATGGCGGTTTGCGGGGTTAACGGTTGCCGGCTGGCTTCTGACAACACTATTTTTTCACCGGATTCATCTATGCCCGGTGGATTGATAATCACTACACCGCTATGATGTTTTAAGGTATTGCCTTTGGCATCTTTCATTGTATTTTCTTCTGTAAACAGTTTGGCTTCTTCGGTAAAAGAGTTGTCTACCGGTACCAGTTTGCCATTTCCGTTTTGGTCTTTATATTTTTGTTTTTTGGCCGGCAGAGAAAAAGATGGATTAAATCTCCATATAAAAAAAGAAAAGCCTCCAATGAATAAGAGGGCTGCTGTGCCTATTTTCCCCAGTAAGCGGCTCAGCCAGTTGCTGGTTATATTACCTGTTTCTCCTCCCCATGGAAAACCATTACCCTGGGTAATAAAAGCCAATGCCGTGCTAAAAAACAGGAGTCCCACCACTATATACCTGAAGTTGCGCCAGGGTGAAAAAATCCTTTCGCCGAACAGCAGGTTCACACCCAAAATAAAAAAGAAAATGCAAAAAAGATAGGAGGATAAGCCAAAACCTTTGTAAAAAAATATGTGGGATATGTAAGCGCCAATACGGCCAAGCAGGTTGGCCGCTTTTATATCATCGCCAAATAAGAACGCTGAAAAACCCTGGAATACTTTGTCCTGGTCCTGCCGCCAGGTAAAAATGTAAGAAGTAAATGCTATGAAAAGAAAAAATGCTGTAAGCAGTAATACGCTTCCCAGTATTTTATGGGTGCGTTCATCCTTCACCAACTCCTTTACTTTAACCTTTTCGGTTTTATCGCTGGTAAGTTTTTCAGGATCAGGAGACTTGGACTTGTTGTTTTTTAATTTATTAGCCATGTAACTTCAAACCTATGGTTAAAGATAGGCAAAGATAAGGTGTTTGTGCTGCAGGGGGCAAGTTACAAGTTGCAGGGTGCAAGTTGCAGGGTACAGGTTACAAGTTGCAGGGTACAGGTTACAAGTTGCAGGGT
>CALKHN010000049.1 GCA_937991535.1 uncultured Sphingobacteriales bacterium
TAAAGTCCAAAGAAGTTTTTGGAATATCTTGTGTCCAACTTACCTGGTTTGGTTCCTTGGTTTTGTAAACTGCGTCCCAATGATTTTGAGCTGTCTTGTCCATAAATGCAAGGTCGTTAAATTATTTTCAATGTTGTGCCGGATGTCGTTAAGGGTTGCACGCAACTCAGGTATTGTAGGATTGGAAACTTTGGTATTCGACCATATTGACCATCTCCTTACTTACTCACCCATTTACCGGAAAATCGAATGCCCACTCCAGCGGAGTAAAAAACGTCCAACAAAAGAAATTGCAGCAGTGCTGCCGAATGTGACGCTGGTTTTTATGGGCCTGGTATAGGATTTCGGAAGACAGGATGTACAGAAGCTTTACGGCTCACATCAATGCACTCTTTTTTAATAGTATATACGGAAGGGAAAAAAAAGGCTTTGACTATATGATACGCCACGTAATTGCGATACCTTTAGGTACAAACTTATTCACCCATTAAATTCAGCACCATGGCAAAAACAAAGAAGGCAGCACCGAAAAAAGCCACAAAGAAAACCGTACCTAAAAAAGCGGTAAAGAAAGCCGCACCGAAGAAGACTGCACCGAAAAAAGCCGCACCGAAAAAAACTGTACCCAAAAAAGCCACGCCGAAAGCAGCACCCAAAAAAGCAGCGTCCAAAACGACTGTGAAAAAAGCGACACCCAGGAAAAAAAGAAAAATCAACCCCGCGCTGTTAAAACCGTTGACGCCCAGCCCCGCACTGGCGGATGTAATCGGTTCCAAACCGGCTTCGCGCCCGGATATCATCAAAAAGATATGGGACTATATCAAAAAGCAGGGCTTGCAGGACGGTAAAAATAAGCGCATGATCAATGCAGATGATAAACTAAAAGCACTCTTCGGCGCCAGGTCTCAGGTATCCATGTTCGACTTAGCAAAGATCGTCAGCACCAATGTAAAATAGCGGCCGCAACGATCAATATCATTGCACAGTGCGGCGCAAATAATAGATGACCACTGAGTAGGGACTATCTTTCTACATTAAAAGCGATACCGCATCTTTAGTCAAAACGACAGTAGGTGATCCTGCTCATCGTACTGGGCTATGAAGGGCTGCGTTCACGCGAAGGCAAAACATGGCTCATGGCAACACCGGACGAAAGTTAAGAGTGAATGCTGGTTGAATCAATGCACGGGACCTTTGAAGATTTTCTTCTTCCTGGCATCTTCCTTTTTGGCATCGATGTAGTTGAGTGTAGTGAATTTTTTTGCAATACTGCAAAACAGAAAGACGGATTGGATGTGCCCCCTTGGCCAATGCTGATCACCTGGTTCTGGTTGAAATAGTGGTCCTGGCGAAATTGCACCGGCTGCACGCCTGGTGGGAGCTACCGGTTCCAGCAGCAGGTATTATCACCCTGCTATGGAATTGTGCCGGCATCGGAACAACCAACGGGTGAGCATTCTGTTTGGATTATTGTTATCTATGAATGAACCTTAAATTACCGGTGCCCTTCATCGTAATTATTTTCAGCGATCTGTTTTTTTATCAGTTAGATCGTAGCGTTAAAGAATACTGCTGATCTCCTTACCCCGGCTGGTGCTGAAAACAATACCCGTTCGCGATCCTGGTAAAATGCCTGCACCGTGTGCCTGCCTTAGTCATACCCTTGCATTGCACCCCCTTACCCGTTCCCTGCGCTTTGTGTGTGCTTATCGTCTTAACTTTTGGCGGCTTGCAGATAGCACATGGCCCAAGTCCCAGCTTGAGTGCGGCTTCAATCGTAATCTCATGCGACGCATTCTTCACCATCCGGCAGTTTTCAAGATGATATTTCTTCCCTGACGGTGTTTTATAAACATTCTGGCCGGCCGAATACAAATGTGCACAAACGCCAATGAAAAGTAGTAAAGTTATATGTCGAAATTTCCTGTGCAAATTGTTTAATATCACTTCATCGCGAAGATAAAGCTCCCAATACAAAACGACTCAAAAATCGTCAGAACGGCAAGCATCACTTTCAGGCAAAGGTCTGGCGTTGGTTTTGAAATTAATTGAAGTTTTTGGATGCCTTGTAAAAGGAGAAGATACTGTTGGTGCTTCGTCAGAAAACAAATGCATTTTTTAAGCGTTAACTTTCTTTGCTGAATAGCAGCTCACCCGTGAAATGTTCTGGACGCTATATCAATACAAGTGGAAAATCAAGGGGAGAAAAGATAAATTCATTTCTGCACTCCCGGTCTTTCTCTGCGAGAAGGGATAATTGAATTGAATAGCAATTATGATGAATCTAAATGCCGGTATAGCTGATATTATAGTCCCTGCAATTTCAGGTTTTTATTGTCTTTTCATAATGCCATTGAAACAGTTAAATTATCCTTTTCACGTATTAAACATTAGATCTTTACGGACCATTCCTTTTTTATGTTTTCTACCCCACCAATATAAAAACCCGGTAACCGGAAGACTGGTAACAATTACTGCTATGAAAAACAGTGTTATCCTGCCGGGCAATCCGAAAATGGCACCTGTATGAATATCATAGTTCATACGTTTGATATAATCGGCAGTAGTGCTTGCATCGGTATAATTGCCCCATACATAGGCGCCTGGAAACTCTTTTCCATTAAATTGATCAAAATAGCGGAAGTCTGTTTTGTATAATGTTTTTTTTTCAGGATTGGCTCTTACCAGGATTGCACCGTTTTTAGTGGAAGGCAAAACAAACATCACCGATGCATACTTTTCATAAAGATCCGGTGCTAACTGTTTCCAGACCAGATCAATGGCCGCTGGATGTTTACCGGCAATCCCTGTTGAATCGGAAATTGGCGGACCTGTCTGAACAATGGAATGCTCAAAACCTGTATACTTATAAACAAGATCAGCAAAACCTTTCCAGGTAAACATTAAACCGGTAAGTGCTGAGAATATTACGATCCAGCTAATGTAAAATCCCAGCACCTTATGCAAATCATAATTTAATCGTTTGGGGGAGGCTTTCCACATGATCTTAAAACCTTGTTTTGCATTTTTTATTTTCCGGGGCCACCATAAAATGATCCCTGAAATCAACATGAAAATAAAAATAACTGTGCTCCATCGTATAATGGTATGCCCTTTAGGAATCAACAGTGTTCGGTGTATTTGCAAAGCAACACTCAAAAAATCTTTCCCGTTGTCGCGCACTTTTAAAACCTTTCCATTATAAGGATTGATAAAAACAGCATAACTGTATACATCCGTTTCTGTAAACAAAGCCATAACAGCCTTGTCTCTTGCATCATAATAAATTCTTTTTAGTGACTTACCGGGTAAATGATCTTTAGCGATCTGTTGAATACGCGAGGGCGTTAAAAATGGTTTTTCTTCCGGCTTAACCCACCGGTATGATTGCAGATTTTGCAGCTCAGGAGCAAAACAATATACAGCACCGGTCAGCCCCACAATAAATACAATGAGACCACTGGAAAGGCCCAGCCACAAATGAAGTTTCCTGACTATTTTCTTTAATGTCATATTGCTTTTATATGAAACAAATAGTCCCGGAGACCGGGACTATCCATCATATTCATGATTAAAGTTACAGCTTCACCTGCAGTGTCAGCCGGTAGGAAGCGCCTTTGCCCTTTGTATAGCTATCATTAAAAGCTCCATATTGAGAACGTGCCGTAAAATAATCTGTATTCAGCAAGTTTTCAATCCCTAAATTCAAGGACGTACTTTCATTAAGATGATATCCTACAGAGCTATTGAATAAATGATAACCTGATACCGGAGCTTTGTAAAAATCGTACGAACCACTGTTGTTTCTGGCAAAACGATCTCTGTTCAAAATTCCGGTATATTGAAGCAGTACATTTAATTTTCGGGGTATCAATGTATAATCCAAATAACCGGTTAATTTAGGCGCCGCAATCCTTTGACCGGGCAGATACGCATCTTTATCGCCGTCATATTTCCCATCGTTGTCTGCATCCAGTTTGCCTTCAACATAACTATAGGACATGCCCGCCTGTAGATTCTTTAATACCTGCATATCGGCAGACAGTTCAAAACCATAAATACGTTCCGGCGTTCTTACTACAACAAAAACACCGTTATCATAAACACTGGCCGCCCCCAGGCTTGACTTACTGATATAACCTGTGGCTTCGAACCGGAAGTTTTTAATTTTAGATACAAAACCAGCTTCATAATTGTTGACTATGACGGCTTCGGTATTGATTTTTGAGATATCATCCACCCTCGCTGACCGGAGTACCAGACCGATGTCGGACACGCTGAATCCTTGCGAAAAACTTACATAAGGTGAAAAATAACGGGAAAGGTTATAACGAAGGCCAGCATTAGATACCAATGTATTGTACTCCAAATTACCGCCTTTAACATTCATGGATGGTGTTACGGCACCGGTTGCTGCATTCTTTGTGGGTAATGTTGCATAATCTTCTACTCCAATATCAGCCTTTTCATACCGAAGGCCTCCTTTAAATATAAACTTATCAAAAAATGTAAATTTTGTCTGCACAAACGGGGCCAGATTCAGCATGTTCATTTCAGGTACCCAGATCCTGCCATCTACCAATGGCTGCGATGTTACATCCCTCTGAACATCCAGTCCATAAGTAAAATTCGCTGCAACATTATTTAATAACAGGGGTGTGTTTAATACAAGGCGGGCTCCATTTTTCCTGGAAAGGATACGGGAAATACCACCATCTACAAAGGTCTCAGAATAAAAGAAAATGTTATCAACACTTTGATAATACACATCTGCATCATAACGGGTATTTGCTATACCCGTGTTTCCCGAGAACTGCAAGCTAAGATTGTGATTACCTCTGATTCCCTGAGGAACACCAATGGCCTCTCCCAATTTGGCAGAAGTTTTGATGCCGGATTTATAATCACCTAAAACAGTTAAATAATTGGTGGATTGACGACTGCTGAAAAAATTGTAGGTGGCCTGAACTTTATGGTTGGCATTGAAATCATAGCCTAATTTAGCAAATGCATTATAAGAGTCTGTTTCACCAAGACCATATATAGGAGGCAACACATCCCCATCTGCATCCTTATATTCACCGGTTTGTTCATACACACCACTCACGACATAGCTGAACCGGCCTTTATCACCATAAAACATCTGACTGAATCTGGCACCTGTGCTGTTGGAGCGGTTAACCAGTGACCCCGTAGTACCTAAAGTAGTATGGCTGTTTATTAGCTTGCTGGATTTCGGATTACGGGTAAAATAGTTGATAAGCCCTCCTGCAGCCCCATTGCCATATATCGCAGTAGCTCCCTTGACAACCTCAATGCGCTCAACGACTGCCGGATCCAGGGCCCGGATATCCATTCCACCATTACGAAGGGGAGTAGATTGAGGAACCCCATCCACCATAATAAGCAAGCTGCGACCTCTCAGGGTTTGACCGAAATTGCTGCTCAGACCTGTGCTGGGCGCAAGACCCGGAACACGATTTTCAAGTATATCGCCCAGGTTGGTGGTCATTTGGATGTTTTGTTCAATGGTTTTTAACCCTACAATAGTCACCGAAGAGGGTACTTCATCAATCGTTTCTTTAGTACGCCCTGCAGAAACGACTATTTCCGACAATTCCGTTTCCACACCAGGTAATTGAATAGAAATTTCAGTTACTCTTCCTGCTCTGACGCTGACTTCTTTTTCCATTGAATGAAAGCCAATATTTGAAATTTCAATGGTATAATTTCCGGGAAGGATATTTTTAAAAGTAAAGGCTCCATCATTGCCAGACAGGACAGCCGTTTTTGTTCCTCTTAAAACAATAGTTGCAGACCCCAAAGGTTTATTTTCTTTCGTGCTGATGGTTCCTTGTATACTTCCAACAGCAGGTGTTTGCTGGGCAAAACATGATAAAGAAAACGCAAGAAGCCAAAAAGAAATAAATAGTCTGTTCATAATCATTGATTTTTTCGCATCATTGGTTGCAAAAATGATATAAAGACTTCCCGCATCCATTCATATTCCGGGAAAAGTTTTTTCGAGAAGCGGAAAAATCAAATGAATAAAATCCGGGATAAAAAACAAACCAATATTTTAATACAAAACACATTCACTCCAAAAAGAGGTAGTTCCGGAAATTGCCGGTTTTGCCTGTAGACAATGAAACAGAGGTTGTGAATTACCTTTTTGCTTACAGAAGTGAAAGCAAAAAATAGTATTGCGAAAACGGTATCGCGGCGAAAGGCTTAAATAGAAAGCAACTGGCTTTTAATATTTTGGCGAACAGGTTGGTCAGTCTTAAAACACACCTTGACAACATTTTACTTTCCCAACTTCTTTCTAAGAAGATTAAACAGTTCTTTATGCTTACCTGGATTCTTGTCTTTCAATTTCTACAAAATTTTGTGATTTCCAGTTGATGGAAGGGAAACGCTGAAAATCATAAATACTCCAGTCAGGTTTTACGTTTTTTACAGTTGACAGAAATGCTTTTGTCTCTATCGGTCAAATTCTGATGGATAGTGGCAACAAGGGTTTCTCTTATACTTTCATATTCTGTTTAACCAAACGCTTCGTCTGTCATGCCCGGGAACTGATTTGAAAGTGCCGATTGCTGATCCTGAAAGTTGGGGATAATCACTTAGCTGATGGGACTGCCGCTGCAAAGCAGGCAAAGTAAAAGGCCCTCTTTGATTTCTTGCGTGAAGACTTCCTTTCGTAGCATATATTTTTACATCTAACAAATCCCGCGGATGCTGGCGATCAAAGGCGGCAATTGTCTTTCCGAGAAGTAGTTGCCACACCGGTACGACGGGCATTGTACAAACGCTTCAAATGAGAGTCTGCCTTTTCGCACACTCATAATACGGATCTACAACCTATTTTAAACTGATTCAAAGGAGCGGTTTATTTTTAGGCAAATATTGGTACCAATAGTACGACCACTAGACTAAATTTAAACTTAACTTGGTTTAATTCGATAACAAAGGTTTAAACGGGTATTTAATCCTCCAAGTTTTTCTTTTCCATGCCAGCAATCAAATTCTTCAGCCGGAAATCACCATGCATTTGCGCTCAGTAGAAATAACAGATATTGTAGGTATTGCTGACTTCCTAATGATTCAAGCCTTTCAAAACAACTGTAGCATTTACCATCCCCTCAATCATAACTATCAATATTTCTGATCATTCTTTGCAAAAACCGCTTTACATTTTCTTTGGATACGGGTTCTACCTTGTCACTTGCTTTCTTTAGGCTTTCGGCGCTGAATCCTTTCTGGTTTTTATTGGAGATACTGGAGCATGTTTTTTCCAGCAGGCTTTTATAGGTTTCTGTGGGCGTGCCTCCCGAATCCACAAAAGCCTTGTGCAACAAATAAATTTCCGGACCCTTGAACGACAAGTGGATAAATTGATCGGCATGTCCGTTGACCGGCTCTGTTGGTTTCTTCGGAAGCTCAATGTTCAGAAATTTTATTTCCTCATCGATCCATAAATTTAATTGTTCCCTTAGTGAAGGCTCAGCAGGGGACAGGCAGGAACTTTTCCTGGTAAGCTGTTGATTGATGCGCTTTTGTTCAAGATGAAGGGTGGCGATTTTTTCTTTTTTGCTGGATAGGGCATCTATCCTGGTTCTTAACTTACCGGTTAGAAAGTCCACGTAATCCTTATTATTGAAATTGAAATAATACAGGGTTTCCAATAATTTTTCTTCAGACAGCAAATACGCATCAGCCAATAGCGCATTCATGATCTCCTTGTGGTACGCTATTTCATGATAACTAACCGGAGCTTCATTGATGGCAGAGCACCTGCAAAAATGGTTGACCAGTATCTTTGCCAGCCCCGAACAGACTTTAGCTTTCTTCATCCTTTCCTTCAGCAATTCCCTGCGATCCTTGTTCTGTTCTACAAAGTTTGACAAATAGGCAATGGGAACTTTTTCGTGCCGGTTAAAATAATGACAAAAGAAGGTCTCAATAAATTGCAGCGTACCTTCTAAATGTTGACTTATTTGTTTGTAAATACATTCAATGTCCTCATTTATCTTAGGGTGTTGCTGATACTGAAAGAGTTTGTCCAGCAGACGAACGAGCATGGTCTGGGTTATATGGATCAATTGGCGCTGGTCAACGTTCTTGCCTTCATTCACAACAAGGACAATCAGGCGATTTCTAACCAACTGCTCCTCACTTGCTGACCGGCTAATGAGGCTGCAGGCGGTTTCCCTGTCCATGCTGAAGACCTTCCCGTTGTCGGGATTTAAGGTATCGTTTACGAGCGCATCCCAATGGTTTAACACGAAATCCATAAATTAATTTGCATTGAATACTTTGTGCAATTGATGTTGTACAAAGTTCAAGAGGATTTTCAACAAATGAAATACGCAACTCCGCCTAAATCCTTACGCAAAAGAGCGTATTTTCAAGTCATCTGTGGGATGTTCATTGCATCAGACGGGCAGAGCGGGGATGCTTTCGAGTTTATTGATCAGTTCAATCTTATTGGAAACGGCTAACTTTTCAAAAATGTTCTGGATATGCTTTGTAACGGTTCTTTCGGAGATATACAAGGATTCACCTATGCTTTTATATTTATATCCCTGGCAGACCAATTTAGCTATATCCTTTTCCCGCAGGGTTAAATTATAAATCTGGCAGTTTCGTTCAAAGCGCTGCTGATCAGTTACCGCGGGCAGATCATTATTTTTATTTGAGCTGGCTAGTGCTGCTTTCAGCAAGCTCTTCTTCTGGCTGGAAAAGACAGCAAGCAAGGAGTTGATTTTTTGGATGAGCTCACTTATAGAAAAGGGCTTTTGGATAAAGTCAATGGCGCCGAGTTTTAATCCCCGAAGTTTATCCTCCTTGGTTGATATGGCACTCAGAAATACAATCGGTATGTGTTTATAGCTGCTGTCATTGGATATTATCTTTGCAAAGGCGTAGCCATCAAGCTTGTCCATCATTACATCAGAAAGAATAATATCCGGCAATTGCTGACGTTCCTTTAATAGCTTAAGCGCTTCGTTGCCATTGAGGGCAACAAGCACGTTGTAATACTGCCTTAGTTTCATTTGAAGATAACTGGCCATGCTAATATTATCCTCAACAATGAGCACGAGATGCCGGTTTATATCCTCTTCTGACTCAGGGATCAACCGGTCAATGCCAATATAGACCGGTCCTGTCTTATGCGTTGTGATGACATCTTCCTCCTTTAATTGATACCTGGTCAAAATCACTTCTATTTCCGTTCCCGGCTTTACATGGGGAGCGCTGGTAAGATAAACTTCTCCTTTCAGATCTTCAACAACCTTCTTTACAATGGGAAGGCCCAAACCCATCCCCTGGAAATTTCCTTTGGCATTGCTGATCTGGAAATAGGGTTCAAAAACTTTTTTTTGTAAACTGGCAGGAATCCCAATACCTTCATCTTTTACCCTAAAACCAAGTCGGTCACCTTTTTCCCGTAAAGTGATTTCGATACTGCCGCCCTCAAAAGAATATTTAATGGCGTTTTCCACCAGGTTATTTACAATTCGATTGATTGCCAGGGGATTTGCTTTGGTGTATATGTTTTTTTCAATATCAGATTTGATCTTTATATTTCTTTTAACCGCATATTTTTGAAACAGGATCAGACTGTCCTGGATGATCTCACTGCAATTTATTATAATAAGGTCGTGATTGTAAATGGAAAAGCCTTTGCTGAATTTTTCAAGATCAAAGAGGTTGCCGATATCCTGTGATAACTTGTCAAAGCTCCTTTTTACGAGGAAAAACTCTTCTGATTTTGGATTTTGGCTAAGATAATCTTCAAGGTAGTTGCCGATAAGCGTGAGTGGTGTTTTTGTTTCATGGGCCAGGTTTACAAAAGTGTGGATCCGTTGTTCGTTCAGCCGTTCCAATTGAATGGTTCTTTTTTCAACTTCATTTTGAAGGCTTGTATTCCAGTTCAGTAGCCTGGCCTCCGACTCAATGAGTTTCTGGTGTTCGGTTCGCGTTACCCTGATATGTCTTTTTACGTGCAGTCCCAATAGAAGTAAAAAACCTACATTGGTAAATATCGCTTCTGTTGCCTGTCCTATATTGAAATAATCAATGACCGGCAATCCTACCCATGCGGCAATACTCATAAACAATATACTTGCTTCTTCTTTGAATGCTTTGCTGGCAGATTTGTTCCCGTATTTAAACCGTATGGCTGAATTTAAGGAAAATACGACCCATACCGCATAAGCCACCGGCAGGATAAGAAACTGTTTTGCCAGCCCAAGATTATCTGTAATGCCGAATGCGGTAATAAAGATCAAATAGGGGAGGATAAGAAAAAGATATACACCCCTGTAAACATGAAATTTCATTTTTTCAAGACCAAATGCATGGTATACATAATAGGGGAAGTAGCAAGGGGTAATAAAACCGGTACCGTAGGCAATGCTGGTTTGAACAAAATAAGAGCCGGGCAGGTTAGTGTCCGGGAGCAAGCCTCCGGAAACATTGTAGATAATGAGCAATAGGATCAGAAAGACATTGAGGTAAGCCTTCTTATCGTCTGGTCTGGCAAGCCTGTAAACAATCAGGTAGAAAAAGATTACGATTTCTATGCACACAAAAATGAATGTGGCAATATGCATCTCTGTTCCAGGCAAAAGCATCCCTTAAGCTTCTTTCTTCATGCAGAATAAATCATATCCAAAATCGAGTTTGTTGTATACGGTAAACCCGAACTTTTCATACCAGGGAATATTCCTGAGTGTAGAGGTTTCCAGGTAAATAGGTCTTTGTGTCTGCATTCCAACATTGATGATCTCATTCAATAGGGTGGAACCTAAGCCATTGTTTTGGCTGGAAGGGTTCACTCCAATAAACCATAAATAAAGCATAGGGCTTCGGGGATGCAGTTTTTTTATCGTTGCCTCCCTGGTCATTGCCTTTGGGAGATTTGCGATGCCTGTACAGGAAAAGATCAGCTTTATATCCCGAAAAACAGATTTAAGGGTTGTCTTTTTTTTATCCGGCATGATCAGCAGTGCACAGCCCGTCTTGTCGTCCGATAAATATACCGATCCATACTGGTAGCATACTTCAAAGGAATAGGACATCAGTGCCTTCATTCTTTCAGTTCGCCTGCTATCTTGTTTTACAATATAATCTACACTTTTATTTCCCTCGAAGGCACGGGATAGAATGTTTACAATGGATGCTTTGTCCTTATAAGCTGCCGTGATCATAACTTTAATTTAAAAAGTGAAATAGCAAAATGCGGGCAAGGGAAGATAGAGCCGGAGGAATTTGAGTGGTTAAAAATAATCAATATGGCCGCGCCATAGGTTTGAAGATTGAACTATTTGCTTCGCAACCGGGAGCATATTACGTTTGAATGCCGCGGAGACAGCTTTATAATAATTCCGGCATATTAGAACAGGTAATTTTTTTTATCTTATATTGTAAAATACCTTTCGGTATATAACCTATTGATAGAATTTATTTATCGGCTTTCCGAAAATTATGCATATTGAATTGTTTCGGGATGATAATATTCCAATAACACTGAACCTCACTTCTACAGGCAAAAACCAGGATGTATTGCTTAAAGGAAGCGTTCTGCGGTCTCACCACAGTGCTTTCAGTTCCCTTTTTTTACAGGAATATGAAACGGAGGCCTGTTTGGTATATTATGGATATGCGCAGTCACTTATGGATCATGAGATGTACTTCAATGAACGCCGGGATGGTGTTAGGTTAATGGGAGTAATGAAACAGTCAATTAAACTGCAGGAGAGAAATACAATTACCATAAAGCCGGGCCAGTTTATTTTATTGGAAGGACGCGGTCAAACGGTTCGTTTCTTTTTTGAGAAAAATAGGCAGTACCGTGTATTCAGTTGCTATTACAGCCAGGATATATTAACCAGGCTTGGGTTTGAACCGGGTTCCCTCAGGCATAAGGTTAGGCCGCGTGCTTTTACCCCTGAAATGTCAGCGGCAATATTGCAAATGTCTGCTGCATACTACGATACAGAGTTATTGAATTTTTTTTATGAGAATAAATTAAGGGAATTATTATTCATGTCCCTGGCGTATGAAAAGAACATCCCGGCTTTCACCTATAGCAGCGAAGACATTGATACCATATATGCGATCAACACCATGATTACCAACAACTATATGGATCATTTTTCCATTCCTGTCATTTCAAAGGAGTATCGCATAAATGAGTTCAAACTCAAAAAAGGATTTAAAGATATTATCGGTACAGGTTTATTTGAGAAATTACTGGACACCCGCCTGGACAGGGCAAAACAGTTATTATCGAAAACCAATCTTCCGGAAAAAGAAATTGCCCGCTTAACCGGTTACAGCCGGCTCACGAGCTTCATTACGGCATTTCGGAAGCGCGCGAAAATGACTCCCCGTGAATTCCGGATTCAGAGTAGGTAAAACCCATGCGTTATATTGCTACACCGTTCATACTCCTGCTTTCAAAACTTTTGTTCCTTTTTTCGAATATTTATAGAAAAA
The DNA here is from genome assembly GCA_937991535.1 of uncultured Sphingobacteriales bacterium. GTDB lineage: Bacteria > Bacteroidota > Bacteroidia > Chitinophagales > Chitinophagaceae > Agriterribacter. Next base: position 12,511 of record CALKHN010000049.1, read on the forward strand.
AACTGTCAATGATTCTTCCCAACTTTGCAAAGGATAGCGAATAATAGATTGTTTGAAAATTTAGCAACGGAAACTTTCCTTCATCATTTCAATCAATTGACATGAGCATTAAGTCCCGGGCCACTATCTTGGAAATACTATCCTCGCTATTGATCCTTGTTTGGGTATACGCCGCCTTTAGTAAACTCATGGATTTTGAAAAGTTCAAACTGGTACTATCTTCTTCACCACTAATTGGCTCATATGCCTCCGGCATAGCAGTGGGATTGCCTTTTATTGAGCTATTCATCGCAGCGTTATTATTCGTTCCTAAGTACAGGTTGTGGGGATTTAGCGCTTCACTCATTTTGATGCTTGTATTAACGGCTTATTTGGGTTATATGGTAGCTTTTGTACCTCATCTGCCCTGTTCGTGTGGTGGCATATTAGAAAAATTGGGCTGGAGAGAACACCTCATTTTTAATAGCTGCCTGACGATTGTTGTAAGCGTTGGTTTATTCATTTATAGTAGAAGCAAATTTTTATTGAAATAAATTCCGGATAACTGTGGCCACAGTTCATTCGGCAGGGGTAGCTGAAAACCTGTAGAAAAGAGTAGGTATTTTTTTGATAATTAAACTTTACAATCATGAAAAAATATTCATCAGGCATAGCGGCTATAATACTGGCAATATGCCTTTATTCCTTTGTGCCAAACAAAACCGCCACACCACTGAAAGCAGCCGATAATTTATATTGGTTCCAGGTACTGCCCGGCGAAGGCGCAAATCCTGCCTTTCTGGACAATGAGGTCTCCTTTATCAGTGGTCCCAGCACCATCATCCCTGCAGGCACCAATTGCGAAGGAACATCAAAGAAGTGCGTCGTGGGCTTCGAGCAAAGTCAATTGATTTCACCCGCCTACAACCATCTTAAGGACAATATGGGAACCAATCCCCAAACGCCCGGACCGGAAGGCAGGGAAAGATCAACACTTTGATCATAAGCATGTACAATCCTGGGGTTGAGCAGCTCAGCTCCAGGATTAATTCATATCTGTTAATACCAGCATTTCTATTTCACGGTTTTCTTCAACCAGTTCAAATCCATAATCATTTAAGCTCGCTTTTACGGCTGCTATAGATGCCGCATCCATTGTTTTGGTCCATGGAAGTTTCAAGCTGATCGGTTCTATACTGTCTGATTCATTAAAAAAGGGTAGGGGACTATTGGCGCTCACTAATGCTCTGTTGAGATAGCTGTAAAGTGTTTGAACAGGACAATTTTGCATGATTAAGAATAACTTCCCTTTCTCCTGTACCATCCGGGCAAATGTTTCTTTGCTTCGGGAAGCGGCTTTACTCATTTTGCCGAAACCTTTAAGAATATTGCACCTGATTCTCCTTTTCTCAATGCGGGATTTAACTTTAAAATACTGGTCGAGTTCGAACTGTATATTTTCTTCGAGGTCCATACCATTGTTCACGTTGTATTTGGCCGCAAAACAATAATTATTGGCATCTCTCCACGCAAAGCTTTCAGCGTCATCAGGCTTTATGAACCTGCTTTTGTTTTCTGATTCAACCAGGATTCTATTGAGCGGTATTTCACCGGGCTGTCCGCCCAATACACCTCCACGCTGTTTAAATGCTAAATTATAAAGATCAACAATAGAGTTGTTCACGCAACTGTAACCTACAATTAAATTCCTTGTGCTATCCATAACGGGTTCCTGGATTCGCATAAAATGTCCCAGCTCAAGCCGGTTAAAAAGAAAAGAATAATACCGGACCTTATCACTTATTTGCTTTTGAGGATCAAGCCAGGAAATGGGATCGGAAAAATCCATCTCGATTATCTTTTTCTCCTGGAGGAAGACAGGTTCGTTTGCCAGTAACTTTCTAACATTTTCAGCAGTAGTCGTATTGGCATAGCTGATACTGTGAACGCATTGGGTTGGATCAATCCATACATGGGTGGGTACGCCAATATGGGGAAACATCCGGACCAGGACAGTGTCTCCCATGATGAAGCTCATTGATCTTTCTGCCTCAACCCATTTTTTTGCAAAAGGTTTATCAGCAAATCGTTTCCAAAAGTTTTCAATATCTTTTTGTTTATCGGGAGTAACCACTATAACCTTTAACTGGTCACCGAATTGCTCCTGTAATAATTCCATTTTAGGAAGCCCTGCAATACAATCCACGCAATGCATACTCCAGAAATCCAGCAGGACCCATTTGTTTTTGTAAGCACCCAGGTGACTGTTTAAGATTTTGTTTCCCTTGATTTCTTTAAAATAGATATCAGATACCTGCTCTCCTTTTTGAACGGGTGAAATAGAATCCATGCTGGCAAGTAATACCATGGGTAACAGCAAAAGCTGTCCTATCAATGAAGCAATCATTGTTTTCATAATTAATTTTGTAAAGTATTAGTATCCCTCGTTCTGGTGCAGAAATGGGTTTAATAGGATTTCTTTAAAAGGAATCGGGTATAAGGCATCTGTATTTTGCCAGCCGGGTTTTACCTTCGATAATTGATCAATAGTGTGGGTACGCTTTAAGTCAAACCATCGATGTCCCCATTCACAAAAGAGTTCGATTCTTCGTTCCTGCTCAATAGCTTTCAGCAAAGATTCCCGGTCACCTGGAGGAGTATCACTCAACCCCGCCCTGCTTCTGATTACATTTATATCCGATACCGCTTCCTGCAATTTATCCAGCTGGGCCCTTGCTTCAGCACGAATCAGATAACACTCTGCCAGCCTGAAGATCACATAGGGTTGTTCAGAGAACTCATTTCCATCGTAATAAATACTATACTTGAAAGGGTAGTAGTATATCTGACCGTTAACATCAATGCTGTCAATCCATTTTGACATGCGATTGTCTCCGGTTTCAAATGCGTTCAGCAAATCAGGCGTAATCGTAAAAGCAGGCGGGTAACCTGGGTTTTGCGGAACAAACTGGTAAGCCTCAGACGTTTCATATCCTGCCTGCATGGCGGGTAATTGCCAGATTGATTCTGTTGACGATACTTTAAAGACGTTTGAAAGATCTGTTTCCAACCCGTAACTCCCGGAAGCTATCACGGCTGATGCACTTTGTTCTGCCTTTTGCCATTGCTGAAGTGTCAGGTATACCCTGGAAGCCAGGGCCATTGCTGCATATTTGCAGGGTCTTGCCTTATTGGGTGATGCAGAAATCTCCGGCAGTTGTGTGCTGATCTCCGTTAGTTCATCGGCAAGGATCAGCATAAGAGAATCCTTAGGTGTTGCCCCCGTTGCTGCATTGTCTTTAAAATCAATTGTCGAAATATAAGGCACCTCACCATATAAGGCACCAAGGTGGTAATAGACAAAGGCTCTTACGAATCTGGCTTCAGCGATCAGTGTTGTTTTCAGTGTCTCCGGGAGGGTTTGACTTTGCGATAGCCCATTTATGCAGGCATTGGCAAGGTATATCGTCTTATATGCTTGTGTCCACAACCCGGCAACGAGCCCGTTTTCCTTTGAAATATTGTTTTGGAAAAACTCATTCTGGGAAGCATTGTCTCGCGTGGGAATTAATTCATCACCCGATAACCCGGTATAAACCGTTATTGCGCCATTTCCAAATTGCAACACAGTTGATACATTGATCAATTCTACATACATCCCACTTATTGCCGCTACGGCGTTGGCACTGTCTTTAAATACGGAAGCCGTTACCAATTCGTTACGGGGCGCATCTACATCAACGATCTTTTTGCATGACGCCTGCCCCAATAGCAAAACAAAACCAATTGTAAGCGTCCGGTAATATTTACAAGCTTTCATATGCGTTTTTTAAATGGTTAACTTAATGCCGGCAACAATTGTTCTCAATATGGGCAATGAATAAAAACTCATGGTCTCAGGATCATGCCCTTTATATTTTGTAATGGTCAAAACATTCTGCGCATTAATATAAAATCGGGCGTCCTGTAAGCGGAGTTTTTTTGTTACTAGAGGATGCAAACCGTAGGAAATCCCAATCGTTTTCAGGCGGATATAGGAAGCATCGCTATATGCGCCATCTGAGTAGCCAAAGTTTAATGCGGCGAGGGAAGTTTCTGTTGCCGCATAGCGATAGGCAGTGAGGCGCTGAATATTAGCTTTGTCTCCGGGTTTTCGCCAATGATCGCCAATGGCATCTGCCATATTGCGGTATCCGCCAACGGCGCCGTTAAAATAAAGTTGCTGCAGGTAATTGGGTCCTGTTTGTTTCCTGAATTCAATGAATACATCCAGGGCAATATTCTTAAATTCAAGCCTGTTGCTTAATCCTCCATAGAATTTTGGATCAAGGTTCCCGCTTACCTGCCAGTCCACTATTGATTCTGGGTTATGCGTCAAGCCACTTTTTGAATGATACTGGTAGGTACCCGTATTGGGATCTACGCCAGCCCATGCAAATTTGTTGAGTGTTGACAGGGATTTACCCTTGACGTACACCGTTGCATAACTGGATTGCTCCAGTCCCTCAAATTCCAAAAGAAGATTTTTGGGGAAGGTTATATTAAAAGCTGTATTCCACCGTAGGGCTTCGCCATTTAGGATAGCGGAGCCAACAGAAAATTCCCAGCCACTATTTTGCACCACTGCAGGAAAGTTGGCCGTTACGCCTCCAAAGCCGGTTTGATTGGGTAAACGGTAGGTAACCAGTTGATTGGAACTGCGGTGCTTATACCATGTTGCACTAAATAACAATCTGTCTTCCCACCAGCCCAATTCGAGGCCGGCCTCAAACTTCCTGGTGAGCGACCAGCTAAAATCAGGATTATAGTGATTGCTGGGAGAATAGGCATTTCTTCCTTCGAAAGATAAACCCCGAAAGCTACTGGGAGCCCATCTGGCCAGGTATTTGTAATCGCCTATATTATCGTTTCCAGTGGTACCAAGGCTCATCCTCAATTTTCCAAAACTCAGGCCGTTGTTGCCATTTTTTATGAAGGACTCTTCAGAAAATATCCATCCCAGGCCAAATGCCCCGAAATTTCCAAATTGTTTGCCGGGGCCAAACCGGCTGGAGCCGTCTCTGCGTCCATTAAAATTGACGATATACTTATTGTTCCATTTGTAGTTGGCCCTTCCAAACACTCCTGCATATTTATATTCCCTGAATTCATTGAATGCATACACATCTGATGCACCCGAAATGGAATTCAACAGTTCGTCATCAGAATAACCTGATCCGGTGACCTGGTCAAGTGATGTGGTATTCATCTGGTAGGCGCCTCCCACAAGCAATGTGAGCTTACCTTTGCCAATCGTTTTCGCATATTCAATTTGAGGTTCAACAGAAAATGAACTATAATCATTAGAACCAAAACTGCCGTAAGCAACCGGATCAAAAAGAGGATGCTGGCTCGATTTGGGAATGGTGGATTGCTCCTTACCGTTAAAGCTGTTGTAACCCAGGTTTGCACTTATTTTTAACCCCTTCCAAACCTCGTATCCCATTGTTAAATGACCGAGGAGATTTCGGGTATTGTTGACATACTTTTGCCTCAGGTAGGCCAAAGGGTTGTCAAAGAGGATAACCCCATTGTACATCCATATTAGGTTACCATCCGGGTCCATCAATTCCGGATAGTTGGGAGCAAGCGTAAAAGCTTTCAGTGCGTCTGGTGAACCGGAAGAATTATTCCCGTTGTATGAATAGTGAACGGTTAAATCAAAGGAAAAGCGATTGTCTGCAGAGTGATGTCTTAAATTAGAATTAAAACTCCCTCTTTCATTTTTGAAATCACCTGGGATAATAAATCCTTCTTTTTGGTAACCGGCACCCACCAGGAACTGAAGGTTTGCTGTTCCGCCTGAAAGGTTAACATTAAAATCAGTGGTATGGGCAGTCCCTCCAAGAAAGTACGCTTTCCAGTCGACGGACCGGGTCGTATCAAATCTTAAAAGGTCTGGTGCGTACCCCGGCCGGGAGGGTGTCATCGAAGGCTCCAGTCCGTCATTATTTAAGGATTCTCTTCGCATGGCCAAATACTCGCTGGTATGCATCATACGCATTGACCTGGCCACTTTGCTCATACCTGAACGAATATTCAGGCTGAGGGCTGTTTTCCCCGGTCTGCCTTTTTTAGTCGTTATCAATACAACACCATTGGCTCCGCGCGACCCATAAATAGCGGTCTCGTTGGCATCCCTTAAAATCTCAATACTTTCAATATCTGCAGGATTAATATTGTTAAGTGGACTTAAGCCACCGTATGCATTTCCAAAAATGCCGCTGACCCCTGGCGATGCGAGTGAGTTAAACTGGTTAATGGATTCATTCTGTGGTGCAAATGTTACACCGTCAATAATGATTAATGGGTTGTCGAGGGGAGGGATTCCTGAATTTCGGTCAGGGTTAGGGTTTAATGAATTTTGCCCCCTGATCTGAATATTGATTGAGGCTCCCGGTATTCCGCTGGTATTGGTAACCACAAGTCCAGGCACCCTACCCTGCAGGGCAGCAAGTGGATTTGAAACGGGTTGCAGACCAATATCTTTTGCAGCAACCTTTGTAATACTTCCGACACTGAACCGCCTGGTAGTTGTACCGTACCCTATAATTAACGTTTCATCAAGGTCCTGTACTTTTTGGGTCAGTGCAATAGAAACGAAATGGTTTCCGTTAATAGAAAGCTCTCTTGTTTCCACTTCCGCCCCGCTAAATATCAGGATATCTGATGGAGAAACGTCTTTCAAACTAAATTCCCCGTTCCCTTCGGTGGCGGTTGCAATATCTTTTCCCTTCACCCTCACCGTTATGCCTGCCAGGGGAGTGCCTTCTTTGTTGGTTACACGTCCTTTAATGTCATGTAAAACCGGCTGATCTTTTGTTTGCTGCTTGTTGCGGACAATGACCAACCGGTCTTCGATTACATAGGATAAAGGCTGCCCTTCAAAGCATTGCCGTAAGGCCGTTTCCAGCCCTACTTGTTTTACATCCATAGTTACTAACCCGGCTTTTTCGATTTGTTCTTTTACGTATACAAACCGGTAATCTGTTTGTTTTTCAATTGCCTGCAGCGCATCTTGCAGGGAAACATTTTTAAGTGAAAGCGTAATATCCTGGGAACACAGCGATGCTGTTAAAAGCATACAAAAGGTAGTAAGCAGTGGTGCTATTAATTTCATACGCGATAAGGTTTTACGAATGAATGGCAATAGCAGGCAAAATAATTTGCCATAAGCAGTTAGTTGCATAGCTTTGTTTTGTTCGGGTTAAGCGATTAGAGATCCTTCAAAATTTTTAACCGGGTTGATCCGGACACTGGCCAGCAGTGTTGCACCACTACTGGCCAACTTTTTTTCCAAACCCTCTCCGGAGGTTATTTCACGGGATAAATATCTTTGTTCATTTCCCTTCTGACGTACTGTTTACAATAATTTTATGATCGCTCACCTTAAACTGTACATGTCCTGTAAGTTGCAGGTAATGCAATAGTTTGGATACCGGTACATTTCTTGAAATAGTTGCTTTAAAGTGGCCCTTAACTTCACCTTCATATTCTACCGGTACATTGTACCATCGCTCTATTTGCCGCATGATCATCCGAATATCGGTATCCTTAAATTTGAATAAGCCATCTTTCCAGGCGATCACTTCATCGGTACTGGTATTATCAGTAATGGTCAAGGTTCCGTCATGTGCTACAATGCCCTGTTGTCCTGGTTTTAGCACTTTTGCCTGGTTTTCATTACCCCCCTGCATCCGGATACTGCCTTCTAATAAAGTAGTTTTTATTGAACCCTCATTTTTATACGCGTTGATGTTAAAATGCGTGCCCAATACTTCAACAGCTGCATTGCCGGCCTTTACAATGAAGGGGCGCTTTTCATTGCTTTTGAGTGAAACGGAGGAGGCAACTTCAAAATATCCCTCCCCCGTCAATTCCACTACCCGCTGTTTTTCTGTAAATGCAACAGGGTATTTCAGAGATGAGGCGGCATTGAGCCACACTGCTGTACCATCTGAGAGTACGATTTTATACGTGCCGCCATTAGGTGTGGTTAGCGTATTGTATTTAACTAAGGTTTCCGTGTTTGCTAAATTTGTATAAGACAATTCACCATCGGCCGATTTATGGATCGCAATACCGGTCTCATTTTTTACGGGTCCGGCCTCAGCGGTTTCCAAATCCACAACAGCGCCATCCGATAGCAGTAGTGTAGCCTTATTTCCACCCGGATCAATATCCTGTTCTATAGTGGCAATTGCGGGCGAACCTGAATTTTTGGAGGGTTGGGATGAAAAATAGTAGACAGCAAGTGACACTGCCAGCACTACAGATGCAGCAACAGCGTAAGTCCATAATTTACTGACCTTTGTTTTTTCAGGGGGCAGGCCTATTCTTTGCCGCAAGCCCTGGTAGGCCTCACTGGGATTGAGTTTTTTCATTTTGGAAAGAACAGCGTCGATGTTTTTCTCATCAGTTAGTTCACCAAACAACCGGTTATTATCATCACTTTCGCCAACCCAGTCATCCAACTCATCATGTTCTGTTTCGCTGAGCGATTGTTGTATATACCCCGCGATAAGATAGGCTACACGATTGGGATTGCCCCGCGAAAATGATTCATCCTCTGAATGTATATTACCGTTTTGCTTCATCCGTTAATGTTTTATTTTTCCTGGATCGGAGGGAAATGGAGCCTTCAATTCATTAAGTATAAAAGTTCATCTTGCCGGTTTCGCGCTATTAAGTTAAACAATGTAGTCAACAAATCAAATCACATGCTCTCCCTGGTAAAGAGCCATTAAATGTGAAAAACGTTTAAGAAAAAGGAAAATTTATTTTATCAGCTAGCAAATAATCAGCAGATAGGGAAATATGATCTTCCTGCGGGGTGCATCCAGCACCAATAGTTTTTGTGCGCGAACGGTACTTTGAGCTAACGGTTAATACACCAGCCTTTTTGTTGGTGTTCTTCTCCCATCAGCGCCAATGTTATAACTGTATGTGCATTTGTAAGCATATTATTAACTATTGTCGGTACCTTCGGTGTCTCTAATTTCATAAAATCCAAATCATGAATAAATCTATCCTATTTTTTCTTTCAATTATAACCTTTCCAACACATTTGATTGCCCAGATGCCTGCTGGTGCCATAGCCATCTACGAACTCGACAATACTGCTACCGATATCAGTGCTAATAGTTACAACGGATCGATCGCTTCCACTTCAGCCACCACAAATCGTTTTGGTAGTAGCAATTCCGCCACTACATTTACTGCAGGTTCTTCAGTCGGAACTTTGCCGTTGGCACTGGCAACCGCGGTAAGTGATGATTTCAGCGTTGGATTTTGGTTCAGGACTACGATGATTGCATCGTCAAGTAGTCAGTGGTATGGAGGCAATGCGCTTGTCGATGCTGAAGTTTGCGGCGGTACAACTGATTGGGGAACAGCGCTGATTGATGGAGGTGAAGTTTGCTTTGGCATCGGCAACCCCGATATCACCATCAAATCAACTGTCGGGGGGTATAACGATGGCAACTGGCATTTTGTAACAGCAACCCGCAACAAAACAAGCGGCACTATCGTCCTGTACATGGACGGCGTGCAGGCAGCTACATCGTCAGGTACAACCACGGCTTCATTAACCGCACCAAATAGTGTTCGCCTCGGTTCCAACCCCTGTGCTCCCGCCTGTGTATATACCGGCGACCTTGATGATATGGTTTTTTACAACCGTGTGCTGAGTAGTACTGAAGTAACAAATCTATATACACATTTGAGTGCCGTGGTTCTGCCGCTTCGCTGGATATCCTTCACGGGCGAAGCGCAGGGGAACCAGGCAAAACTGCAATGGCAGGTGGAAGCGGTTGAAAACAATGATCATTTTGAAATAGAACATTCAACAGATGGAGTTCATTTTCTAAAAAAGGGAACACTGCGTGATGTAGATGGCAGTACAATTACTCCGGGCAAATTATTGTATTCATTTATGGATGGCAGCCTGGCGCCGGGCTTTCATTTTTATCGCATCCGTCAGGTAGACAAAGATGGCAGGTATACTTTCTCGAAAATACTACAACTCAAAGTAAATTTTAAAATTGCCGGGTTTTATCTGGCATCTAATCCTGTAGCTGATCAATTATTTCTGATGAACGGAGATCATATCGAGGTTTTGCAGCTGCAGGTAGCAGATATGTCCGGAAGAATATTGCTTGAAAAGAAGATGAAATCAGCCGATGCTGTTATAAGAACAGATGTAGGCAAATTGCAAGCCGGATATTATCTTCTTAAAGTTAGCAATATCACCAGTCATATAACAATTCCCTGGATAAAGCAATAAATAAATCCAGAGCATTTCCCCGCCTTTTTATATCCAGGGCGCGGTGCATGGTTATGTATTTTTACCAACAACTATGAGGACGGCTTCTGGGATGCTATTTTATCAGCAAGCAGATAATCAGCAGATAGGGAAATAGGATCTTCCTGCGGAGTGCATCAAGCCCGTGTAGTTTTTGAGCCCGAACGGTACTTTGCGCTATCTTTAATTGTTTCGCAATTTCCGGAATGGACTTGCCTTCTATATAGAGCAATTGAAATATTTTCCTGCATTTGGGGGGCAGTATATTTAATGCATGGTGCAGGTATCGGGCTACTTCTGATCTTACGATCATATCAAAGGCATTGTCTTCAACAGCCTCCGTATTTTCCTCCTGACCATTTAGCCAAAGTCGGGTAACACGATGTTCTTTCTGGTACCATTTTATAGCATCGTGCCGTACAACGGTGAACAGGTAAGCGCGGATAGAGCCAGCTGAGGAAAGCTGGTTTCTTTGCTGCCAGGTTTTTACAAATGCATCGGCGACAATCTCCTGCGCAGAAGCATCATTGTGTGTGTAGTATGCGGCATAAATGCAAAGAGCGGAATAGAATTCATTGAAAAAGTAGGAGAGCGCCCTTTCATCGCCATTTTGAAAAGCGATGGCATACTCATCGGGATGATATGATGCTGCGTGGCGCAACTGTAAGTTATTTTAACTATCATAGAAAAGTCTTACAATGAAGTAGCGACAAAAAACTGGCGCAGACCCCACTTACCGGCTTGGAGGCCCTCGGAGAGCCCTTAGACACAATAAGGGAGCCCACGCCTGAACGTGAGCCCTTGCTTATCATCTCGTGTCTAATGAAAATTTCCGAGGTTTCCAAGTCGAGACTCAAAGCGAAAGCTTCAAATTAATTACATGAAGATTCGCAAATTATATTTCTAAAAATAAAGGTAATAAATAATTTACATAACGTTAGTTTCTGCATACTAAATGTATTTTTTAAAGTACTATCGTTGATAATCAATCTAAATTCCTTCCTATTCATTTTTATAATGACTAAGGAAGAAAAGAAAACGAAGTACTCAGCAATTAAGTCCATGTTTTTGAGTGGACAAGTGCTACGAATGAAAGATATTGAGAAAATTTATCCAACAATGGTTGCCAAAGATTTAGGCATTAACCATGGGAGATACGTAAACAAACTTTACAAACCTCAAGAGTTTTCCATCAGACATATCATTATCTTTGCGAACCTTTTGGAGATTGACCCCCAAATAATAATTAAGATTATTCTTAGTCAGTTAAACAGCCAAAGAGTTCCAAAAAGAAATAGGAACTAGCTGAAGTTGACATTCAGTTAAATGTTAATGGGCCCTGCACTTGCCGGAGCTTATTCTCCTGCCGAAGTTTCTCTCCTGATAAGTCTTTACAGAAGAGGCATTGACTCATAAACGAGGGAAACTTCAAGAAAAAAACTTTACCGCTAAAGCGACCAATGCTTTGGGCAACTATAGCAATTCCAAGATACTCTAAACAAGCAAAACAGCTTTTCCAGCAGCTTTGATAAGGCTAATTGGATATAATAAGCCCCAGACAAGAATGCCCGGGGCTTGCTAACCTATGAAAAACACCGGAATTAAGATAATAAAAAGCTTAGATTTTTCTAAGCCTTGTATCAAAAATTTGGTTGAACATTTTTAATTATAGTGTAAAAAAAATTACAAAGAGGGCTTGTATTTGTTTCAAACTATTAATTCTTGATTTAAACCTGCCTAATCTGGGCATTAGTGCTGAACATAAGTAATGATAGGAATTTCAAGTGTAGATACCGGCGAGAAGCCGGTTTGGTAACCCAGCAAGACCCCGAAGCCAGTCTGGGGCTTAGATATTGCATATTCAAAAAAAGTCATTGATCCAAGCTGTTTTGAGTTGCGGGGATTTTTATTTTTCTTCATCTGCTTCTCAATGAGTCCATTTTTTTTGAGGGGGCGGAAAGTGCTTTATTGCTGCTACCCAACAGGAAATAAACTGTTTCCGATGGAAAAGCGAGGTCCATGCTAGGGCTTCTTATCGTCAAATTGAACACTATCGACCGTTTGTATCAAACTGCGCACTCTGTATTCCAAAAAAGCGCATTCCCGGTAGGAAGTAACTGGTCGAAGTCTGCGAAGTTGAAAGTTATTTGTCCAGCCTAAACCGCTGCTTGGTTTTGCCGAACCGTCGATTTTTCTTTGTCTAACCAAACTCGCGGCATTAACGATGTTAGCCGTAGTTTACTTAAGAAAAGTTCTTAGATTATCTATCGTGTATTGAAGAATAGATCGAGAGGTATAAGGTAATAGCATTTCATGCTTTAGTTCCTTTCTATTTATCAGATCTACAGTAATACAGAATTTAGGATTGATGCTATAATTTTTTGAGTAATTTGCTGCAAGATATTTATATAGCAGTGTCCTTAGCTTTTTGTTTAAACCAATTACATGATCTGAGGAGTCCAGTAGTTAGTAAAAGTAGTAGGATTTTCATAATAAGGTTCGTTAAAAGGGTTAAGATTTAGGTCTTTAAAAACTTGCAGCCAACGTTTTGCGGCTTGGCGTAGTGGCGGAATTTTAGCACAAAAGTTCAATCGAAGAACCGCACTTGAACATACCACAAAACTGTCATATGAAGCACTGAACCCGCCATTACGCCAAACCGCTGTTGAACTAAACCTTCGGTAGCCTTTCCTGCCTTTTATTTAAAGATGGAACTTA
>CALKHN010000050.1 GCA_937991535.1 uncultured Sphingobacteriales bacterium
TAAAGTCCAAAGAAGTTTTTGGAATATCTTGTGTCCAACTTACCTGGTTTGGTTCTTTGGTTTTGTAAACTGTGTCCCAATGATTTTGAGCTGTCTTGTCCATAAATGGAAGGTCGTTAAATTATTTTCAATGTTGTTCTGGATGTGGTTAAGGGTTGCACACAACGGTACGGCTTGGCGCAGGTGGGATATTTGAAATCCGTCTGCTGAAATGCCGGATGACAATTTAAAGTAAAAAATACTGTATTTAGATAATTTCTGTTGTGATGTCGTCTGCCGGTAGCTGAAGCCAGGAATTGTAATTAGCCGATTGTACTATGTCTTGCCCCACTTGAGCCAAACCGCCTGTTATGCGGTCGTTTTTTAACGATACCTAAGACATTTATTACAAAATGGACTGATAAGTTAAGTTTTTGATTTCATGTCTATTTACGGGTCCATAAATATATGTTTCGATAAAAACAACATAACCGAAATACGTTCCTGCATTAATTATAATTTGTTTCGACTTCTCTGCATTTAGGTCAAGCCGACTTAAATGCTTCTCCCAAATACTTTTACTATTATTTAATAAATTCTTTTTACTAATACTATTGTTTAAGTCCGAAATGTACTTAACCGAATTACAATATATGTCCTCAAAGTGTTTTTCGCTATTGAGCACATTATTAAAATATATATAATATAGTTCAACGCTATCGTCATTAGTTAAGTTGCGGATCTTGATCAAGTCATTTGCCAAATGTCCTGTAGATCGTTCTTCATAACGAACAACGGATTTAGCTTTACATTCAATTAGGCACAATACTTTAGAGTCAGTTTTGTCTATAATTGCTATGTCAATTCGGTTACGCGAATTATTAACTCTTGGTCTCCACTCACGGCAAACGAGATACTTATCTTGATATTTCTTGTGTAATTGAAAAGCTATTTTATCACGAAGTGGTAATTCAATTTTACTCGTTAGCGCTAAGAATGCCAATTCATCGTCCTGATATACCTTATGAATTGAAGCTATGATTTCTTCGATGTCTGATTTAAATGTCATGTTGTGTTTTCTTAAAATGCCGCATAACGGTACGGCTTGGCGATGTGGTGGTATTTGAAAATCGTCAGCCCGTAACTGATGCTCATTAAAGTTATAAATATTGATGATAAGAACTACAGCCCGGTGTTATTCGTCTGCCGAAACTGAAGCCGATAGCGAACCAATTGCTGAAAATATATTCGTCACCCCGCCATATTGCCAAACCGCCTGTTGTACGCCTGTGACTTGTCACGTATGATAAAAGGGGCAGACCACCAATATCCCTCGGGCGTAAGGTCAAACGAAATTATAGTTTAAGACTGATTGAAATTTATTTGTCTACAGCAAAACATATTACAAAGTATAAGAAGCTAAGCCTGCCGAATTTTGTCGGGCGCAGGGCCTAACTGCTGGAAACTTACTATTTTTCAATGTCAAACAAAACACATTTAATAAACGGTCTATTAAAAGCCGTCAAAATAAACCTATACAAAACCTGGCAACAACTTACCAATACAAACTACGTCTACGAAGCGCTGGCAATGCCGAAAAAATTGCTATGGCTGATTAACTGCCCCTGTGTCCGCTAATGTCTGCGGGAACTGCCCTTACAGATTATTTAAAAAATCGTTAATCAAAATGCCCACGGCCTATGTTTTTAAATATAAATTTCATCGGGCAGTTTACTATATAATTAATGCAAAACATTTTTCCAAGGCATGGCGTGCAACGTTGCCGGCTTTGCGCAGGTGGGATATTAGAAATCCGTCTGCCGAAATACCGGATTACAATTTATAGTAAAAAATGCTGTATTTAGATAATTTATGTTATGATGTCGTCTGCCCATAGCCGAAGTTCGGAACTGCAATTAGCCGACTGCACTACGTCCCGCCCCACTTGTGCAAAACCGAATGTTATATGGCGCTCTCAGTCCGTCAACGGAAGGCACAGGAATAAAAATGTCCCAAAGTCTGCCGCTACTTATTGTCTAAAGCTTAGTTGTAAAACCGGGTCAATTTATTTTAAGCTCCAATAAGCTAGAAACTGTCACCACCAGGTTGCTGAGTAAAATAAGCAAATCGGTCAACCCCAACTATTTAAAAATTATATTACTGCTGCACGAAGGGAATATGTCTACCGAAACCGCTTTGATACAAATAAAGGAAGTCCGGCGCTTAAATAGTCCTGTAAAATAATATGAATTTCAAAAGTCGCTGCAAAAAAGTCTACATAATGAAACCGTTTGCCAAAGTCCCCAAAGCTAGAATGTCCAGACTTTAGAAAAGAAAAGTCGTTGCAAAGTTATTTTGAAATTTGACTTTAAGGAAACTGTCATACGAAACCTGCTGAAATTTATAGTGAACTAAGATTTGCAACCAGTCTACTGAATAATCGTAGCTTTTAATAGTAAGCTTTGTCCTGTCACCACTTGCCATAGCGAAAGGAAATTATTTAAGTGCCATATAACGGTTGTATTTGTATATAAGACGCACTACTTAAATTTTACTTTCCATTGATTATCAAAGATAAATAAGTTGTTTCTGGAAATTACGGAGTGCGCCAATGACAATTAAGTAATTTTATAATATGTCGTCCGCGGCCTTTTCCCACAAACTGTCTAACGGACTTAATATGTTGATCAACTGCTCTTTTTTTACATGCAGGTAGCGCTCCGTTGTCTTTATACTGAAATGTCCCAGCAGGTCCTTGATGTACCTTACATCTACACCCTTTTCTAATAAATGCGTGGCAAAACTATGCCTTAATCCATGAAAACTGATATGTTTTTTTATACCAGCCTTCTCCTTTGCCAACTGAAATACCTTCTGCGCACTCTTTACACTATAAGGCGTTCCGGCTTCCACACCTTCAAATACATACACCCTGGGCCTGGGCTTGCTTTCTTTTATATATGCCCGCAGTATATCCAGTACCAACGGACTTAACATTACATACCTGTCCTTTTTTCCTTTTGCACGCTCTACAAAAATTTGCATCCTGTCACTGTCTATATCCGCTAACTTTAAACTCACCACCTCGCTCACCCGCAGCCCGGCGCCATAAGCGGTAAATAATATGGCCTTATGCTTTTTATTGCCAACACTCGCAAATAAGCGCCTTAACTCCTGTTCGCCCATCACCTTCGGAAGCTGCAACGGTTTCTTAGGCCGGGGAATCTCCCAAAAAAATCTTTCTTTTCCCAGTACCTGTTCAAAATAAAATTTCAATGCATTGATCCGGCTATGCGCAGTATTTTCTCCAATGCCCTCTCTGCTCACAGCATAATGCATATATCTTTTTACATCTTCTACCGACAGCTCTGTTACTGCCTTATTTTTCAATAATTTCAGCAACTGCATAAACTCGTTGCGGTATGTACGTATAGTAGACGCGCTGTATGATTTCAACGCTAACTTTTGAATGAACTTCTTTAGCTCTCCCAGGTTTTCTTCGCTCAGCCTCCAAACCGCCGAATTGGGCGGCGCACTGTTAACATTTGAAATCAGTTCCACAGGCCGTGGCTCACTTTTTTTCTCCTTCAGGTATTTTCGTATTGCGGTGGTGTCTAAAGTGGCCCTGCCGCTTACCGATTGTTGAAAGGCTTTATAGTCCGCTTCCTGCAAAGGAATATACCAGCACTTATGGGTTTTACTCCATGCCGCGCATGGCAATGCTTTTAGAATTTTATTAATAGTAATGTCTAATGGAAAATGCAATGCTATGCATGCATTGCCGCGATGGGTGAGTGGTGTTAGCCGGATGTTTTCCATGACCTGTTATTAATGCAAAAGCCTTCTCAGTCACAGGGTTTGGTGAGAATAAGGTTGAAAACTGTTTTACAAGTTATAAATTAACTGGTTTTAATTCAATATTATTTCGTAAAAGATGGATTTATTTAGTATTTGGTAGTTTATTAATAATAATCTCGCGCCGGCGAAAAAGTCCCAGGCTCCGTTTCCCTGGTGCGGCTATGATCTTCCCCCAGGGGTCCTTTTATCACCGATTCGAATTTATTGCCTTCTTCGATCCGGTTTATTTTTTATTAAATTTACAAAACAGCTTTTATTAAATTATACGGAAATGAAAGAGTTGGAATTAGCATGTATTAAGGAAATGCTCATTACGAGGGTGAACGGTACCACAAGCTTACCCTTGTTCGACATGCTTTCCGTAGAAGAACCACTTGAAATAAGAATAAGCTATGGCCCGGAAACCAAAAGATTGCAAAAGAATATCTCTGTAACGATGCGCACCCCAGGTAATGATCTGGAATTGGCAATCGGCTTTTTATTCACGGAAGGAATTATTTCTTCTTACGATAATGTGAAGAACGTGTACCATGCAGGCATGAAATGCGCATCACAAAAACAAAACATTGTTCAGGTAGAACTTACTGAAAGTACCATACCCCGGTTGATGCAATCAGACAGGAATTTTTATACCACTACCAGTTGTGGTATTTGTGGAAAAAGCTCCATTCAATCTATACGAACGGTTAGCCCCTTTCGCCATTTGGAAAAGGTTCCCCAAACCGTATCTGCAGATACCCTTTACCAGTTACCGGGAAAATTAAAAGAGGCACAAAGCAGTTTTGACGCCACTGGTGGTATTCATGCATCCGGACTTTTTACCATAGAGGGCAACCTGGTAATTTTACGGGAAGACGTTGGCAGGCACAATGCCTTAGATAAATTAATCGGTAGTGCTTTAACCGGTCGCTTACTGCCATTGAACCGGCATATTTTGCTGTTGAGCGGGAGAGCGAGTTTTGAATTAATTCAAAAAGCGGCTATGGCCGGTATTTTTATTGTTGCTGCCATTGGAGCACCATCAAGCCTTGCCGTAGAATTGGCCATGGAGTTCGACATTACATTGTTGGGCTTTCTTAAAGAAAACAGGTGCAATATTTATCACGAAAGTAAATTCAATAAGATTGTTGGCTGAAAAAGACTTTGTTTGCATTGATAACGCCGAAGAAGATCAAAAAGACAATTATTCTAATCTACACCTTACCTGTTAAATAATAAATACCGGTATTATGAAAGAAAATAACGGGAAAAAAGATAAAGCAGAGGAGAATTATAAGGAAGAACCTTCTGCGGAGAACCCCTACAAGCTGTTAGACCTTAAAGTAACCGGGGCAAAAAACTGGGCTGCCGGTGTACCTGCTGTTGTGGCTTCCCTTAGCGATCTTATGGAGGAGAAAACGCTGATCAGGGGAGGGAAGGCTTTATTTAAGATGAACCAGTTTGATGGTTTTGATTGTTCAAGTTGCGCCTGGCCCGATCCGGACGACGACCGGTCGTCTGTAGCCGAATACTGCGAAAATGGGGCAAAAGCACTGGCAGAGGAAGCTACTACCAAAAAAGTTACGGCGGAGTTTTTTATTAAAAATTCCGTTTACGATCTTGCCCGGTTAGATGATTACCAAATAGGCAAAAAAGGAAGATTAACTGAACCTCTGTACCTGCCTCAGGGTGGTACTCACTACCAGGCTATCAGTTGGGACGACGCTTTCAAAAAAATTGCAGCGCATTTGAATGCCCTGGAAACTCCGGATGAAGCCGCTTTTTATACTTCCGGAAGAACAAGCAATGAAGCATCGTTCCTGTACCAGCTTTTTGCAAGGGAATACGGTACCAATAATATGCCCGACTGCTCCAATATGTGCCACGAAACATCCGGTACGGCTTTATTGCCCACCATCGGGATTGGTAAGGGAACAGTGAAGCTGAAAGATTTCTACGATACAGATGTAATAGTGATCATCGGGCAAAACCCCGGAACCAACGCCCCCAGGATGCTGAGCGCTTTGGCAAAAGGTAAAAAGAACGGGGCCAAAATTATTGCCATCAATCCCTTACCCGAAGCAGGATTGATGGGATTCCGTGATCCCCAGGAAATAAGTGGCATTGTTGGCAATGGCGGTAAACTTGCAGACCTTTACCTGCCCGTAAAGATAAACGGAGATATGGCTTTGTTGAAAGCACTGGAGCTGCTGCTGCTTGATTTTGAAAAAAAATCTCCGGGAGAGGTGTTTGACCAAAAATTCATAGCCGAAAAAACCACAGGGTACGATTCCTTCATCAAACAGTTTAATAAGTATAAGCTGGAAGACCTTGCGCAAATTTGTGGCGTACCAGGCGCCGCCCTTTATGAGGCTGCCCAAATGCTGGCTTTTAAAAAGCGCATTATTATTTGTTGGGGAATGGGACTAACACAGCAGCCCAACGGGGTAGATATGATTAGAGAGATTGTTAATTTGCTACTGCTGAAGGGAAGTATTGGTAAGCCGGGTGCAGGCGTTTGCCCCGTTCGCGGACATAGCAATGTGCAGGGCAACCGCACCATGCTGATCAATGAAGAACCGACCAATGAACAATTGAACCGCATACAGGAAGTTTTCGGTTTCAACCCCCCGCGTAAGCACGGGTACGATGTGGTTGGAACTATTAAAGCGATGCATGAAGAAAAGGTAAAAGTTCTTTTCTGTATGGGCGGAAATTTTTTATCGGCAACACCGGATACAACTTATACGGCCGAAGCATTGAGAAAACTGCGCTTAACAGCCTTTGTATCTACCAAGCTTAACCGCGGACATTTAATTCATGGCAGGGAAGCTATTATTCTTCCAACACTATCACGGAGTGATATTGATATGGTGAACGGCGCACACCAGTTTGTGAGCACAGAAAATTCAATGGGCGTGGTAGAATCATCAAAGGGGGTGCTAAAGCCAGTTTCTGATGACCTTATTAATGAAACGCAGATTGTATGCCGTATGGCAATGGCAACTTTAGGGAACCGGTCTGTTGTTAACTGGAGGCAGTACCATGATAGTTACGATGCCGTAAGGGACGTTATTGAAAAGTGCATCCCCGGTTTTGAGCGTTATAATATCAGGATACGCCAAAAAGGAGGATTTTATCTGCCGAACGCCGCACGGGATGGGAACTTCATCACCAAAGCATTCGGCGATCGTGCTCCGTTTACTTTAACCGCCGTACCCGGCAATACACTTGCTCATGATGAATATATGATGGCTACCACACGTTCGCACGACCAGTTTAATACTACCATATACGGACTTGACGACCGGTACCGGGGGATAAAAAATGGGCGACGGGTTATATTTATGAATGAAAAAGACATTGAGAGCGGCGGATTTAAAGCAAATGATAAGGTAGATTTATTCAACTACGACGATGGTATTGAACGCATAGCACCTTTGTTCATTATTGTTCCCTACCAGGTACCGGAGCGGAATGCGATTACCTATTTTCCCGAAACAAATGTGCTGATTTCTGTAAACAATGTGGTGAAGGAAAGCAATATGCCTGCGTCAAAGTTTGTAAAAATTAAAATCAAAAAGCACAACCCGGCGGTATACAAACAGATACATCAATTGTAAAGCTTGCGCCAATGCCTGTTAAAACGAATTTCAACAGGGGCTTATCTATCAGTACCTACGCTGTATATATAAGTATCTATTTTTAGCCGCTTAAGTCGTAAACGAGTTACATGTAATGGTATTCTGTAACAACTACAAGCGGTTAATGTTGATCAACCGGTTAAATTCAATGCCTGCAATAGCGGTCTATTGCTGAGATCACAGTAGTTGTTGCGATTCTTTACCAAAAACCGGCAATACCATCTGGCAATGATAGCGGCTAAAATTGTCGTTTCATTCGTGCATCCATGGCTGTTTTTTACCCAGGATCCTTCTCACCTTTTCCGCATCTTCCGGCGTATTCACATTCATTAAGGCTTCAGGATTTTTCGGCTTTAAAATAAGGGTGTCACTATTAATCAATATCTTTTGCGGGTAGGTGTTTCCGATCCCCAAAAAATTCAGCAAAACCAGGTAACTTTTCGGCTCCCAAATGGTTATCAATGGTTCGGGAAGTCCGTCAAACGGGCTTTCGTAAGTTGTGGCAACTTTTTCGGTATTTCTGTTTTCAATTAAAAATCCTAAAGATTTTTCATCCAGTAAAGGCAAATCACAGGCTACAACCAACCAGGCTTTATCGCCCTGTGAGCGAAGTGCAGAAAGTATTCCGCCAATGGGTCCCATGTTCAAAAACGTGTCGGGCAGGGGTTTATAAGCGGCATCAACATCTTTTGCCTGTTCAGGGCGGCAGGAAATATAAACTTCCCCGCAAAATTTATTGAGCATATCAGCCACCCAATAGCGGTGCTCCCTGCCGTTCCATTTTATTAAGTCCTTATCTGTGCCCATGCGCCTGCTTCTGCCCCCCGCAAGTACCAGCCCGTTTAATGGAGGGATATGCTTATCTTTTGAAATCATTTTTGCCGCCGGTTTTAACTTCAATGTTTGTGGCGCCATGGATGACAATTTCATGCTGCTCATTCATATCAGTAATGTTATCCATCATCTTATCCTCCTATTGATGCCATGGATTCGTGTTCGCGGTGTTGAGCTACCAGCATATGTTGTGCTTCCCATCCGTCCAGTGTTTTTTTCAGAATAGCATCCGTTATTAAAAGCTTTAGTTCTTCATTGGTCTTTCCTTCACGCAAAGCGTCTTTGAGGTTTAATTTACCGGCATCGTACAGGCAGGTTCTTACAACACCGGTTGGCGTAATACGAACGCGATTGCATGAGCCGCAAAACAACCGGGTATAAGCTGCAATGATTCCCACATCGCCTTTATGACCGGGAATGGTATAATGATACGCCGTAGCGTGTGGTGGATCTGTAGCTTTACCAATGGAAGGAAAATGCTCCCGGATGTGATCCAAAATGTGCAGGTAATTCCAACTCAGCGAAACTTCGCGACTTTTTCCGTTAAATGGCATTTCCTCTATGAAGCGAACACTTACCGGCAGCGCTTTCGTTAACTGAACCAAAGGAATAATGTCATCAATATTCCTGTTTTCCATTACAACGGTATTGATTTTTACTTTGATGCCATATTCCAGCAGTTTATCCATTGTGGACAGAACCTTATCAAGCCCGTTCCGGTGGGCTATTTGAGTAAAGCGGTCATTATCTAATGTATCCAGACTCAGGTTCACTGATTTTATACCGATTTTTTTTAATTCAGGAACCAAAGGAGCAGTTAGTAACCCGTTGGTGGTAAGCGTAAGTTCCTTGAGTCCGGGAATCCGGGAAATGCTTTTTAAAAACGACAACAGACCTTTTCTTACAAAAGGCTCACCTCCGGTAACGCGGATCTTTTCAACACCCATTTTTACAAATAGAGAACATATCCGCAACATTTCTTCATAAGTCATCAGTTCATTGCGGGGTAACCAGTTCAAGCCTTCTTCAGGCATACAATAGGTGCACCGGAGATTGCACCGGTCTGTAACAGCCAGCCGCAAATAACTTATTGTGCGTCCATAACTATCTGTAATCATTACTTTAGTTTATACGGCGAATGGTACAGCGAACCACTGTGCTACTTTCCAAAAGAGCGATGCTGTCAAATTTACTTCATCCGTGTAAATATCAGTCCCAAATCTTTTTCCCAGGTATGAAAACCTTGCTGGTCAATTTCCGAATACGGTTCTGAAGCTCTTTAAACTTTATTCAGGTTGTTTTGAATGTGCTGCATGGATTGCGTTACTGTTTTGATTGCTTCCCTGTAAAGCATACTGTTTCGTTTATTCAGCGATTCAAGTAATGAAATATATTCCGACATGTATTTTACGGAAAACCCATATTCAATATTGGCAATGCCGGCGCTGTTATCAATGATATCAGCATACTTGGTGGTTTGCGCGTCTGTACTGATGTATTTTAGCCTGCCGTTTTCCATCTTTGCTCAAAAATTTCGTAAAGAAATGACCTTATATCTTCTTCCGGCACCGTTGTGTCTTCAAGAACATCGTGCAGCAATGCCGCAGAGAGCAATACCTCGCCGGTACTTACTTTATTGCAGGTTTGCATTACGTGCACTACGTGATGGCTAAAGGTTTCGTCGGCAATTTTTTTTGTTGACCCTCGTGGGCTTTTGCCGCAAAGGCCTGAACTTTTTCTATCAGTGTAGTGTCCATTACTACGCTATTAATTTGTATATCTCCGAATGGCTTTTATGGTTAGCGCGGTAGCCAGTCCACCCAGGATGTATAAGCTCACCGTTAATATTTTCGTTTTTGTTGTTCTGGTAACAGGTTCATCATTCAGTCCCATCGGCGCAGGCAACGAAATAGCGCCTATACCCGCAATCAGGCCGTATCCCGCTCCTCTGAGTAAAAGGTTTTCGTCATTTGCACCCCCAATCATAGCATAGTAACCCGTGTTTGCTCCCAGGTCACCGGCTAATGTAAGTCCCGTTAAAGTATTTCCTGTTGGCGGTTCCGCATCAGCATTTTGAAACGCCCTGGTTACGGCTTCCCCGCCTATGATATCTATCCTGGGTGCATCTTTATCAAAACGTGCAAGTGCCTGGTGTGCGATGTTTAAAACTACCGAGCCTGCAAGGCCGCCTAATATATTTTCTACAACTTTCATAGTTTCTGTATTTAAATTTATTACGTTGTCTTTTTTATGATCTGTTGATTGTGGGCTTCCGGGAGATTGATTTTATATATTAATTGCAATTTGCATGCCGCCGAAATTCAGTGTACTTGTCAGGAAAATTGAGGAAATTGTTGCCCAATGATTGATTTCTCTGATCGCTGGTATTTAACAGACAGAGACAGCGCTATTTTTCTTCCGGCTGCATATTGTTTATCAGCCAAATTATTGTTCCTTCTTTTTTACTTTTGACTCATTGGGAGCCCTGACGGCAGATATCCTCACGTAATTTTACCACTATCAGCGGAGAATATCCATACAACTCAATTGTATAATAAGTAAAAATAATTGTATTCTATACATTTATACATCGGATTCTGCATAAATACGGGTTGTTAAGAGGAAAGTCTTAATGCACCTTCATCGTAATTTTCCTGCAGTGTAGAAGAAGAATGACTGATCATTTATATTAAGCACTATTTTTTAACAGTGCAAACCAGTGTTTCTTTGTGTAACAAATCCAATGATCCTTATCCAATATCCGAATCCGATAATCCAGTTGATCCGGTATCCATGATGAACATCCCGATCCTGCGACAGCCCTTGCAGAACCAGAACAACACCTGATCCAATACCCTAAGGAAGAACAGCAATGTATTTTAACCGTCCGTCAAAATCATTGCAATTGTAACAACAGAAAATGGTGCAGCGCTTTGCGTTGCTGATTAAACGGATCCCCTTCACAACCTTAATCTATTGCCATTTTCTGTTGTTTTTTAAAAGCTTAATCAAGACTCCTTTCCGAAAATGGGCCTTATTAATAAAAATCAAGCGTGAACTTTTCTTAACTCTATTCATAAAAAAAGGGGCAGCATAGAAATGCACCCCGTTTTTAAATCCAATATCCTATGAAAAACCAGTGCAAATATAAGTTTACATTTAATCAGTTTAAGGTTTAATCAGTAGCTATTCGATGGTTAGCCCGAATGCTTCGATGAATGATCTATGCCGGTACTAACGAGTTAGAAGCGCTTTTACAAAATCATCATCCGTTTACACTGTTTAATTTTCCGCAACAAGCTATTTATACCGGCTGGTAATAATGGGTAATTTGACATGCGGTTAAAATTTGCCTTTTCTTTCCTGGTAATGGGTAGGTTTATTGATGGTTTGTCCGCCGTGCTTTAACCATTCCGCCTGTATCTCCATCATTTGTTTTAGCTGCACTTTTGGATATCCGAACAAACGGCAGGCTTCACCTGCATTGCTCAGCAAAGCGGTGTCTTGCTCTTCGTTCACCAATACCGTCGTTTTACCAAACATTTTTCCAAATTCGTGCGCGGCCCATCTTACCGGAATAATTTCCGGGCCTGTTATATTTATTGTTTTAGCCGGTGTTTCGCAATACAGCAGCGCCCTGATGGCCATTTCGTTGGCATCGCCCTGCCAGATGGAGTTGATATGCCCCATGCTGACATCAATGGGTTTGTTCTCCATTACGGAACGGGCAATTTCGGGCAGTACACCATAGCTTACGTCACTGGCATAATTAAGCCGGTAAATAAAGAGGGGAGTGTTGTGCTTAGATGACTGGTATTGAAATAAACGCTCCCTGCCCAGGCACGACTGGGCGTATTCTCCCACTGGTTCCGGCTCTGTATGCTCGGTGGCGCCGCCGGATGTTACGGTCACAAGCGGATATACGTTTCCGGTAGAAAAAACCACTATACGGGAGTCTTTGTACTTTTCGGCTACCCGTCCCGGTAAGTAGGTATTCATCGCCCAGGTAAAATATTCTTTTCCTGTTGTGCCAAACTTTGTACCGGCCAGGTACAGCACATTTTCTGCAAAGGGCAGCGCCTGCAACTGTTCGTCTTCCAGCAGGTCGGCCTGCAGCGTTATTACCCCGGCCTGCTCCAGGCTTTCCCGAACACCGGGTTCAGAAAAACGCGAAACGGCTGTTACCTTTTTTGATAGGCCCGCCCTTTCAATGGCTTGCCGGGTAAGCTTTGCCAGTGCCGGCCCCATTTTGCCACCTGCGCCCAAAATTATGATATCGCCCTGTATTTTGGTTATATCGGTTAGCAATGCCGGCGAAGGCTGCAGCAATTGTTCGTATGCAGTTTCAATACCTTTCATGTTATTTTTTATCAGGATCAGAAGAATAGCTTTATGGTATAAAAATATGGATTGTTGACTCACTTTGGTACATCAGCCGCGAAGCATTATTGTAACTGAACTTTTGGGGTTATGTAAAATAGCCGGTAAACTCTATATCTGGTAAGGTATCAATAGCTAAAGCGGTTTGCACAAAGAAAACCGCGGTAAAGAAAAAAACAGAGTGTAATAAGCAATGAAGAAGAGGTGATGATGAAAAAATAAGTGGTTTTATTTTCCGGAGAAATAAAACCACAGCAAAAAGGCGGCGAGCAGCACCAAAAACAGGAAGGTCCAAATACCCCCATGGTCATTGTTCTTTTTCCATATCAGTGCAGATGATGCTTCGGTTGTAAATGTTCTTTTCATCAATCCCAGAAAATCATAGAATGCATCCTGCACATTGTCTTTGGTGGCGGCGCCGTTCTCTGGTTTTGTTGCTTCAATATTGATTATAGTACTGTCTTCCGACTCGGGAATGAGTTTTACGGAAATGATTACAATACAAAAAGACTTTATCCAGCCGAAAAGAAATGAATTTGATGATATATTCTTATAATATGATTCAGGATAATCTTTCCCTTTATCCAATAGCTCACCAATGGTGTCTTTCACCGTTTCAATTTCACGGTCAACTTTCAGCACCGTTTTAATAGCAGATGTATGTATTTTCTCTTTCATCTAACTATACTTATTATTTAATAGTGCAATCTTCCTGCCATATTGTGTTCCGCGGGGGCTTGTTTAGGGGATGTTAACAAATAGGATATTAATGTTAATTCTATTGAAATTAAACAGGGAAGGTAATTTATTGAGAAATTCGGATGGCTGATGTTTTAACCACTCCGGAATGTGAAAGCGGCAGCGAAATGAAGCTGAAATTACAGTCGTTACCGATTGTTTTTTTGTTGTATTTGATGATAAAGAAACCCGAATCAAATTATATATATTTCACCTTACTGAGGAAATAAAAAAGCTGTTCCCAATGCTGAAAAAACAATGACATCACCCGAATCTTTCCACTCTAAAAGGCTTCAGATCAATACTGCTTTTTTCTTCATTTACAATTTCACTCACTAATTTCCCGGTTCCCGCCCCCAAACTTAATCCGAGCATAGCATGGCCGGTGGCCACCACCACATTGTTGTAGCTTTTTATCTTCCCTATATAGGGCAATCCATCGGCCGAACAGGGACGGTAACCGTACCACAATTTATCCTGTGGAGGCATCGGTACATCAAATTCGGGGTAGAACCTTTTCACCGCATTTAAAATGCCTTTCACCCTTTGATAACGTGGTGGGGTAGACGTAGATACTACCTCCATCGTTCCTCCAAAGCGGATCTTATTGCCGTCCATGGGCGTAATGGCTACTCTTCCTTCGGCTAATACGGCCGGGTGGTTCAGGCGATAAGGTGAGTTTTCAAGGGTTACCGAATAGCCGCGACCGGGCATCAGCGGAATTTTAGTATTAACCATTGCAGCTACGTCGCGGCTCCATGCTCCTGTAGCTATCACCACTGCAGCTGCATCGAAATCTTCGCTGGGCGTTATCACTTTTTTTACTGTGGTTCCGTTCTTTTCAAAACCGGTTACAGGGGCGCTGCCCACGAGCTTCACTCCGTTTTGCTGTAAAAGTGAAAGCAATCCCTGCATTAACTTATTGGGGTATAAGTGGGCATCGCATTTAAACAATATAGCGCCAATGGCATTGATTTTTGTATGCGGTTCCAGTTGTCTCAATTCTTCTGCATTCAGCAATAAGGCTTCCAGCCCAAGCGCTCTTGCCTGTTCAACCGTATGATATGCATGTTCTGCTACAGGTTGGGTTTGAAATATTTCCAGTAACCCTTTATGCTCGTAAGCAAAATCGAATCCTGGGATTGCTGCCCAGGTTTCATATTCTTTTTGACTCAGTAAAGCGATATCACGTAAAGGGATAGCCGAAACTGTTACATGCCGGGTATTTGCACTCCGTGCAAATTTCAATCCCCAGTCGGCCAGCGACCGGTTAAGGGAAGGTTGTACATAAAAAGGGCTTTGCTTATTGAACATCCACTTAAAGCCCTTCCAAACAATACCGGGGGTAGCTAAAGGAATAAAATGGCTCGGACAAACATAGCCGGCGTTGCCGTAGGAACAATTGTTTGAGAAATCATCTTTATCCAATACTGTTACTTTATAACCCAACTGTTGCAGGTAATAGGCGGAGCTTAAGCCCATGATACCACCGCCAATAACAACCACATGCTTCATTAAAATTGTATTGATCCTTTTTTGTTAAATTAAAACTAATCTCCCGAAGTTCACTAATAAGCGGCGTATTTCAAAAAGAATGGTGGGGAGAAGGGGAGGGGAGAAGTGAGAGGGGAGAGGGGAGAGGGAGAAGTGAGAAGTGAGGTCTCATGTATAAGAAAGGGTCCTGTAAAAGTGTAAATTGAAGGTTGAATAA
>CALKHN010000051.1 GCA_937991535.1 uncultured Sphingobacteriales bacterium
TTTCAGCAGCTATCTGAGGCTGCAAAGCAAAAGTTGCTTTTATACAGCCAGACTGTAGCCCAGTTGCAACAGTTAAGAAGTAAAAAACAAACCAGCCCTTATGTAACTTACTCTTCACCGGTAAATGGCGTAGTGTCCGAATTGCTTATCTCCGAAGGTCAGTATGTAGCCGAAGGCTCCTCCATCATGCGTTTGGAAGGTTATCAAACTATTTGGGTGGAAGCGGATTTGTATCCCAGCGAAGCGGGGGCTGTAAAAAATGGAGACATTGTAAATGTAATTATTCCCGGTTACGGGAATGAGCAGCACAAAATGCGCATTGAATTTATTGCCCCGGCATTGCAGGCTGCCAGCCAATTATTAACGGTCAGGGGTAGCATTCCGAATAAGCAAAATAAATTGAAAGCGGGTATGCAGGCTATTGTTGAATTGCCCGTAGCCAATTCGTCTAAAGCGATTACGCTGCCGGTAGATGCCGTGATCCGCGATGGCAAAGGCGCACATGTTTGGCTGGAAACGGGTATTGGAAAGTTTGAACCAAAAATGGTAGAAACCGGCGCTGAAAACTTTAACCGTGTAGAGATTACCAAAGGTGTAGAGGAAGGTGATGTAGTAGTGGTGTCGGGGGCTTACCTCTTATACAGCGAGTTTGTTTTGAAAAAAGGTAAAAATCCAATGGCGGGACATAATCACTAATATATTTTTTAAACATTTTAAAATTAAAACAGTGCAACATTTATTAAAAACAATCATCCCATTTGCGGTATTAGTTCTTCTTTCAGCTTGTGCAGGTAATGGGAATTCAGAAAAGAAGAGCGACATGGAAGCGAATCATGAACACGACGGAATGGAACAAACTACGGCCACAGCGAATACAAAACCGGTTTTAAAGAATGATAAGCTCAATGCCGTATACCAGCATTACATTCATTTAACCACGGCGCTTACCAATGGCAATGAAGCCGAAGCGAAAATAGCCGCTAACGCTATAGAAGCAGGCGCTAAGGAAGTAAATGGGGCCTCAGTTATTGCAACTTCCGCAGCAAAAATCACCACGGCTTCAGGTATAGAAGCGCAAAGAAAAATGTATGAAGCAATGACTAATGATATGATAGCTTTAGTAAAACAAGAAGGCCTGGCTAATGGCGAATTGTATATTGCGTATTGCCCCATGGCATTTGACGATAAAGGCGCCTCATGGATTAGCGGAAGTAAAGAAATACGTAACCCTTATTTCGGAGACAAGATGATAAACTGTGGCGAAGTGAAAGAAACGATTAAATAATCAATTTCCTTTATCAGATACACCATACTATTTAAATGAAAATTATGCGAATAAAATTCCCTGTTGCCTTGACCTTTCTTTTCTGTAGCTGGGCAACTTTAGCAATTGCACAGAAGGAAGATGTTTGTTATAATCCGAACCTGGTGAAAGACACTTCCAAAAAAAGTATAAAATCAGCGGTAGAAACCAAGATCGGATCTGAAACGGTTACCATTAATTATCATTCTCCGGGAGTAAGAAAAAGAGTTATTTGGGGCGGCCTGGTTCCTTATGATGAAGTATGGGTGACTGGCGCTCATGACGCTACTACCATAACATTCAACAAAGGCATTACGATAAATAAGGTGAATATTCCTGCAGGTAAATACGCACTGTTTACTATTCCGGGGAAAAAGGAATGGACAGTTATAATAAACAAACACTGGAAACAACACCTGGCATCGGAATATGATGAAAAAGACGATATAGTAAGGATTAAAATAAAGCCAAAGAAAAATTCACTTACCGAAAGACTGCAATATTTTATTGCCGCCGGAAAAAATAACGGAACAATCGCCATGACTTGGGAAAAACTGAGGATTGAATTCCCCTTTAGCGTTTTATAGATCACGTTTTAATCCTAAAAATGTAACTTTTTCCCATAATTATATAACAGCAGAAGCCTTTCAGGACAGTAGTTTTGCTAGTATTAAAATTGAAAGGATATGTCAAAAAATAATAACAATTCTATTTATATGCCACTGGAAGGAGTGGACAGCGAACATTGCGCCCTGATTGTTGATAAGGGACTAAGCAAAGTAAAAGGCATCACTGCTCACAAAGTAGAACTCAATAATAACAGGGCTGTCATTGAAACCAATGACGCCATTGATGTAGTGCCCAAAGCCGTGAAAGCAATCCGGGATTTAGGCTATGATGTAGCAACTGTAAAGAAATCTTTCCCGGTATTAAACATGACCTGCGCCTCCTGCGCCGCCAGTTCGCAAAGTATTCTGGAAAACCAAACAGGTGTTGTGAATGTAGCGGTAAATTATGCCAACGCTATAGCACAGGTAGAATATATTCCTACACTTACAAACCCACAGCAGTTAAAAACCGCTTTGCAGACTATTGGTTATGACCTGATGATTGATGAAAGCCAGGAAGCGAAACAGGCATTGGAAGATCTGCATGCAAAAAAATTTAAAGCTTTAAAAAATAAAACGATTGGCGCCGTGCTGTTATCCATTCCGTTGGTTATTATCGGAATGTTTTTTATGCACATGCCTTATGCCAATTACATAATGTGGGCTTTGGCAACGCCTGTCGTCCTTATTTTTGGCAGGCAATTTTTTAGCAATGCCTGGAAACAGGCAAAGCACCGCTCCGCTAACATGGATACGCTGGTGGCCCTGAGTACCGGTGTGGCTTACGTCTTTAGTATGTTTAATACGTTGTTCCCGCAGTTTTGGACAAGCCGCGGCCTTATGCCGCATGTTTACTTCGAAGCAGCAGGTGTTGTTATTGCTTTTATTTTATTAGGAAAATTATTGGAAGAAAAAGCCAAAGGCAACACTTCATCGGCCATTAAAAAATTGATGGGACTGCAACCTAAAACAGTTACCGTAATACATGAGGGCGATCATGAAATGGAAATGCCCGTTGCCCATATAAAAGTGGGTGATACCCTGCTGGTGAAACCCGGTGAAAAGATTGCGGTGGATGGAACTGTCAGCAATGGTAATTCTTTTGTTGATGAAAGTATGATTAGCGGTGAACCTGTACCGGTTGAAAAAGTCAGGCATGAAAAAGTATTTGCAGGCACCATCAACCAGAAAGGAAGTTTTCAATTTATTGCCGATAAAGTAGGCGGTGATACCGTATTGGCACAAATAATTAAAATGGTGCAGGAAGCCCAGGGCAGCAAAGCGCCGGTGCAAAAACTGGTAGATAAAATTGCGGGCATCTTTGTTCCCATTGTTATATTGATTGCTGTACTAAGTCTTATTGCCTGGATTGTCCTGGGCGGAGAAAATGGTTTAACACAAGGCTTGTTGGCGCTGGTTACCGTGCTGGTGATTGCTTGTCCCTGTGCGTTAGGCCTGGCAACGCCAACCGCAATCATGGCGGGAATAGGTAAAGGTGCTGAAAACGGTATACTGATTAAAGATGCCGAAAGTCTTGAATTAGCCAAAAAAGTAAATGCCATTATTCTTGATAAAACCGGGACCATCACTGAAGGTAAACCTGTTGTTACGGATATTATATGGTTAAACAATGATGAGGAACTTTCGCTTGTACTAACCTCTATTGAAAAACAATCAGAACATCCTCTCGCGGAAGCAGTGGTAAAACATTTTGAAAAAAAGTCTGGTTATATACCTGTTCAACATTTTGAAAGCATTACCGGCTTCGGAGCAAAAGCACAAATAGATAACCAAAGCTATTATGTGGGTAACGGTTCGCTTTTGCAAACGAATCATATTTCCGTTGCCGGAGAATTAAAGAATGCGGCGAGCAAATGGCTATCCGAAGCAAAAACTGTTATCTGGTTCGCCAATGAAAAACAGGCATTAGCGGTGATTGCCATTGCCGATAAAATAAAGGAAACTTCAAAAGAAGCGGTAAAGCAATTGAGGGATTCAGGCATTGAAGTATATATGCTTACCGGCGATAATCCGGCTACAGCGAAAGCCATAGCAGATCAAGCGGGCATTGATCATTTTAAAGCAGGAGTATTACCTGCACACAAAGCAGATTTTGTAAAAGAATTGCAGCAACAAGGGAAGGTAGTGGCCATGGTTGGCGATGGCATCAATGATAGCAATGCCCTGGCACAGGCAGACGTCAGCATCGCTATGGGTAAGGGCAGCGATATAGCGATGGATGTTGCTAAGATGACCATTATCTCATCCGATCTTTTAAAAATTCCCAAAGCCATTAAATTATCTAAATATACGGTCGCGGCTATAAGACAAAATCTTTTCTGGGCATTTATTTACAACATAATTGGTATCCCTATCGCAGCCGGTATACTGTATCCTGTCAATGGCTTTTTACTGAATCCGATGATTGCCGGAGCGGCTATGGCATTGAGTTCTGTCAGCGTGGTGGGCAATAGCCTGCGTTTAAAAAATAAGAAAATATAATACCAAATTATATAAAGTTTACCCATAATTGTATAACAGCCCTGGCCAATAGATGAACTAATTTTGCAGTAAACAATAAAACAAATAGTATGAAAACAATACAATTAAAAACGAATATCAATTGTAGCGGATGTGTGGAAAAAGTTACCCAATCATTGAATGAAACGGTAGGAACAGCCACCTGGGAAGTGGATACGCAGAACCCAAAGAAAATACTAACCGTTACCACGGATAATCTGGATGAAAAGGAAGTAATTAAAGCGGTGGAAAAGGCCGGGTTCAAAGCAGAAGCGCTTACTTAAAAAGCAAAGGTAAACCGGGCAAGGTTTTTGCCCGGTTTATTGGATAAATAGAATAGGGGTTTGTTTTAAATAGACTAATTTTTCATGTGTTTATAAAGGAATTTCCCATACGGCTAAAAGCAGCATTTCTTTTAATGATATTCTCATTGAATACCATTGTTGGTTTTGCTTGTGCTCTTGGAGCAGATATGGGTTTTAATTCAAAACATCACAACGATGAAGAAGCCACAGAGTCAGTAGTTCACGTTCATGGAGATGGTAAAAAACATATTCACAAGGAGAAAACCAACAGGCATAATCACAGTAATTCTCATCACCACGATAAAGCAGACAAACATAAAACCGACAACAACGAAAAGGACAACTGCTGCAACGACAAGGTGATCAAATTTGAACAACTTGATAAATCGCTTACCCCTTCTGTAAATGCAGTCTTCAATCCCGTATTTTTTACTGCGTTCCTTGCTTCATTTTATAATACTAATATTTTATTTTCCTCTCAGGATGTTCCCAATACCAGGTATTTTGTCCGTGGCCATCATCCCCCTATACCGGACATTCGCATAGCTATTCAGTCGTTCCAGATATGATTTGATGTAATATTATTTCAGTCAGCATGGTATTGCCATGTCCGTATTAGTTTCTTATAACATTAAATCATTCATAAGATGAAAAAAATATTTTTAATAGTTGCTATTTTCGCAACTGCATTTCTGCAAAACAGTTTTGGCCAGGACAGCACAACAAAAACACAAACACAACTTTCCCAACTACTCACTTCTTACTACGGCATAAAGGATGCATTGGTAGCAGGTAATGCCGGCAAAGCTTCTGCAAGTGCCGGAGAATTTGTAAAAGCAGCCAATGGTATTGATTACAAAATCATATCAGAAGGTAATATACATGCATTACTGAAAGATGCCGGCACCATCTCTGAAACAAAAGATCTCAAAAAGCAACGGGAAAAATTTGCTACGCTTTCTGCCAACATGATTACACTGGCGAAGTCTATAAAGCTGGGAACAAAACCTGCTTACGAAACTTATTGCCCAATGAAAAAAAGCTCCTGGCTCAGTGATAGTAAAACAATCAAAAATCCCTACTACGGCAATGCTATGCTGAGTTGCGGCAATGTGGTGGAAACCATTAATCAATAATCCTTTCTTATAGCTAATTGGGATGCGATGGGTGTCCTGCCTTTAGCTATTCCTTAAAAATAAAAATCAACAAAGATGAAAACGCTAATTATGATCGCAGTTGCGGCCATTTCCTTGTCAGCCTGTAACAACAACGATAATCAATCGAAAGAAACAACAGCTACATCAGGTGATACCACCAAAACGGGGATGCAGTCCCCTACTGCAGAAACAACAAGCAACAACCCGGTAAACGATATGGTTGCCCCTTATTTGCAGCTTAAAAATGCATTGGCGAATGACAATAGTAAAGATGCTGCGGCAGCCGGAACTGAAGTGCAAAAGGCAATAGAGAAAGCAGATCCTGCTTCTTTTTCTGCAGATCAAAAAAAGATATTTGCCGATGTAAAAGATGATGCAATAGAACATGCAGAACATATTGCTGCTAACGCAAATAACATAGAACATCAACGGGAACATTTTGAAACGCTCAGTAAAGATTTGTACGATATGGTTAAGGTTTTTGGAACCAGCCAAACCCTTTATCAAACCCATTGTCCGATGTATAATAATAACAAAGGCGCCAATTGGCTGAGTGAAACCAAAGACATTAAAAATCCCTACCTCGGCACTAAAATGTCTACCTGCGGCGAAGTGAAAGAAGAACTTAAATAAGGACTATGAGCCGGATGAAAAAAATAGGGTTAGCTATATTGATTGTTTTAACAGGCATTCAGTTTATAAAACCTGCCCGTAATGAAAACGGGCAGGCATCGCCATCAGACATTTCCACGACAATTTCCATTCCCTCAAATGTCCAGTTGATTTTGCAAACAGCCTGTTACGATTGCCATAGCAACCATACCAACTATCCCTGGTATGCCAACATTCAACCGATGGGTTGGCTGTTAGGCAATCACATAAAGGATGGAAAAGCAGAACTAAATTTTAATGAGTTTGGAAGTTATTCGGAAAGAAGGCAACAGAGCAAATTAAAATCCATTGCAAGCCAGGTAAAAGATGATGAAATGCCTTTAGCTTCTTATTCATTGCTGCACAAAAATGCAAGACTTACTAAAGAGCAAAAAGCATTGATCATAGATTGGGCGCAGAATGCAAAAGACAACCTTGAGCAAATTAAACCATAATGAAAAAAGTAAAGAAACTGATAGGTATAATTTTTAAAGCAGTCTTCCTACGCAAGAAAAAATGTTGTCAATAGACATAAACTAAAATGAAATGAAAAAGATACTATTCCTCACCATGCAATTGATTTTGATTGTTTTTTTTGCACCTGATATTCAGGCACAAAAAAAACAAACACAAGTTATCTATACTTGTCCGATGCATCCTGAAGTGAAGATGGACAAGCCAGGTAACTGCCCCAAATGCGGAATGACATTGGTCAAAAAGACAATAAAAACAGCACAACCGAAAACGGTTCCCAATAACGAGCAGCCTACCAAGCCAAAAGATACTGTGCCCGTTAAAAAAGAAATGAAAGACATGCAAGAAATGCGTGACATGAAGGAGATGGATATGAAGGCAGATACGAATATGCACATGCATGATAAACTGCACATGGATCATTCGGACACGGATACAGCTAACCAGATTGGCGGAAAGGTAATTGTCAATCCTGGCAAAACCGTTCGCTATGATTTATACGTTACCGATACCATGGTAAACTATACCGGCAAGCACAGACATGGGCTTGCAGTGAATGGTTCCATTCCTGCTCCACCACTCATTTTTACAGAAGGTGACACGGCTGAAATCTATTTGCACAATATGCTAAAAACGGAAACATCTATCCATTGGCATGGCGTTATTTTACCCAACGAGCAGGATGGTGTTCCTTTTTTAACCACTTCAGTAATTCCAGGCGGCACTACGCATTTATACAAATTTAAAATTGCTCAAAATGGAACCTATTGGTATCATTCGCATTCAGGCTTGCAGCAGCAGGTGGGTACTTACGGTGCGTTGGTTTTTAAAAGCAGGGAAGACAATGCAATGAATGGAAGTGGTAATGAAATGATGAAGATGAACAAACCATACACGGCTGAACTGCCCTTGGTTTTGAGCGACTGGACGGATGAACATCCTCACCAGGTTCAACGAAGATTAAGATCCGCCAATGACTGGTATGCTATTAAAAAAGGAAGTGTGCAAAGCTATGCCGAAGCCATAGGTAAAGGATATTTTTCAACCAAAGTAACGAATGAGTGGAAACGGATGAACGCCATGGATGTGAGTGATGTTTACTATGAAAAATTTTTATCTAACGGCAAACCGGAAACCGAAGCGCCGCAGTTTAAAGCTGGTGATAAAGTAAGGTTGCGGGTGGTGAACGGCGGCTCTTCCTCCTATTTCTGGTTACAATATGCCGGCGGAAAAATAACAGTAATTGCTAATGACGGCAACGATGTAATTCCTGTAGAAGTGGACCGGTTAATTATTGGCGTTGCAGAAACATACGATGTAATTGTTACCATCCCCGATAACATGAGTTATGAATTCCGGTCAACTCCGGAAGACCGGAGCAGCCATACGTCACTATGGCTGGGCAGCGGCATGAAAATGCCGGCAACAACGCTGCCTAAGCTGAAGTATTTCGAAGGCATGAAAATGATGAATGACATGATGAAAATGAATGGTGACATGAAGCCAATGCCAGGCATGCAAATGAGTTTGCAATCAATGGACATGAACAGTGTAATGTATCCTGAAATTACCGGAAGTGAAGATGGCAAAAGCGGTAACGAAATGCATGATGTGCACGGCATGAACATGGATAGCACGAAGGATATGAAATCCGATAGTACGAAAGCAGAAAAGAGTCCTGGCATGAACATGCATAATATGAAAGCTATGGACAGCAATAAGATGGATACTTCAAACAGTATGAAGATACATGACATGGCAGGTATAGATATGGGCAATAGTTCAGACATCGTAACACTTAATTATGCCATGCTTCGTTCACCGGTTAAAACAACATTACCGGATGTGCCAACCAAAATACTGCACTTTACACTGGAAGGGAACATGAACCGTTATGTATGGTCCATTAACAATAGGACCTTAGGCGAATGGGATAAAATTTTGATTAAACAGGGAGAAAAGGTGCGCATTATTCTTACCAATAATTCAATGATGCGCCACCCGATGCACCTGCATGGGCACGACTTCCGGGTATTGGGTGCACAGGGCGAATATGCACCTTTTAAAAATACGATAGACATCATGCCCATGGAAACGGATACCCTCGAATTTGCTGCTAACAAAGACGGCGACTGGTTTTTCCATTGCCATATTTTGTACCACATGATGGCAGGTATGGGCAATGTGTTAAGCTATCAAAACTCGCCACCCAATCCGCAACTGCCCGATAAGGAAAAAGCATGGAAGCAGTTTAAGCGTAGCGAACAAATGATACATCCTTCGGCTACTATAGGATTGGAAAGCAATGGCAGCGATGCAACCTTTATGCTATCGGGTAACCGGTACGAATTACAGGGGTTATGGCACTTGGGTTTAACACCCGAACACGGACGGGAAGTGGAAGTAAATTTTGGTCGGTACCTGGGAAAAATGCAATGGCTGTTTCCCTATGTAGGGTTCGACTATCATTACGCAAAAGTGGGTGATGAAATAGAAAAAAATGCATTCGGGCAGGTGAGTAATAAGAGTGACCGCAAAACATTTGTAGTGGGGTTGCAATATACCTTACCCATGCTGGTAGTGGCTGATGCAAGAGTGGACGGTGATGGTAAATTCCGTTTCCAGTTGGGCAGAGAAGATATACCACTTACCAATCGTTTAAGAGGGAATTTTATGTGGAATACCGATAAAGAATATGCCGTCGGCTTGAGGTATATCGTACGGAAGTGGTTCGCCTTATCTACCCACTACGATAGTGATATGGGCTTAGGTGCAGGTGTTACCATTATTTATTAAACAATACAAACAAAAAACCAACTTATTTTCTTCACATAAAAACCAACAATCATGACCGGTTATCACACGTACAAAACTTGTATTGAAGCCTGCCTTAAATGCGCAGCTATTTGTAATCATTGCGCTTCTGCCTGCTTGCAGGAAGCAGATGTAAAAATGATGGCACGCTGCGTTCAGTTAGACATGGAGTGTGCGGCTATCTGCTATACAGCCGCACAGTTAATGAGCCTTGGAAGCGATAAGGCAAAAGAGATTTGCCGCATCTGCGCAGATATCTGCGACACATGTGCCGTAGAATGTGAAAAGCATGCACAACATGGAATGGATCATTGCCATGAATGTGCAGAGGCTTGCAGAACATGTGCAGAAGAGTGCCGCAAAATGGCAGCTTAATTTAAATGGGGTGGCTAATATTAAATGATTGCCACCCTTTTATTAATACCTTAGAAGGTGATCTTAAATGATATTTAAATACTTAAAAGGCTTTAGGCATTAAAAATATTTTATTGATAACCTATAAATCAATGTTGCTATTGGAAATTTAAATTTAGTTACTGAACGTTAGTCATTAATAAAATTACCCAAGCCAAAGCTTCATGTAAATCAAAATAATATTATGGACCATACACACCACCACCACACATATCCACAACAATCCTACACCTGTCCCATGCATCCCGAAGTAATTAAACCCCGCCCGGGTAAATGTCCTATATGTGGAATGGACCTGATTCCTCTTGAAGCTTCGGAGAATAAAGATCAGTCTGGTGATGAGCATCAGCACCGGTATCAGAACACTCAAGCAAAGCAGACACATTCAGGGCATGAAGGACATGGTGCCCACGATAAACATGCCGGACACCATACCCATGATTTTTTGAAACGGTTTTGGATTTGCCTGGTGATTACTGTTCCAATATTATTATTGTCCCACATGATCCAGCAATGGCTGGGCTTTGAAATAAAATTTACCGGTGATAAATACCTGTTATTGGTACTGAGTACTTTTATTTATTTCTATGGCGGCATGCCTTTCCTGAAAGGGATGTTCAGTGAAATAAAGGATAAAGCTATTGGTATGATGACGCTGGTGGCTATCGCTATCAGTGTTGCCTTTATATATAGTGTGGCTGTTGTGTTTGGTTTAAAGGGAATGGATTTTTTCTGGGAGCTGGCAACATTGATTGACATTATGTTGCTCGGCCATTGGTTAGAAATGCGTTCGCAAATGGCTGCTTCAAAAGCATTGGAAAGCCTGGTGGCATTATTGCCATCAACCGTGCATGTAGATAGAAACGGGGAAATAGTGGACATCAATCTGAAAGAATTGCGGAATGGCGATAAGGTGCTGGTGAAGCCCGGGGAAAAAATTCCTGCTGATGGAATAGTACTGGAAGGAAGTTCTTATGTGAACGAAAGTATGCTTACCGGCGAAAGTGTACCTGTAAAAAAAGAAAAAGAGCAAAAAGCTATCGGCGGTTCTATTAATGGAGACGGCGCGTTGAAACTGCAAATTACAGCAACAGGTAATGATAGTTATCTTAACAAGGTAATTACTTTGGTTTCATCTGCACAGGCTTCCAAATCTAAGACACAAAACCTTGCTGATAAAGTAGCCAAATGGTTAACGATTATATCTATTACAGTAGGCGTTATCACTTTTATTTTTTGGTTCAACAAAGAAAACGATCTCGACTTTGCATTGGAAAGAATGGTGACGGTGATGGTTACGGCTTGTCCTCATGCGCTGGGTGTTGCTATTCCGTTAGTGGTTGCCATATCTACCAGCTTATCCGCCACACATGGCTTATTGATCCGCAACCGCACTGCTTTTGAGTCAGCCAGGAATATTACTACTCTCATCTTCGATAAAACCGGAACGCTTACCAAAGGCTCCCACGAGGTAGAAAAAATAATTTCGTTGGATAACAACATTCCCGAAGATCAGCTTTTACAATATGCCGCTTCGGTGCAGCAAAACTCTGAACATCATATCGCTCATGGGTTGACCCGGAAAGCCAAAGAAAAATCGTTGCAACTATGGCCGGTCGAAAACTTCAGCTATATACAGGGTGTTGGTGTAAAAGGTACTGTTAATGGAAAGTTGGTTATTTCCGCCGGACCTAATTATTTCAAACAAAACAATCAACCTGTTCCTGCTACGCCTTCTTCCGTTGACCTGAGTGTTGAAACGATTAATTACCTGCTTATTGATAATAAACCTACTGGAATATTTACACTGGCCGATTCTATACGGGAATCTTCAGCAGAAGCGATTGCTGATTTAAAGCAAATGAATATCAAATCGTATTTGTTGACCGGCGATAATGAAGACATCGCTAAGTCTGTAGCAAGTAAGTTGAAGATGGATGGTTATTTCGCCAATGTATTGCCACACGAAAAGCAGGAAAAGCTAAAAGAGTTTCAAGCCAAAGGAGAGTTGGTGGCCATGACCGGCGATGGTGTAAATGATGCACCTGCCCTGGCTCAGGCTGATGTAGGCATTGCTGTTGGTTCAGGCACCGATGTAGCTGCGGAAACCGCCGATGTTATTTTAGTAAACAGCGATCCCAAAGATGTGGTAGGCATGATCGCTTTTGCCAAAGCTACTTACAGCAAGATGATCCAGAATCTTATCTGGGCCGTAGGATACAATCTTATTGCTATCCCGCTGGCGGCTGGTATTCTTTATCCCAAATTTATACTCAGTCCGGCGATGGGTGCGGTGCTGATGAGTTTAAGTACCATCATCGTTGCTTTGAATGCTCAATTATTACGCAAACAGTTCAAATGAATTAAATAAAATTAATAGCTCTGGGTATAATATTATTGACAGCAGTTTGCAAATCGGAGATAAAGCTCAATCAGTTGTAGAATTACCGGGGAATCTGGAAATCGAAATGATTAAATTAATTGAACTTATAATGGTCACCTACTGAGCCCGATGTGGTAATGACTTGTGCAGGTGATGTGCCAACATTAGAAACCTTAGCGATGGTATCTATTTTAAAACAAAAACTGTCCAATCAGAAAGTGCGGGTAGTTAATAGAAGTGATAAGCCAATTCAACTATTCAATAATTATATTGAATAGTTGAATCCTTTTTCTACATTTGTGCTGTTAAAAGCAATGCATATGGATAAAAGGGAGTTTAAAGACAAAATATACAGCGTTTTATCCGGGTTGGTTAAGGCGATGGCCAACCCTCACCGGTTGGAAATTATTGACTTATTAGGACAGGCGGAAAGATCCGTTGAGGATATTGCGAAAGAAACGGGTATGTCTGTAGCCAACACATCTCAACATTTGCAGGTACTCAAGCAATCCAACCTTGTACGGGTAAAACGCAATGGCAATTTTATTCTATACGGTCTTGCCAACGACAGCGTATATAAATCATGGAGAGATCTGCGGGAAATAGGAATGGGAAGTCTCGCCGAAGTTGAAAAAATTGTGCGGGAATTCAGGACAAAGAAAAATAGCCTGGAACCGATACGGATTGATGAGCTTATATCCAGGATGAATTCTTCCAATATAATTCTTCTTGATGTAAGGCCGCACCTGGAATACAAAGCAGGCCATATACCCAATGCGGTAAACATCCCAATTGACCAGTTATTAAGCCGTATAGGGGAATTAAAAAAATCAAAGCAGTACATCGCTTATTGCCGGGGCCCATTTTGCGTGTTTGCCGATGAGGCAGTTCAATTACTTACTCAAAAGGGGTTTAAGGTCAAGCGGCTGGAAGAAGGATACCCTGATTGGAAATTAAAGTTCCTGGTAGAAGATGTATCATCAGGAAAAATTATTACAAATGGATAATTCAAAAAACACAATCAATGCAGAGACATTGAGGGAATGGCTGGAAAACAATGAACCTGTTTTCATTCTTGATGTACGTCCATTATCACAAAGGGAAGATTGGAAGATACCCGGCAGCCACTACATAGATGCTTATAAGCGGCTCAATGAAGGCGATAATTCAGTATTGAATGAAATTGATATTCCTGAAAATGCAAAGGTGATAACGGTATGTGCAGCAGGAAAGACTAGCCAGGCCGCTGCTGAAGCATTAAGGCAAAAAGGAATTGATGCCTGGTCGCTGGAAGGTGGCATGAAAGCATGGGGCACTGCCTGGAATACAGCACGAAAGCAGTTCACGGATTTCGAAGTAATTCAAATCAGGCGAACCGGAAAAGGATGCATGTCTTATATCATTTCTTCTAACAACGAAGCCCTTATTATTGATGCATCGCTTCCCGTTGAAGTGTATGTTCATTTAATACAGCAACACAACCTTACTGTTAAATATGTTATTGAAACGCACATACATGCCGACCATCTTTCAAGATCAAAGCAAGTAGCCGCTTATTTTCATGTCCCCTTATTTCTCCCTGTTCCCAATAAGGTGCGATTTTCCCACAATAAGATAACAGCAGATACTACTTTTTCCATAGGCGCAGTTACTCTTCAATGTCTTCCAACTCCGGGGCATACATTGGAGAGCGTTAGCTTTTACATTGAAAATAGCATAGTCTTTACAGGCGATACCATTTTTACTAATGCCGTTGGCCGCCCGGACCTGAAAGCAAGTGAGGAAGAGAGCCGGAATAAAGCAACCTTACTATATCACTCATTGCAAAAATTACTTCTATTACCTGACCATGTATTAGTATTTCCGGCACACACCAATAAACCCGTTGATTTTGATGGTAAACTAATCAACACCACAATCAGCCGGGCTAAAAATGAAATAGAAATACTTCATAACACCGGGCAGGATTTTATCAACATGCTTTTACAGAAAATACCGCCTGCTCCGGCGAATTATATGGCAATAGTAGAAAGAAATCTTACCGGTGATTTTTCTGATATTGACCCGGCTGAGTTGGAAGCCGGGTCGAATCGTTGTGGCATATCATAAATCAATAAAACAAATACGATGAAAAAACTGAATTTAACTTTTTCCCTATGCATAATGTCCGTATCTATGGTTGTTTCCGCTCAAAATGCAGAACCCTGGAAAGCCGGACAGTTGCTGCCTCCCACCATCTTGTCTGCTGTAATCAATAACCCGTCAGCAAAACATCCGCTCATTATTGATATTGGACCTGCAGGTTCAATTAAAGAGTCTGTTAAGATAGGTCCTGCCGATAAAAAGGAGAATCTTAAAAAACTAAAACAACTTTTACTAAAGGAAAATAAAGACCGGGAAATTGTAATCTATTGCGGATGCTGCCCATATAAAAATTGTCCGAACATTCGTCCGGCATTTTCATTGTTGAACGCACTGAAATTTACCAATCATAAATTACTTGATCTGCCGCATAATTTAAAAGTAGATTGGATTGACAAAGGTTATCCCATTAACAATTAAAAGCTTAAATAAAGAAACTAATAAGTCTCTCAGACAGGTTGATGGATCATTTCTGATTGAATCAAACCGCTATGAACCAAAAACCGTCCTTACGATAACAGGAAGACAAAAAGGTACTAAAATTTCTGTGCATTTTTTAAAGCCACTGCATAAACGTTTATTAAATGATTGATAAAAAAGAGAAGGCTTACATTCTTGAAAATAAACATTACAATGAACCATCCATTTTTTTGCCTGAAAATCTTTTAAGGGAAGCGAGGCGGCAAAAAAACATTTCTGAATGTAATGTGCCTTCGATATGTGTGCTGGATCCCGATGGAGATTTGGCTGGTTACCTGGTCGGAAAAGGGGATGCTACCAGGAATAATTGCTGGGCATGTTATCATTCAAACCTCTATAATTTTCATTTGAACGACCTTCAATTGGGCATTGTGCCTTATATTGTAGGTGCGTCATATGCCGTGCTGGTAGCCGAACAACTTTTTGCTTCCGGTTGCGAAGTTCTTGTTAGCGTGACATCAGCCGGCATTATTCAGTACTTCGATAATAATAAGCGCTTCGCACTAATCACAGAAGCAGTAAGGGATGAAGGTACCAGTTACCACTATTTGCCCGCGAAAGAGCCTTCGGAAATTTCAGGTTTTTTATTGGACAAGTTGTCTGAAATAACTCAGGCAGAAAGTTGTCCATGGTTTAACGCAAAAAGCTGGACTACAGATGCCCCATACCGTGAAACCAGAGAGGCTATCAGAGCAATGAAAGATGAAAATGTTTGTTGTGTAGAAATGGAAGCAGCAGCGTTATATGCTTTTGCCAGGGTTAAAAAGAAAAACATTCTATGCTTTGCCCATCTCACAAACACAATGGCACAGGCTGAAGGTGATTTTGAGAAAGGTGAGCATTTCGGAAGTATTGATACCATTAATCTGATAAATGAGCTGTTAAAATGGATAAGATAAAACTTGGCCTGAAGGAAAATTGGAAGCAGTTCACACTCCTGGTAATCATCAATGCCTTTGTTGGAGGTATGATAGGGCTGGAACGAAGTATTTTACCGCAAATAGCGGAACTTGAATTTCACATTGCTGCCAAAACAGCTATTCTTTCATTCATTGTAGTTTTTGGTATAGTTAAAGCGATTACTAATTATTTTACAGGGGCATTAGCTAACAAAGTAGGCCGTAAGAAGCTGCTTGTAATTGGCTGGTTGTTTGCAATGCCTGTTCCGTTTGTACTGATGTTTGCCGATAACTGGAACTGGATAGTAGCGGCCAACGTATTATTAGGAATAAACCAGGGACTCACATGGAGCAGTACCGTTGTAATGAAAATAGACCTGGTAGGTGAAAAGCAAAGAGGTTTTGCTATGGGATTAAATGAATTTGCAGGATATATTGCGTTAGCAGCTATCGCATTTCTCACTGGCTGGATTGCTTCTGAATATGGTTTGCGACCATATCCATTTTATATTGGTATTGCTTTGTCAGTGATGGGTTTATTGGGGAGCTGGCTACTGATAAAAGATACAAAACATCACATAGCAGCAGAAGCAACAAGCAGTAAAATACCAAAGCTTAAAAACATTTTTTGGGAAACTAC
Organism: uncultured Sphingobacteriales bacterium; assembly: GCA_937991535.1. GTDB lineage: Bacteria > Bacteroidota > Bacteroidia > Chitinophagales > Chitinophagaceae > Agriterribacter. The sequence goes on from CALKHN010000051.1 coordinate 16,791, forward strand.
ATGGAAAAATAAAAATCTTGGTTCAGTTACCCAGGCTGGTTTAATCAACAATTTGAATGATGGAATGGCATGGGGGCTGTTTCCGATATTGTTAGCAACAAAAGGGTTTAGCATTGCGCAAATTGGGATTGTAACGGCTATTTATCCTGCTGTATGGGGCATTGGCCAATTATTTACAGGTAAAATGGCAGATAAATTTTGCAAGAAGGATTTATTATTTCTTGGAATGCTATTACAGGGAATCACTTTAGTTGCTTTGCTGTTTGCCGGCACAATCACCCACTTTATCGTACTTTCTTCTCTTCTTGGTTGGGGCACAGCAATGGTATATCCTACTTTCCTTGCCACTGTAGCTGAGAATACGCACCCATCAGACCGTGCAAACAGTTTAGGTGTATTCCGTTTTTGGCGTGATATGGGTTATGCTATTGGCGCTATAGTCACAGGAGTTATTGCTGATTCATTTGGCATTAACGCATCAATTATGGCAATTGGGACGCTTACTATATCTTCAGCGCTAATTATTTTTTATCGAATGAAATGCAGCGATAAAGATTTCATTAAGATCATGGATTGGATCAGGAATAAATTTTCGGGAACCCATGTAGTGAAATATAGAAGTAGCTGTTATTGAGAATATTTTACAACCGTTAAAATTTAAGGAATAAACACCTTATGTACTCAGGAATCATAAACTATTAAACAGCGTATTGAAATCTCCGATGAAGATATTTCAGAAAGCCTAAAGTAATAAATAAGGAAACTCAGTAAGTCCGGTTCCTGCACCTTCCAGGTTAAATCGAAATTTTCTTTTTCCATTAGCGATCAAATTAACTGCTCTTGCTTTTGTTCCCTGTCGAATAGCTTTGCCAGCTATTCCCACTTCTTGTCAATAATACGAAATGGCATCTCTAGCATGGCCAGTTGCGCAGCTATTATCAAACCAGACGGCCCGGCGCCTGAAATTAAAATGGCGGGATTATCCATCCGTAATTTTGAATTAAAATAGGACGAAAGTCATACCAATCCAAGTAATATGCCGGCCGGGATAGATAAATAAAAGCTACCTTTGCTTCTCTTTATGTTAAAAAAATGCGTCATATTTATATTTATAGCAACTGCCTATTCGGTATTGCTGGCGCATAATCTTACTCCTCATCAACACGATACAAAACAAACGACTCACCATCATGATCATGGACATCAGCACGACCATGATGATGACCAGGAGAGTGATACCGGGACAAACGCATTTCATTTTTTTCAACACATTGGTGCAACAGAAATACAGTATACTTCAGGGCAGTTTGTTAAATATGATATACAGAAAATAGCTTGTGAAGTTGCTTTTATTAAAGCAGCATCTTTTATTTTAAGCCATTTTGAAAAACCGCCTCTAATAGTACCTCTTTTGCGAGCGGAACACTTCTCTTTTCCGCAAACACTTCCTTACTTCTTTCATTTAAAAGCGCCTCCCGCTGCTTTTAATGCCTGATTTTATTTCAGGGCTTTTACTGTTTCCTTTATAGCCCTCTTATTATTTTATCAATCAAAATTTCTTTATGAAAAAGATATTGCTACTGGCAAGTATCAGTGTATTTGTATTAACAACCTCCTGCAACAACAGTACTGAATCAAAAAACACCCATCAACATGAAGATGGTAGTACGCATGAGGATCATGATACCACCAAACCAGTACAGCAGGAATTCAATGTAGCTGATTCCGTAAAAACTGACACCTCCGTGCATACGCATGAAGACGGAGAAAAGCATTCTCATTAATGTAATGAATGGTGAGTGGTGCCGATGATTGAATAGCAACCTATTGCCGGTTGCCATTAATAAATCACCATTCACCGTTCATCTTAAAAAAAGTAGTATGAAATATTTATTGACAATTTGCCTGTTGGCAATTACTATGATGGCCTGCAAACAAAAGACTGCAAATGAAAATGCTCATGGAGAAAGCTTGCAGCCCCTTTCGTATACGTTATATACCGGCAAGTCAGAGCTTTTTGTTGAATTCAAGCCTTTGGTAATGGGGCAAATCTCAAAGTTTGCCGCCCACTTAACCAAACTGGGCGAAAATTTTCTGCCATATACGGAAGGCACAGTAACGGTTAGTTTGATACAGGCTGATAAAGGCTTAAGGAATACTGCCACTTCCCCGGGTTCACCCGGCATCTTCCGTTTGGCACTACAACCTGTACAGGCTGGTATGGGTAAGTTGGTTTTTGATATTCAGACCAGGGACTTTACCGATCAGTTTATCATAGACAGCATACAAGTTTATGCTGATGAAAAAACCGCTATTGCTGACCAACCCAAAGAGGCAGGAAGTGCTGATATTTCATACCTTAAAGAACAGGCATGGAAGGTGGAGTTTGCTAATGCCCCGGTAATGATAGAAACTATGTTTGATGTGGTAAAAGCAACCGGCGAAATTCAATCTGCCCCCGGCGATGAAGTAACCATCGCCGCCAAATCAAACGGCATTGTAAAGTTTGTTGGCAATAATAATATTACCGGCTCGTCTGTTCGTGCAGGACAAACCATGTTCAATATTACGGGTGGTGAAATTCCTTTTGAAAATGTAGATGCTGCAAAACAATCAGCAAATGCGGAGCTGGCAACTGCAAAATCAGAATACGAAAGAGCCGGCGAATTGATAAAAGACAAATTGATTACCCAGGGTGAATTTCAAAATGCGAAGCTACGTTATAACAAAGCCCAAATCACCTTAAATAACCTTGGACGCAATTACAGCGCAGGAGGTAAAAGGCTTTCTGCTCCCATCAATGGATTTATCAAAAACATGATGGTAAGTGAAGGACAGTTTGTGTCGGCTGGGCAGCCATTGGCTACTATTACCAAAAATCAAAGGCTACTATTAAAAGCCGATGTATCACTGAAAGATGCCAATAAAATAAGCAGCCTGCAGGAAGCCAATTTTACCATTCTCCAAAACAAACAATCCTACAACACAAAAGAACTGAACGGCAAAGTATTGGCCGTTGGTAAAACAACGGCGGGTAACTCACCATTTATCCCGGTATATTTTCAAATAGACAGTAAGCCAGGTATGATGCCCGGTTCGTTTGCCGAAGTATATTTAAAAACAGCCCCCATTAATAATGCGCTGGTGATACCTGTGTCTGCACTGGTAGAAGAACAGGGAATCTTTTATGTGTATGTACAAACAGCGGGTGAAAGTTTTCAAAAAAGAGAATTGAAATTAGGCGCTAATGACGGTCAGAAGGCACAGGTGCTTTCAGGTGTGGCAGGCGGTGAAAGAATAGTTACCAAAGGCGCTTATCAAATTAAATTATCGCAGGCAAGCGGTGTATTACCCGCTCATGGACATGAGCATTAAAATTCGAAAAAGATGTTAAACAGAATCATACAATTTTCATTGCATAACCGGTTACTGGTAATAGCAGCATCTGTTTTTTTGTTGCTGACAGGGACGTATACCGCTTTAAGAATGGAGGTGGATGTATTTCCGGACCTGACCGCCCCCACTGTTGTTGTATTGACAGAAGCGCATGGCATGGCTCCTGAAGAATTGGAACGTCTGGTAACATTCCCGGTTGAAACAGCAGTTAACGGTGCAGGTAATGTAAGACGGGTAAGATCGTCTTCTTCTGCCGGCATTTCTATAGTATGGGTGGAATTTGAATGGGGAACAGATATTTACAGGGCAAGGCAAATAGTGAATGAGAAGATCAGCATCGTATCTAATCAGCTTCCCTTCGGCGTAAGTGCACCGGTAATGGCCCCCCAATCATCCATCATGGGAGAAATTATGCTGATAAGTGTTACAGGTAGCGAAACCAGCAAAATGGATACCCGTACTATTGCCGATTGGAATATTCGTCCATTGTTGCTTTCTATTGGCGGTGTATCGCAAGTGGTGGTTATTGGAGGGGAATACAAACAGTTCCAGGTACTGGCTTCTCCCCAAAAAATGAAATACTACAATGTATCGCTGAATGAATTGCTGAAAGCATCGCAGCAGGCTAATCAAAATGCTGCCGGTGGTTTTATGAGCGAACACAGCAATGAGTATATCGTAAGGGGTATTGGCCGCACCAGCGATTTGAATGAGTTGGGCAGGTCGTTGATAAAAACAGTAAACGGCAGTCCGGTAAAGATTGAAGATGTGGCTGAAATAAAAATTGGTTCAGCTATTAAGATTGGTGATGGTTCATTAAAAGGAAATCCTGCCGTGATAATGACGGTAATGAAACAGCCGGGAACCAATACCCTTGAACTTACAGATAAAATTGATAATGCGCTTACAGACCTGAAGAAAACCTTGCCGCAGGACCTGGAAATTAATACACAAATATTCCGGCAGGCGGATTTCATCAACGCTTCTATCGGCAATATTCAAAAGACATTGATTGAAGGATCCGTGTTTGTAATCCTTATCCTGTTCCTGTTTTTGATGAACTGGCGGCCTACATTCATTTCACTCATAGCCATACCAGTTTCTTTATTGGCAGCCATACTTACCCTGAAGTGGCTTGGGTTTACCATCAATACCATGAGCCTGGGCGGTATGGCTATTGCCATTGGCGCATTGGTGGATGATGCGATAATAGATGTAGAAAATGTGTTCAAACGCCTCAGACAGAATTCCGTTAAACCGGAAGCAGAACAAAAAAATAAATTAGCTGTAGTATTTGATGCTTCAGTAGAAATCCGGACTTCCGTCATCAATGCCACCTTCATTATTATTGTTGCCTTCATTCCTCTTTTCTTTTTGTCCGGCATGGAAGGCAGGTTGTTAGCACCGCTGGGTATCGCTTTTATTGTTTCCCTTTTTGCTTCGCTGATTGTCTCCATCACCCTTACACCGGTACTTTGCAGCTATCTGTTGACAGGCGAAAAAATGTTACAAAAGCAACACAAAGAAAGCTGGCTGGTTCGTAACCTAAGTGGTGGATACGAAAGCTTATTAAAAAGAGCGATGAACTTTAAAAAGGTGATCCTGGGAATAGGAATCGCTTTATTTATCGGGGCATTGATTGTATTGGGAACATTAGGCAGAAGTTTTTTACCGGAATTCAACGAAGGGTCATTGGTCGTTAGCGTTACCAGTTTACCTGGCATCTCATTAGAAGAAAGCAATAAAATAGGAACCCATGTTGAAAAGACCTTGTTAACCATTCCTGAAATAAAAATTACAACAAGAAGGACAGGAAGAGCCGAATTGGATGAACATGCCCAGGGAGTAAATGCCTCAGAGATTGATGCACCATTTGTTTTAACAGAACGGAACAGGGAAGATTTCATGAAAGATGTAAGACAAAAATTATCGGGTATTTCAGGCGCTAACATCACCATTGGCCAACCCATCGGCCACAGGATAGACCACATGCTTTCCGGCACCAGGGCCAATATCGCTATTAAGCTATTCGGAACTGATTTAAGTAATCTCTTTACAATCTCCAACCAGATCAAAACTGCTATTGAAGGCACGGAAGGCTTAGTGGATCTAAGTGTGGAGCAACAAGTACAAATACCACAAGTGCAAATAAAAGCCAACCGGGACATGCTGGGCAAGTATGGTATTACAGTCGGCGAGTTTGCGGAATTTACAGATATAGCTTTTGCCGGTGAAAAGGTGTCTGAAATTTATGAAGGTAATCAGCGTTTTGACATGGTGCTCCGGTTTGATGAAAATAACAGGGGCAACCTTGAAAAAATAAGCAATACACTAATTGATACAAAGGACGGGCAAAAGATACCGCTTGGCTATGTGGCGAATATTGTATCCACCAGTGGACCTAATACCATTAACCGGGAAAATGTACAGCGCAAGACCGTAGTATCTGCAAATGTTGCGGGCCGTGATCAAAAAAGTGTAGTAGATGAAATCAAGCAAAAGATAGAAGCCAATATCAAATTACCGGAAGGTTACCGGATTGAGTATAGTGGCCAGTTTGAATCAGAAGCTGAAGCATCACTGACATTGTTGGTTACTTCATTGCTTGCACTGTTTGTAATTTTCTTTTTGTTGTACCAGGAATTCAAAAACATTAAAATCTCCACTATCATTCTTATCAACTTACCATTGGCATTGATAGGAGGTGTATTAAGTGTATGGTTTACATCGGGCATATTAAGCATTCCTGCAATCATCGGCTTTATAACCTTGTTCGGTATAGCTACCCGAAACGGTATCCTGCTGGTGTCTCATTATAAAACATTACAAACCGGGGGTGTTGGCTTATACGATACCATCATACAAGGTTCAAAGGACAGGCTAAGCCCCATCTTAATGACAGCATTAACGGCAGGGCTTGCACTGATTCCATTAGCCATTGGCGGCGATTTACCTGGTAATGAAATACAAAGCCCGATGGCAAAAGTGATCCTGGGCGGATTGTTAAGCTCCACCCTGCTCAATTTATTTGTTGTACCTCTTGTTTACTTCTTAGCAAACAGAAAAACAAAAAAGAAATGAAGAACCTTACATTATGTATAATCAGTTGCTTTTTTGCCGGAGCTGTCATTGCACAAAATGATATTGACAGTATAATCAAACAGGTGGAAAGGAATAACATGTCTATCCAGACCAACAAAAAATACTGGGAAGCAAAACGAAGTGAATTTAAAACCGGACTTACCCCTTACGACCCACAGGTAGAGTATGATTATTTGTTTGGGTCGCCAGTAGGTGCAGGCAATCAAAAAGATTTTAGTGTTACTCAGCGGTTAGATTTTCCTACTGCTTACAGCAGAAAGAAAAAATTGTCCACACATCAGATAGCACAAACCCAATTGCAGCAACAGGTTTACAGGCAGAATATTTTGCTGGAAGCAAAACTGCTCACACTGCACGCCATTTATTTAAATAAGAGAGGAGCTGAACTTGGCAGAAGGTTACTCAATACACAAAAGTTAGTAACCGATTATCAAAAGAAATTAGACAAAGGCGATGTGATTATCCTTGATGTGAACAAGGCAAAACTGCAGTTGCTCAATATTCAGAACGAAGTAAAGCTGAATGAAAATGAAAAGCAGGTACTTCTTACTAAAATTACTGAGTTAAATGGAGGTATTGCTATTGCTATCAATGATACAAGTTATCCCATCACTCCTGCCATTCCTGAATTTGAACTTTTAGACAGCACCATTGAAGCCAACGACCCCATTATAAAAGTATATGAACAGGAGAAAAAAATATTGCAACAGCAAATTTCCGTGCAAAAAGCAATGAACCTGCCAAAGATTGAAACCGGTTACCATTCGCAGGGAATACTGGGACAAAGTTATAAAGGGTTTCATGCAGGCATTACCATTCCGCTGTGGGAGAATAAAAATAGATCCAGAACGGCAATAGCAAATCTTGACTATGCGAATTCCAGCGCTGAAACCCATCGTTTGGATCATCGTCTTGAAAACAAACAGTATTATGAACAGTTGGATATAAGGTTAAAAATGATTGGGGAGTATAAGGAGCTTTTATCAACGTTAAACAATACAACACTACTGAACAAGGCCCTTTCATTGGGACAAATAACCATTATTCAATATTTCTACGATGAAAGTTTCTATTTCACAGCTTATGATAAATACCTGCAGACAGAATGGGAATATCAGCAGGCAGTGGCAAGGTTGTATAAGTTTCAGTTGTAGTACAACCTGTGATTGCATAATAAATAAATGACTTTAGGTTTGAGCCAACCGCTAAATGAACGCCGGAAGATATTGTTATTTAAAGAAATAATACAATCACTGTTCCCGTAATTAACTATTGATTTATTCCGGGAGGTCTAATTTTATAAAATGAAATGGATTACCAGAGAACATCCGAAAATTGATCGCATTGCCTGTCCCTGGTTGATAAAACGATTTATTGATAAACAAGCAACGTTTATTTATGTTCCTTTTGATAAAGTAATGGAAAAAGCTAATGAACTTGATGCAATCCCTTTTGACATACCCGATGTGAAGTTTACTCATTCGGGAGACTACTGCACTTTTGATGCATTGGTGAAAGCATATAAAATAAAAGATGCAGCAGTGCATATCATGGCTGTTATAGTAAGAGGTGCAGATACAGACCGTCACGATATTGCGAGCCAATCATCCGGCTTATGGGCTATTTCGGCAGGACTGGCTTACAATTTTAAAAATGACCATGAATTGTTGGAAAAAGGAATGTTGCTCTATGACGCATTATACAGTTGGGCAAAATATTTGCAAAAAGAAAAGCATACACAGCAACCTTTTGAAGATTTGTTATTGAATTTATTTAATAATTTTCTCAAAATTAAAGGAGGTTCAAAAAAGAAAACTCCTGCCTGGGCAAAAGAGCTTAAGGAAATCATCCAGGATCATATTGATACCAGTTTAAGCCTGAAAGAACTATCCAAGGGGCTTGAAATTAATCCATCCTATCTGTCAAGAGAATTTTCCAAATATTTCAATGATCTATCATTTGGTGAATATATCCGCAGGCAGCGAATTCAAAAAGCAACTGAGTTGATGCAGTCACCTTCTTACTCACTTACCGAAATTGCGTACCTGACCGGCTTTTCTGACCAGAGCCACTTTACCCGTATCTTCAAAAAACATACGGGCCAAAACCCTTCTGTTTACCGGAAAAAACTACAAAAAAAGTAATCCCTGTACAAAAGGTTATTTCCGTTCTATTCCAGGCGCGCCGGCTTACAGAAATTGCAGGAAATCATTTACTATGAAATGGATCACCCGTGAGCGACCCAAAATAGACCGTATCGCCTGTCCCTGGCTGATCAAAAATTTCATCGACAAAGAAGCAGTTTTTATCTATGTTCCCAAAGAGCTTGTCTTTGAAAAAGCCAAAGAACTGGATGCAATACCTTATGACATTCCGGAAGGGGAGTACTCCCACTACGGAGATGAATGCACTTTTGATTTTATTTTAAAAAAACATCATGTTACAGATGCCGCCTTGTTGCAGGTAGCAGGCATTGTGAGAGGTGCAGATACCAATCAGTTCGGATTAGCGCCTCAATCGGCTGGTCTATGGGCAATTTCAGCCGGGCTTTCCTATAACTATAAAGACGATCATGAGCAATTGGCAATAGGGATGAAATTATATGATGCCCTGTATAGCTGGGCCAAATATTTGCAAGCAGAAAAACACACCTGGAATCCGGTTCCTTAAAAAATATTTCATAAATGATTGTTCCCGCTTATACTTTAAAGCAACTGATTGTCTACTTTCTGAAACTTGGCGCTATTGGTTTTGGGGGACCGGTAGCTCTTGTAGGATATATGCATCGTGACCTGGTGGAAAAACAAAAATGGATAACCGGTGACGATTACAAAGAGGGGGTGGCGCTCGCACAATTGGCACCAGGCCCATTGGCGGCTCAATTAGCTATCTACCTCGGATATGTACACTATCGAATTTTAGGAGCAACACTGGCCGGGATCGCTTTTGTTTTACCGTCTTTCTTTATGGTGCTGGGGTTAGGAGATGTGTATGTTAAGGCAGGTGGATTGCCGTGGATGCAGGCGGTTTTTTATGGCATAGGAGCCGCCGTAATTGGTATTATTGCCATCAGCAGTTATAAGCTTACCCGAAAGAGCTTAGGCAAAGACGCATCGTTATGGATTATTTTTCTTGTCCTGGCTATCACAACTTTTATTACAGAAACAGAAAACCTTTGGTTGATGCTGGGGGCAGGAATAATTGCATGGATCTATAAATCGCCACCCAAATTCAATAAGGGGCTGAATACAATTTTTCTTGTACCCGTCTTATTACAAGTGACGAATAATATACTGCTTAATGATAAACTATCACAAATAGGTTGGTTTTTCTTCAAAGCGGGGGCTTTTGTTTTTGGGAGTGGACTGGCTATTGTGCCATTCTTGTATGGTGGAGTAGTGAAAGAATACCAATGGCTGAACGAACAACAATTCCTTGATGCCGTTGCAGTAGCTATGATCACACCCGGACCGGTAGTTATTACTGTTGGCTTTATTGGTTACCTTGTAGCGGGTGTGCCTGGCGCCTGCGTGGCATCTTTAGCTACTTTTTTGCCTTGCTATCTTTTTACGATTATTCCTGCTCCTTATTTTAAAAAATACGGAAAGCAGCCTGCTATAAAGGCTTTTGTTGATGGAATAACCGCAGCCGCTATAGGTGCAATTGCCGGTGCTGTATTTGTTCTGGGTAAAAGGCAACTCATGGATATAACTTCGGTCATAATAGCTGTTCTCACAATATTAGTATTATTAAGGTTTAAGAAGATTCAGGAACCATTTATTATACTTGTAGCTGCCATTTTGGGACTTTTTATTAAAAATTATTTGTAAGTCACCTTAAAAACGATAAATATGAAATTCCTTCTCTTGTTATGCAGTTGTTTAGTACTCTTGTTTGCCTGTAACCAGCAAGCCACTATAGAAGGCAATGTAGCCACCAATCCAAAGGACACCATCCCGTGTCCTTCCGGTAGTAGTAAATTAGACATTGCCAAAATAGAGCAAATAACAGGTATGAGAGGTGCAGAGAAAAATGGCGAATATAAAATAACTGTACCTCAGAATGATCTGAATATTATAGTGGATGGTTTTAAAATAATTCCGCCAATGGGATTGGGAAGCTGGGCTGCCTTCACAGTTTGCGGTGACAGCGCTATGGTAATGGGTGATATCATTGTAACCGAAAATGACCTGAAACCGGTGCAGCAAGAGGTGATCAGCCGGGGTTTTACCATTACTGCCATACACAATCATTTTGTCCGTAACCAGCCCAATGTGATGTATATGCATATAGACGGAAAAGGGAAGGTCGAAGATTTGTCTGTGGGCGTCAAAGGTATTTTTGACAAGGTAAAGAAGTCCAGGGGAAAAGATCCGAAAGCCAGCCCGGCTGATAGTGTAGTCAATACTTTAAATACTGCCATGCTGGATTCGATAATAGGCCAAAAGGGTGAGATGAGTAAAGGAGTTTATAAGCATACAATTGGCAGACCCGATGTAGCTTTACGGGAACATGGCATTCCCGTAAGCACCTTCATGGGATTTAATACCTGGGCCGCCTGGCAGGGCACACCTGAAAAAGCTGCTGTTGCAGGAGATTTTACCATGCTTGAAAATGAGGTAGCCCCGGTAATAAAAGCATTAATTGAAAATGGAATTGAAGTGGTGGCTGTACATAACCACATGGTACATGAAAAGCCAAGAGTATTTTTTTTACATTATTGGGGAATAGGAAATGCAGAAAAAATAGCTATAGGGTTAAAGGAAGCTTTGAATCAAACAGGTGCAAAAATGAAACACTGATTTATAATAACGACCAGGACGCATCAATTTGGCATGCACATTTTTCACTGCTTCCATCCATGCAGCTCTTTCGCTTCCATTTCGCCAGGCCAACACTCCATTCAGGCTTGGCAACCTTTGCCCACTGCACAAACCTCCAGCGCATAAGGTGGACACAACCCTGAATTCCCAAAAGCTCATTACAGCGTTTGCCGCTGTCTGTCATTCGCTGCAAAGCAGCATACCCGGATTACATTGAAGAGGATTTTAAAACCGGCTATCATTCAAGATTGAGATAAGCTATTAAAAGATCCGGCACAGTAAACCCGTCTTATTTCTTTTACGCCTACGGCAAATAAGCCGTGAGAACTGTACCGGGCAATACCATTGGGAATTGAGATTGGCTCGCTGCTCACCAAACACAATTCCAGAAACCATAAACAATTGCTTTAGATTCCTAAAAGAGAATAGATCCTCATTCAACTAACCTTGCCGCAAATTTATTGTCCTGCTCCGTGCGGAACAAGGTCTTCGCCTTCGTAAACTACGGCTTGCCTCCGGTTTTCAAAATAATCTCCACCTGATTCTGCTTACACTATCCATCACTGGGTAGTATTTTTTTGAAAAACCTTGTTTCTCTTCCGCAGTCCTAATGCCTGGTCGCTATCGGTAAATGAATGAAGCGCTCTGCTGAATTCAACATTTATAAACACAATTAAAATTTTGAGTTATGGAAATGACAGCAAGGTTAACAGGTGATGCAAAAATCAGCACCCTGAAAAATGACAGGCAGGTAGTAAACTTTAGTGTTGCCATTAATGACAGCTACAAGGCCAAAGGTAATAGCGAAGTAACGAAAATTGTAACCTATGTGCAGTGCGATTATTGGGTAAACCCCGCTATTGCCCGGTATCTGACCAAAGGCATATTGGTAGAATTACAAGGGCGTGTTGGCGTAAACGCTTATACCGGCAAAGATGGTGAAGCGAAAGCCACATTAACCTTTCATGTAAATACCATTAAGCTGCATGGCAATGGTAAGCAGCAGGATAATAATGGCAAAATAGTACCAATGGAAGCAGATGTAAAAGTTCCTGCAGATGATCTGCCTTTTTAAACTTTTATACCAGCCTGATTGAATTCCAGGCTGGTACTTTTTCCCAATTAAATTTTATGTAAGCAACAAACCACAGTAATACCACCTGTGGGATACAAATTAAAACCGGGTAATGCATTATGGCACATAATATCAATTTCAATGAACAAACAGGTAAGCACAGCTTTTTTTCAGTAAAAGAAAAAGCCTGGCATGGGTTGGGACAAATAGTAGAAGGCTATCCCACCAGCGCCGAGGCGCTAAAGTTTGCAGGACTGGATTATGCAGTAGAGAAAAGAAAACTCTTTACCTATGACAACGAAAACCAGGCAGCGGATGAGGATATTGAAATCAAAATTCCGGAAATGGAAGTACCCAATTATTTTGCAACAGTCAGAACAGATAATGAAACTGTGCTGGGTGTTGTAGGCAGGGATTATGAAGTGGTACAAAATACAGATGCCTTTAGTTTCTTTGATGCTATTGTAGATGGTGATGGTATCCAGTATGAAACCGCCGGCGCTTTAGGAAAAGGGGAGCGGGTCTTTGTTACCGCTAAATTACCGGACTATATCAGAGTGGGTAATGATGATCTGATTGAACAATATTTATTTTTAACGACTTCTCATGATGGGTTCGGAAGCATTACCGCTGCCTTTACTCCCATTCGTATTGTGTGCAATAATACCTTAAATGCTGCCCTCCGCAATTGTAGCAACGCCATAAAAATAAGGCATACAGCCAATGCGAAAGAAAGGCTGGAAGAAGCGCACAAACTGATGGGTATTACAAACCAGTTAAGTATCCAACTGGAAGAAATTTTTAACCGATGGACAAAGATTAGCATAACAGATTCCGAAGTAAAGAAACTCATTCAAATGGCTTTAGTACCCAACAAGGAAGTGTTGCAAAATATACAGGCTGGTAAAGATGATGAATTATCCACCTGCTTTAAGAACATGACAGATGCCGCTTTCGAATATGCAATGACCAACGAAACCCAGCAGTTAGAAACTACAAAGGGTAGTTTGTTCGGCGCTTATAACGGAGTGACTGGTTATTTTCAGAATATAAGGACCTACAAAAACGATGAAACAAAACTGAAATCATTGTTGTTTGGTGGTACAGGACAAATGCGGACACAAAAAGCATTTAACCTGTGTGAGCATTTTGCAAAAAGCGAAAGGATAGGTTTTTTTAACTGATTTTAGGGAAAAGGGGCATTGCAAAATGCCCCTTTAAAATGCCTGTAAAGCTGCCCCGCAATATGGTGACAGAATTTGAAAAATGGCGGGGCAGCTTTGATTATTTTGGAAACATTACGCTGCAACAGGATCCCATGAAATATTAAATAAACTATCTTTACTTAGTCTCTGAAAACACCATCATTTATTATCAATCGCCAATTTTAAAGCCCGCAAAACAGGATTATTAACAGCAGGAGTTATATCAGCAATATCATACCAATTCCCCTCTTTTGTTTTGTATATTTTATAATTTTCTCCCTTACTGCCTGTGATAGAATATTCCTCCAAAACAGCGATAACAGCGCCTAACACATTGGTGATTTCAACTGGTTGTATGCTATACAAATACAGGCTGTTATCTTCAAGAATTATTTCCCTATTTTTTTCTCCGGTTAGCTCAGCTTCCATAATACAATAATACATTACCGAAGGTGTTGTGACAAACTTATTTGGTTAACATACTAAAATACAAGAAAACACCTGTTGCTTTTCGTTTGAAACTTACATTTATATTATTACACATTTATTAACGCATTTTTGGCAGTCTTTAAATAATCATTACCGGTTTTCTTAATAAATTTCAAACTTATCCCTTCCTTTTATGGCTCCCAAAACTTAAGTTTTGAAGTATCTGTTATTTACGTAGCTATGCCGATTCCGCAAATAATATTCCTTTACTTTCTATTATCTTTTATTAATCTTCTATCTCTCACCTGTTCGGATTTTGAACAGGTCATCTTTTGTTTTACAAATTAGTTTTGTGATAGCAAAAGACAATGAACTGTATATGTCGTTTTGAACAGTCAAGGCCTCTTTTAAAATTAATCTTTACATCAGGTGACGGGATTGCCCGCTTTGCAGCAATCGGCAAGATGTACGTTTGTTTAACAAACGGATCTTGTCCCTTACTCCGGAGTCGTAGGGGTCAGGGAATAAATGATTTAATTGGTTATTGCGTAAATGAAAAGTGATGACAGGAAAGAAAAACAATCGTACCCGTTTTGTCGGACTCAGATTTACGCCAGATGAATATGATAAGATAGAACAGCGCAGGCAAACCACTACAACAAAGCATGTAAGTGAGTATATACGCCGGGTTTTGCTGAATAGGGAGTTAACGGTAGGTATTCGCAATAAGTCCTTAGATGATTTTATGGCAGAGATGATCCTGTTGCGTGTTGAGCTAAACCATATTGGCACCAACTTTAACCAGGCGGTCAAAAAGCTCAATACACTCTCCCATATAACAGAATTTAAAACATGGCTATCTCAACATGAAAACGACAAGCAAAACCTGTTAAACAAAATCAACAGTATAAAAGAAAAAATCAATCAAATTTCCGATCAGTGGTTGCAGTGATCCATAGCAGTAATAGTATCCGAAATGCACTTAATTATAACGAACAAAAGGTGCAGCAAAAACAGGCAAAGTGCCTGGCAGTTTGCGGCTACCCAAAGGATTTGGATGACCTGACATTTTCTCAGAAGCTATGCAGGTTAACCCATCTTGCTTCCCTAAATCAACGGGCGAAAGTCAACAGCGTTCACATTTCTTTAAACTTTGATCCGGGAGAAAAATTACCCGAAACAACGTTGGAAAAGATTGCGAATGTGTATATGGAAAAGATAGGATTTGGCAAACAACCCTACCTGGTTTACCAGCATTTTGATGCAGGGCATCCACACCTGCACATTGTAACGACCAGCATACAGGCTGATGGAAAACGAATAGACATGCACAATCTTGGGCGAACTAAATCCCAGCAAGCCAGGGTGCAAATTGAAAAAGATTTTGGATTAATTGCTGCGGATAGCCGGAAACTAAAAGAAGTTTACCAGATCAAACCAGTATTAGCCCAGAGAATTAAATATGGTAAATCCGATACACGCAGGGCCATTACCAATGTACTTGATGCAGTGTTAAACAACTACAAATTCAGTTCCCTTCCTGAATTGAACGCCGTACTTAAACTCTATAATGTTATAGCTGACAGGGGTAGTGAAGATTCACGGACTTTTCAGAAAAAGGGATTGGTATACCGGGTGCTCGATGAGAGAGGAGATAAGGTTGGTGTTCCCATCAAAGCCAGTCTGATCTATAGTAAACCCACCCTGAAATATCTTGAAACAAGGTTTGACTTGAATGAACCTTTAAAACAAAAACAGAAGCAGCACACAAAGACAACAATAGACTGGGCATTGGAAAGGTTGACCAATCCCACACTTGATAGCTTAATAAAAGCCCTGGAGAAAGACCGGATTAATGTAGTAGTCCGGCAGAATAAAGACGGCGTCATCTACGGGATTACGTATTTGGATCACACCACTAAGTGTGTATTTAATGGCAGTGACTTAGGGAAAGCCTATAGTGCTAAAGGCATCCTGGAAAGCTGTAAAGCTATACCTACCGATATATCCATACTAAAAGCAAACATCTTACAACAACCTCAAATTACCACGGAACAAAAAAATACTGTGGTGCAGCCAGCATGGAGTAGTAGTGCTATTGCAGTAAATAAAATAGGTAATGATCCCGAAGAAATAATGCGTCCTCTCTCATTAGCCAACTATACTCCTTACCAACTGAAACGAAACAAAAAGAAGCGCAAGAAAAAAAGGTTACGATTTTAAAATATACCAATATGAGTACCGGCGAGAATGAACAAGGACTAAAAAAAATACTGGATATGACAAGGTTATTCAGCATTGTGATCCTGGGATTACACTTTTATTACTATTGTTACCGTGCATTTGAAACGTGGAATTTAACCAGTACTATATCTGACAGGCTACTGGAAAACATTAAGAAAACCGGGTTGTTTGGCAATTTTAATTTTTCTAAATGGATAGCAGTTGGACTGCTTATAATATCCCTTCTGGGTGCTAAAGGAAAGAAAGATGAGAAACTAAATTACAAAATCGCCTTTGCTTATATAATTACCGGATTGGCCATATATGAACTTAGCCAATTGATTTTACTACCAGTTATGCCGGTTATTTCTCAGGCATTATCTTATATGACAGCAACTATTCTGGGATATATCCTTATCCTTACGGGTGGTACTTTGCTGAGCCGGGTAATCAGGATGCAGTTTAATAATAAAGATATTTTCAATAAAGAAAACGAAACCTTTCCGCAGGAAGAAAGGCTTTTGGAAAATGAATATTCGGTTAACCTGCCCGCAAAGTATCATCTGAAAGGCAAGGTCCGGCGAAGCTGGATCAATATTATCAATCCATTCCGGGGCTTATTAGTCGCAGGTAGTCCTGGATCCGGCAAATCTTATTTTGTGATCCGTCATGTAATTACCCAACATCTTTCTAAAGG
Source organism: uncultured Sphingobacteriales bacterium (assembly GCA_937991535.1). Classification (GTDB taxonomy): domain Bacteria; phylum Bacteroidota; class Bacteroidia; order Chitinophagales; family Chitinophagaceae; genus Agriterribacter. Next base: position 33,741 of record CALKHN010000051.1, read on the forward strand.
GTTCTCCATGTTCGTCTATGATTTTAAGTTTGATGACCTGTCTGTAATCGCGTATAATCATTTCTTAAAGAACAGGCATAAATTCAAAGTAGTTCCCCAGTTTTATGTTATCAATTTTGACGATCTCTCCCGCAGCCACCGGTGCAATCCTCTTGACAAAGAAAACATGCTCGATATCACCGATGCTGCGGAATCAGCCCGGACCATCTTAATGGGACTTAACCGGGAATGGATCAAAAGACAAGGTGATTTCTTTGTGGAATCGCCGATTAACTTTTTGACTGCGGTTATCTGGTTCCTGCGCCGCTACCAGGATGGAGAATTTTGTACACTGCCGCATGTAATAGAACTGATGCAGGTAAATTATGACAAGCTTTTTTCCGTATTGAGGACTGAAAAGGAAATAGATGTCTTGATCAATCCTTTTATAAACGCTTATTTAAATGATGTAATGGAACAGTTGGAAGGACAAATTGCTGCGGGCAAGGTAGCTATGGCAAGATTATCCTCTCCTCAATTATACTATGTCCTTTCCGGGAATGATTTCAGCCTTGATATTAATGATCCCAATGCTCCGAAGATTCTTTGCATGGGCAATAACCCACAAAAGATACAGATATATGGGGCTGTATTGTCTCTTTATGTTAATCGCCTGGTTAAGCTGGTCAACAAAAAGGGAAAGCTGAAGAGCAGTCTGATATTCGATGAATTTCCAACCATCTATCTCAATAATATAGACAGCCTGATTGCTACAGCCCGTAGTAATAAGGTAGCAACATGTTTGGGCATCCAGGATTTTAGCCAGCTTCGTAAGGATTATGGGAAAGAACAGTCAGATGTGATTATGAACATTACTGGTAACGTTATTTCCGGACAGGTAGCGGGGGATACAGCCAAACAATTGTCAGAACGGTTCGGAAAGATTATGCAGGATAGAGCAAGTTTCTCTATCAACAGGATGGATACTTCCATTAGCCGCTCTAAACAACTGGAATCCGCAGTGCCTGCTTCTAAAATTTCTGCACTCAGTTCGGGAGAGTTTGTGGGAATGGTGGCAGATGACCCCAATAACAAAATAGAACTTAAAACTTTCCATTCGTCTTTAATAAATGATCATACTTTTCTCCAAAGTGAACAGAAAAACTACAAGCCTATTCCTCAAATCAGGGGAATTGATAACTCCATGATCCAGCGGAACTATTTGCAGATAAAACATGATGTAGAAGATCTTATTAACGCTGAGATTGAACGAATGATGAATGACCCTGGGTTGGCGCATTTAGTAGTGAGAAAAGGGTAACTCTATGAAATGACTTGTCTATTTTTTCAAAATTTTTCAAAATAAATGGCCGCAAAGTCTGGTGCTAGGGTAAGGCAAGACTTCCTGTTGTATTTCTGATGAGGAGTTGAATAAGGTCAGTAGCGAATAGCTACCAGTATTTAATTACTATTATTTATTGATTTATAATCTGCTTTTTAGGTTATTAATGATGTTTAAGTGGACCAAAGTAATAAACGTTTTCTATAAATAGAATTGGGTATAAATCTTAGATAGTTCCTCGTTGTACTCGGTTTTTAAACAGTTACTGAGGGCTATTCGTATTTCCGATATACTTTTTAACTTTTCATGTACAGATTCAGTATTGACTACTAAAAGCCATTTCGCATCAAATTTCGAGTAATCATAGCTTAATGGCCGTAAATAGAACTTCCAGAATTCAGGGTACTCATCCCATTTTGTATATGGTATTTGTTCTGACAAAACATCTTTTCCATAAATTAAGTTTACAAAATTATGGAAGGTATAACTGAAATGATGCGGCTTTCCATTCTTCCATTCCACATCTTTGGGGATATGTCTTTCGAGTTCTCGAATATAATTTTCATAGAACTTAGAAGGCGGAAAAATATTTTCAAAGCATAGATGCAGATATGCAAACTCGTCAAATGTTGAAGCCAGTTCCTGGTTTAAAGCTTCTTCAATAATTAGTTTGTTTTTATCGTCGCAAACTTTCCATAAATACATTAACCCTTTTTCGTGTTTATGCTGTTTGGGATTTATATGTTTTATGATTATAGACTTAATTAAATCCTCATCTTCAATCTTTCGGTCTGGGTATTTCTCTTTAATTCCAAAGCCGATTACTTCAAAGAAAAAGTCATTACCATAATCAGCATCTGTCTCCACAGAAATCTTTAAAATCTCTATAAAATCGTCGAATCTAAAATGATCTTTAATGTTAACGAGAAACTTATTCAAGTATTTTTCACTGTACCGAACCAGAATATTTTGTGTTCTTAGAAAATCAAAGAAGTTTCGAATCACGACCTGAGCATGGTCATCCGGTAGCTTAATCCCGGCAAAGACAAGCAATGTGTTATGTGTAATGACTCGGAAGTTATCCTGGAAATGGAAGTTTTTGGTTTGGGATAATAAATTCCTGTCTAACGAAATGTTTCGGCCAAGAAAATTAGTTTCAGTGAACACAGATTGGAAGAGATTATTAAGAAATTGTATTGCTTTAGGAAGGCTTTCTTTGTCAACATTTAGTTCTTTTATTTTATACTTGTTGAATGTTTTCAGAACACTGTCTTCATTTCCGTATAAAATTATAAGACGCAGTATCCAAAAGTCAAAACTTCGTAATCTTTGCGGATAGTTTTCATCAATTGAATAACAGATAAGAAAGGCTTTAATGCCCTTTTGAATCACTCTGCGGAAGTTATAGTAAGCGTCTTTTATTAAATAATTATAGGTGTAGAAGAAGAACGCTCTATATAATTCTTCTGCTATTATGCTAGGATAATAAGGCCCATGTGAATAACCGCCATTTTTATATTGCTCATAGACTGAGAGAATTTTGTCGTAATATTCAGAAATCTCACCCTCAGCATCAAGAAGAATTTCGTCATCTTTTATCTTTTTCAGCAATTTATATTCATCGTCATCAAGGGTTGGCATTTGAAGCAGAAGTTTGTCTAAATCTAAATCATCAATTTTCTCCACAATTGTTTCACTTTTCTCTTGATTAATTTCGTCGTCCTGCCAACTTACCAGGTTTCGGAGATGTTTGATGTTTTGTTTTGCGATATAATAAGAAATATACTTTCCAAGCTGCCAGGCTTTATTTGCTATTTCTTCAAATTGAGTATAAGAAGTCTTAAAGTTTCCAGCTTTATAATTTGAATAAGCAAGTAGCAGATCACTTTGTATTTCGCTTGTTTCGGTAATTGTTTCCTCCTTGAGCTTTTTTAAAAAATCCTTAATTCTTAAATCATTAAACAAACAGCTAAGACATTCGCAACACCTATTTGGGAGAGAAAGTTTTATTTTATGGGGCAGTTCTTTGGGGGAGTCAAAAAGTTCTATTTGGTGGTCACTTTTTCCGAAAAATAAAATAGATGAAAAATTTAGTTTTTGGATTATGTCATGAAGTTTTTTTTCTAACTCCTCCTTCCTGTGAATCGGGATTTTATTTTTTTCAAAATAACTATCTTTTAAAGTGTTTGACTCGTTATCGAAATCTTCAAAAAAGAATGTTGTAATTGCCTTATTGTTACTTCCTAATGTATAGTCGTGGTAATTGTGAATGTGTCGTTTATGATTGTTGAATGGAAAGAGGTTGCCTAAAAATGTTGGAGGCAATACACGAACCTCAGTAAAGCGATTTAATGATTTATACATTTGAGTCACAGGATCATCTTTAACCAGCGATTCTGCAAAGTCAAGGTATTTGGTAATGAATTTAATTAAGTATAATAAATTGGCTCCTTTTGGAGATAGATTAGTGTTTCTCTTAGCGAACTCATAGTGCAGAGCATTTCTTCCTACGAATAAATATTGCTCAATAGCATTCATATCAAAGAGCGTACCTGCATCATTGTAGTTAATGATGTTAATACCTTTATTTTTTAGGTATTGTCTTTTGGCAGGATGAAATCCTTCTTCCATTGCCAGCATATAAGCATTTTGAAAATCATGTCCCAGAATGCTTCTAACACTTTGAAGTATAATTTTTAGATTAATATCGGAGAAACTATATCCAACAAATAAAACAACTTTGTTGGCAAAGATTCCTTTGATAAAGCTCTCAATTAGGGGGTGTGTTTTTGAATATTCTAAATAATCATCTTCCTTGAACACCAGATTTGCTTCATCCAAATCTCCGTGAATTTTTACCAACAGCTTAGTATTATGGCCATAGGGAAATTCGCTATCTTTTTTAATCACTGAGAACGGATGTGCTTTTGCCTTTATTACTTGTTCAAATAAGTCGTCAAAATTTGTGGTTATTATATGTTCAGGGTTTAATTCGAAGATGGCCTCATGTATTTCATTATATCTTAGTTTTTTGTGCTTTAATACCTCTCTTATTTTATCAATGAGTTCTTTTTGCTGCCTTTCATTATAATACATTTGAGCTATACGGAGAAAGTCGTTTTCATTTTCTGGAATATCAATTTCATTTCGAAGTTCATCAATCAGATTTCCCCAAGAAGGAACTCCCGAGTCAATAGATACGCCAGCACCCGCAAATACAACAAGCTTTCTTTCAGCTATTGCTTTTTTTAAAACTCTTATGTTTTTTATAAATGATTCGTTCATCTTAATCAATTTGCAACTGTATGTTTTTTCAGCACCCAGCCAGTAATAGGATATTGTTCAGTGTCTTTTTTGTATATGACCAAGTAGTACTTTTTGCAGGAGTCAATGATACTAACGGTTTCTTTTTTTTTCAAAAATGAGATCATGCCCGAATTGCGTATTGGTTTTGACACCAGTTAGGTCAATTTTTGAAATTTAACTAAAATCCTATAAAAACTTATAAATATTTGAATATGATATTGATTTGCAGAATTTAGAGGAGGTATAAAGCAATACCCTGAAACCGTGAAAGAGGAGATTACGTTTTTTTAGACATCCTGAAAGTTCCTTCTCGATTACCAACTTTGGATTTAATTTTAATAACTCGAAAATTTCTCCGATATTTTTTTTAAATACATGTGAATTTGAAGATGAAAAACAGAAAAGGTTTTTCATGTTTGAAAGTTATATAAGCAAAGGCAAATAATAAATATAATCAATTGAAAGCTATTCGAAAATACTTAGGAGATAACGGAGAGTTATCTTCGTTTTAATTTAGTAAGTCAAATCTATCTATATGCCTAAGCCAAAATCCATCAATCTATATATTCTTAAAAAAGATAAAAACTCAATAAGGTCATTACGAGGTAAAGTGCTTGAATTCCTCGGTAATTCCGTTTATGATTGCAAGACAAAGCAAGATTTTGTTTATGCAGTTTTAAAAGGGCTGTATCCTGTAAATAAGTCATTGACCAATGATGTTATTTCAATAGAAAAAGCCTGCGAAAAGATTTTCAAATTGCTTCCAATCAGGAAAGCCACTCTCATCCGCATTGATGATGATGGCACAAGAAAGGAGATTACTTCAAAGGATGATGACCTGGCACCGATGCAGCGCTTTTTGCAGATTTATTTACAATTTGAAACATCTCCCGGAATTACCTATCAGCAGCTTCAACAAGTTATTAAAGACGATATGATTTCAATCAATGAGTTGATTAAATGGTATGAAGCGCAGCCGTTTATTCAAAAGCATCTAAGTAGTCACAATCAACCCCGGAATCAGAACGAAAGGACCTTGTTTGATTATTACTATCGTTGCATAAAAGAACAAAAAATCGTTACAGATTATTATCTGGCAGGAATCAAACAAAGAGCTGTTGCTAAAGCAAATTATTGGGGTTCTCTTATTAAAAGTTTTGCTAGTTATACGGAACCTTTCAGAGACAGGCCTTACTATTTTGCCAGAAATCTTTCATTACCGTATTTTGATTGTAGGCAAATTGATTTAGTCTCGAATAAGATTTCTGATATTCCTATTGATGAAGCCTTAAAACTTGAATCGCTCTATAACAAGAATAAACAATTATTTTACCGGAAGCTGTTTAAAAAAAACAAACCTGCTGCTTTGATACAGGAGCTTCGGTTTTATTTAGCATATCTGCCCATGCAAAATGACCGCAAACCTATTTTTGATGAGCTTGAAAAGCTATTCAAAAGGAAAAGCTGGATTGGTTACTATTCGTTGGCTTTAACCCAAATTGAAGGATTATTTTCAGAAATGTATTCTATTTTAAACCCGTCATCTGAAACAAACAGAAAGTCGCTACCCGATAAGGTCCAGTTTGCCAGGCCTTTTCATGAAATGAGTGATGTCTATTTTGACTATTACCAGTATCATATCCCTGTTATGAGAAACAAATTCATGCATTCCGGCTATGATGAAAACTTTAAACTTAAATCATACGATCTTTTATTTGACCTGCGGCATCTGATGAAGCTATTTTATGAGTTAGACAATCCAATGGTTAAAATAAAGCGATTGCACACTGCAAGAAAGTTTGAAGATTTTATTACCTATGCTGAGTTTGCAAAATACTTCAACCTGTTAAATGGACTAACTAAAAAACAGCACACCGATATTTCTGCGGATATCAAAAAATTTGAGACAGAATTTCTGATTCCTTACTGCAGTGCTGAATATGTATGTCTGGAAATTGCGCAGGAATTACAGAAAGAATTGAAGAAATTCCTGGAGGAAGTAGATAGCAGGTTGGCTTCAAAAGGAAAGTCATTTGATTTTTCCGGCAAGAATATCACCAAATTAATAGAAGCTGTAAAGGCAGATGCTGAATTGGCGGGATTACTTTCTGATTGTTATAATTACCGTCAGCATGAAACGGAGGCACTTTTAGCCTATCATATATTTTTGAATAATTACCGGAAATACCTTCCTTCCTTGAATAAAGATTATGCAAAAATATTAGGGGGCTTGAATCAGAAGTATGGGGTAATACTTTCCAGTATTTCAAAAATTAAGAGCATTTTACCTATTGAGGAGGTTTAAATGACTAATTGACCTCCTAATTTTAATAGATTTTACCCCCACATACTGCGTATTTCGATATCAAGATCAGTTCATGTCGAAAATAATCAATATTTTCACCATTAATATGAGTTCATGTCGAATGGGATACCTTCAAAAAAGTGAAATAGTGAAAATTCACAAAAATTTCAGCATTAATGACTTTTAACAAAAATACTTCCTTTAATGATCTGGCAGACCTGCCGCCCCGGGATTTCACAGAAACGCCTGAAATTTTAAGGCATTTGGCAAAGGCCGCAAGGTATTTAGGAGAATTAAACGGCCTTTGTGCCTCTTTACCCGATCCACAGCTCCTGATCAACACAATTGTCCTTCAGGAAAGTAAAGATAGCTCTGCCATTGAAAATATTGTCACCACTCAGGATGAGCTATATAAAGCTGCAAGTGAGGATGGAACCGCCAGTCATGCTGTCAAAGAGGTATTAAGTTATCGGGAGGCCTTGTATGTTGGGCTGGAGAAAATGACAAGCCAGAAGAACCTGCTCCTGACCAATACAATGATAGAAATCGTCCAAACAATCAAACAGAATAATTCGGGCATTCGGACAACTCCCGGAACAGCTCTGAAAAATGCCATAAATGGAGAAGTCATTTATACACCGCCTTGTTGTGAAGATATTTTGAGGGAAAAGCTGGCTGCGTTGGAGCAATTTATTAATGACCCGGACAAATCACCGTTAGATCCTTTGGTTAAAATGGCTTTTATCCATTACCAGTTTGAAGCTATTCACCCTTTTGCTGACGGTAATGGTCGTACAGGAAGAATTGTAAACGCACTTTATTTAGTCCAACAGGAATTGCTTTCCCAGCCAGTACTTTATCTCAGTTCTTATATTGTAAAATTCAAAAAAGAATACTACCAGTTGCTAAGAGGTGTAACTGAACAAAACAACTGGCACGATTGGGTAATGTACCTGCTCACCGCTTTAATAGAAACTGCGCAGCTTACAACAAAGAAAATAAGGGCCATGCTTTTGCTGAAAGAAGAATACGAAAAGCTGATGAAACAAACCTTAGGCGCATCATTCAATCATGAACTATTGCAGTTAATGTTCACGCTGCCGTATTTAAAAATTGAGCTGATGGAAAAAAGAGCAATAGCCCACCGGCAAACCGCTTCTGCATGGCTGAAAAAACTGACAGATGCCAATATAGTAAAGCCTCAAAAAATAGGGAGAACTACTTACTATATTAATTATCGGTTGATGGACCTGTTATCATCTGACTAATTCGGTGCGGGGTTTAGGTAAATGAGGAGGTTAGTATATTGAATACCAGTCATTATTCCTTATTTTACGAAACTCATTAAACCCTTTCAATGGATTTTGCCAAAGCATATTCTCTTTATAAGAATGATAAAACACTCCAGATTCTGAGAGCGGAGCATTTTCCATTGATTATAAGCTTCTTTCATTTAGTATTCAAGCAACAAGATAGGATATTTTATAATCAGCAAGACCTGAGAAACATTTTAAGTGATTTTATCTATTCCCTGGAACAACAAGGAATCAATGATTATAAAAATGACCCGCTTGATTACTTGCAACAGTGGGCAAAGCAAGGTTACCTGAGAAGGTATTATGATGTGGGAGATGAACCAGTTTATGAACTAACTCCGGCCACTGAAAATGCTCTGAAATGGCTGGAAGATTTAAATAAGCAACAATTTGTAGGTACACATAGCCGGTTACTCCAATTATTCTCCATCTTAAAACAACTGGTCAATAAAACAGCCTCCCCTTATGAACGGGTTAAGAAGCTAGAGGAAGACAGAAAGAAATTGGACAAAGAAATCGAAGATGCCCAAAAAGGCATTTATGAAAAAACGGACGATACAAGGTTGCGGGAGGATTATCTGCTTGCAGAAGAAACAGCTAAGAGACTAGTGGCAGATTTCAGGCAGGTAGAACAAAACTTCAGGGAATTGGATAAGGATACCCGTCAGGCAATTATTAAAAGCAGTCTTACTAAAGGTAAGCTGCTCGATGATATATTCAGCAAGCAGGATTTTTTGTGGAGTACGGACCAGGGAAAAAGCTTTAAAGCATTTTGGGAATTTTTGATGAGCCGCAATATGCAGGGAGAATTAGAATTACTCATAACTAAAATCAATGAACTACCGGCCATTCAGAAAATTAAAAGTGATACAACTATCGACCGGCTCAAAACCAATCTTGTAGAAGCAGGCGATAAAGTAAACAGGACAAACGATGGACTATTGGAACAATTAAGAAAATTTGTAGAGCAGAAAAGCTTGCTGGAAAGTAAACGAATTCTTAACAGCATTGACCGGATTGAATCACTCTTACTGGAATTAAAAGATTCAATAGATCCCGGCTTTCCTTTGCTTATGGTTGATGGCTTGTTCAAACCTATGTTTATAATGGAACGCCCCCTTTTTCGGCCACCGGTGAAAATCTTGTTTCAGGATACAGAGATCAAAGAAGGAGAATCGGATGCAGAGACGGATGCGTTGTATGAGCAATTCTTTATAGACATAGAATTACTAAAAGCAAATATCAGGACATTGCTTAAAAATAAACCTCATGTATCGCTTGAAGAAGTATTCACTCATTATAAACCAGTGAAAGGAATTGCAGAAGTATTAGGATATATGCAAATAGCATCGAGAGAAAATAAACACCTAATAGATTACGAACGAAAACAGGAATTGGTAGTTGAAAACGCAGAGACAGACAAGCAATTTAAAATTGAAGTACCAATAATTGTTTTTAACAGATAAAATATGATTAAAGAGTATTCACTTTCGTTGATCGCCTTGCTGAAGGGTGTTGTTTATGACCATCAGAAAGCGGCATGGTCAAATCTTACTGACTACGAAGCTGATGTGAAGAGATATTTTTCTACCATCGGACTTGAATTATTCATGGATAAAAGTGAAGGTTATGCTTTTTTAAAGCAGGTAGAATTTGAAGAAGAAGTAGATATACCTCGCCTCGCTGAAAAAAGGCAATTGGACTTTCATGTATCCCTTCTCTGCCTGGTGCTTAGAAAATATCTTTTGGAAAATGATGCACAAGGGGGTACAGTACGGGCAATCATCCCACAACAAGAAATAATAAACAGGGTATTGTTGCTTATGCCTGTAGCACCCGACGAAGCAAAGCAACAGGATAAAATTGTCACCACCATTAATAAAGTTATTGATATTGGTTTTCTGCGAAAATTGGAAGACAATACAGATAACTATGAAATACACCGGATTATTAAGGGTTTTGTAAATGCCGATGAAATTGACAGTGCACTGAAAAGATTAGAAAGTTATGCCTCTGAAAAAAAGATTGCTGAATAAAACAGATTTCTTCTGAAATGACTGAAACAGATTTTGATACCATTATTTCCAATGCCGGGTTCAGGCTTCAATACCTTGAAGTTTTGAATTGGGGTACGTTTAATCAGACGACGTGGAAAATTGAGCCGCAAGGATTCAATTCTCTGTTAACGGGTGATATCGGTTCAGGCAAATCCACGCTAGTTGATGCGCTGACTACATTGTTGGTTCCGTCAAATAAAATAACATTCAATAAAGCGGCTGGTGGAGAGAGTAAAGAAAGAAATTTATTGACCTATGTAAGAGGCGAGTATAAAAAGGAAAAGGAAGAAATAACAAAAACTGCAAAAAAAATATACCTGCGACCAGATGACAATACGCATTCTGTAATAGTAGCTAACTTCTTTAACGAAGGATACCAGGAGCATGTATGCCTGGCACAGGTGTTTTGGGTGAAAGATGGCAAGGTTGAAAAGCTGCTCATTGGAAGTAGTGTACCACTTTCAATAAAAGAGCATTTAAGCAATTTTAGTGAAATTAGTGACCTAAAAAAGCGATTACGGAGTTTGGAGGGTGTAACTCGTTTTGACGATAACTTCAGCAAGTACAGCGAATATTTCAGGCATCGCTTTGGAATGACAAGTGATAAAGCCATAGACCTGTTTTATCAAACGGTTTCCATGAAATCGGTAAGCAGCTTAACTGATTTTGTCAGGGAACAGATGCTTGAGAAGACGGACGTAAAAGAACAGATCGGAGTGTTATTAAAAAGATTCGATGAATTAAACAAGGCTCACGCAGCAGTTGTACATGCAAGGGAACAATACAATCACCTGAAACCTCTTGTTGAATTTGCCCTGCAGTATGGACAAGTAAGTGCTGAAATTGATAAAATGGAAGAAATGCTTACTGTCATACCAGCCTGGTTTGCAGAAAAAAAAGTAAGTCTTATCGAAAAGGCGATTCTCGATGCCGAAAACGATCTTGAAATAGCTAAGCTTACATTAAAGGCAATACAGGATGAAGCCGGGCTGCTGGATAATAAAAGATTTGGATTAAAGCAGGACATAGATAATAATGGAGGCAAAAGGTTAGAGCAGATAGCCGATGAAATCAAGAAGCGTTCAATCGAGAAAGAGTCTAAGAAAAAAGAATGGGATAGCTATGATTTGCTTGCAAAAAGAAGTGGATTGACAAGTGCCGAAAATGAAATGGATTTTAGCAAAACCCTGCTGCAGGGACAGATGATATTCAATAATTGTGAAACCAAAGAAAGTGAATTAAGAGATCAGCGGGACAAAGTTGTTATAGGACTTCGGGAAAAAGATAATGAGTTGTTGGAGGAGCAGACAGAATTAGATTCTTTACAGTCAAGGAAAAGCCAGATACCCGCATGGCTGATTGAGATAAGAAACCAGATCTGTATGGATTTGCGGATTGAGGAAGAAGAACTGCCGTTTGCGGGTGAACTTTTGAAAATTCATGAGGAAGAAACAGATTGGGAAGGTGCCATTGAGAAACTATTACATGATTTTGGTATCAGCTTGCTGGTTCCTTCCATTCATTATAAGAGTGTTAGCCGGTATGTTAATGGTAAAACACTAAGAAGCACAGATGGTCGGGGCAGAAAGCTAACATATCTGGAGGCAGATATTAATAAAAGAGATAGTTATACAAAACAGTTAACAGAGGATAGTGTAATAAACAAAATTGAAACCAAGCCAGATACAGTTTTTGACACATGGCTTGAAAGTTATCTTCACCGGAGCTTTGGCGATTTTGCCTGTGTGGAAGTAGAGGAGCTACAACAAATTCCTTACGCTATTACCAAACAAGGCTTAATTAAAAGCGGAAGGATCAGGCATACTAAAGATGACCGGTGGAGCATTAGCGATAAAAGAAATTTTGTATTAGGTTGGACAAATATTGAAAAAATAAAAGCACTACAGGAAAATGTAATAGAGATTGAAGCTGCTATCAGGGCAATAAAAAATAAAAAATCCAATATTGAGAAAGAAGAAATCGCTAACAATACAATTAAAACAGCGGTTAGTAAAATAATTGAGCTAAAAGACTACACTATCATCAACTGGCAGGTAGAGGTTAGGAAGATCTTTGATCTGGAAAAAGAACAAAATGAATTGTTGGATAAAAATGATCTTTTGAATACGCTTAAGAAAAGTCTGGAGGAGGTAGAAAATAACTTAAAAGAATTAAAAAAAAGGGAATCACAAAAAGACCGGGATATTGGCGGGCTGCAAACAACAATTAAGTCTTATTACACTCAACTGGACTCTTCAAAATCACTAGTAAATCTAGCCGATGAAAGGAGAAAGCAACAATACTATCCGATCATCGAAGAAAAAATTGGAGAGAAGACATTTAAACTAAATGCTGTCGATACGTTCCAGGACCAATTCAAAAGGCAGTTTGAAGGGGAAACCGGTGAGTTAAAAAAGCTGCGGAGTAATCTAACAAGATTGGCCACGAGCATTACCAGGAAAATGCGGGATATCAAAGATCATTCTAAGGCTGAATACAGCGAGTTTAGCGAAGATGTAGAGGCAAGAGCAGAATACATCGTAAAGTTCGAACAATTAGTTAACGAAGATTTAAAAAAACATGAAGACCGGTTCAAAGAGGAACTAAACCGAAATGTAATAAACAGCATCGCAGTATTTGATACTCAGCTTGAGAAGCACGAAAAAGACATCCGGCAAAAAATTATTTATATCAACCAGCATTTGCATGAAATAGTTTATGACTCAGCAAAAGGCACTTACATTACTATATTAATAGATGCAAGCGTAAATAAAGACATCCGGCAATTTAAAGAGGATCTTCGCTTGTGTTATATAAATACATTAGGTGATGAAAGTGGGTTGTACAATGAGGCTAAATACGAACAGGTAAAAAAAATACTCGATCGGTTCGCAAGTATGGAAAATGTTGACAGGGAATGGACGAGTACCGTTACTGACGTGAGAAACTGGTTTGAATTTAATGCAAGCGAACGCTATGCTTCGGATGACAGTGAAAAGGAATTTTATGAGGGTTCCGGCGGTAAGAGCGGCGGTCAAAAAGAAAAACTCGCTTATACGATTCTGGCTTCTGCGCTTGCTTACCAGTTCGGATTACAATTTGGGGAAGATAAAAGCAGAAGTTTTCGGTTTGTTGTAATTGACGAAGCCTTCGGAAGAGGAAGCGATGAAAGCACCCGGTACGGCCTGGAGCTTTTCAGAAAACTTAATTTACAGCTGCTAATAGTCACTCCACTGCAAAAGATTCATATTATCGAAAACCATGTCAATGCGTTTCATTTTATCAGTAACAGGGACGGCAACAATTCTCAAGTAAGCAATTTGACTATTCAGCAGTACAAAGAAGAAAAAGCAAAGAGGAGCATATTATTTCAGCCAGCTGGCAAAACTGAAACAAACTAATAATGATCAGTCCGAATGATATAAAAGTGCAAGCACTAAAATGGTGGAAACCGTTCTTGCAAAGTCATTTAAAAGGAGAATATTTCTTTCCCAGGAACATAGACCGTATTGGAAAAATTAAATCATCTGTAGTAAGGGAAAATCTAAGTGAATTACAATCGCAGCTCGAGGATCTATATAAAAACTCAAAAGAAAAAACAGGCTTTGGGTATATTGTCAATAAGGAAGATGTTCACTTTAGAAGAACAGGTAGCCACTCACTTCCGCAATCCATTTCTTTTGAATCATCAGAAGACTATATTGCTTTTATCGGGAAGAAAAAGGAATGGAATTCTTTTTTACGGAGTTGCAATTTGATTCAAAATGAAATACCACAATTGAATGAATGGATGTTAAATAACCCGCTGACCGTAATTGATAATGATGGAAAATGGGCGGGTGTGATTAATGTATGTAAGTATTTTTTAGCAAATCCAAGGCCTGATTTATACATCAGGCAATTACCGATCGATCTACATACAAAATTTATCGAGCAAAATGAGGCAGTCATCATATCTCTTTTAGATTTCCTCATCCCAAACGCTGTTAGAGACAGTTCCGAAAAGTGCATAGGTAAAAGATACCAGCTAAAATATGATGAGCCGACGGTGAGAATAAGTATCCTAGATAGTCAATTGTTAATAGGCGGTCTGTCGGACATTAGAATTCCACTTAGTGAGTTTGAAAGGTTAGAAATAAATGCCGACAATATTGTCATAACAGAAAACAAAATGAACTTTCTTGCCTTGCCTGAGTTGCCATCTACTATTGCGATTTGGAGCGGCGGCGGGTTCCTGATAAGTTACCTAAGAAATACACGGTGGCTCTGTGAACGCAAAATCTTTTATTGGGGAGACCTGGATACATATGGCTTCCTCATATTGCATCAAATGCGAACATACTTTGCTCAGACAAAATCAGTGATGATGGATAAGGAAACTTTTGAGCTTTTTAAAGAAGAAGGAGTTGTCACTGGCAAAAGGATTAAATCAGAGGTATTAAGCTCATTGGATAAAAATGAAGCAGAGATGTTTGAGTTCTTGCGAACAAATAATCTGAGGCTTGAACAGGAAAAAATCAGACAGGAATTTGCAGACGCTTTCTTTCAACAACTACTTTCCTAAAAATGAAATTGTAAACAAATTCCCGATAGCAATTTACTTTCTCAATAACCGGTCAATGGGGAGCTGGGTACTAAAACCAATATTGGTCATTAACTGAATAATATAGCTTCTGTATTCCTCATATACAGAAATTACTTCTTCCAGGTCTGAAAGAGTCACAACAATGCTTTGCAGCCCTTTTGGATGAACAATTTCATCCCGCCTTAACTTCAACCGGTAGAACCTGCCGTAAGATTTGCTTTGATACTCCTGTTTTATTTGTTCTTTTTTAAAACTTCTGGAATGATGACGATAAGTCCTTTTAAACTTCTTAGACAGATTATCCATTTCATTATATCCTTCATAAGGCAGGTACTGATTGATCAGGTATAAATCGCCTTCTACAAGGCTAAAAACCTCTTTGATGCATGCCCTTATAAGTGGCTCGATACGACCAGTATTATTGACGTTCTCGCCGGCAATTGCGGCCAATGTCTCAAAGTCTTTGGCAAGTGCATTGTGTGTGCGCTGCATCATTCCCATTTTTTGCATAATAGCAAATTGTTCTTCTTGGCTGCCTACTGGAATACATTCCATTTCCGGCATTTGCTCTTCCATCTCTTGTAAAGTGTATTAACCAAATTTACATCGCCCGATTAGATAAAGGCAGCAAGTATCATTCAAAAGAGTTGGCTTTGGTTACCATCTGAACTTCATTTGCTATCTATTTTACTCAAATTCAATTAATTAATATATTAAGCAAAATTCTTCATCTATGATAATAAAAATAAATACATTTGTATTATACAGCATTATACACTTTGTATCATGGGAGAAAAAAACTTAAGTTCTAAAGCCAGGGAAGCATTGAGATATATCAGGACTGGGCTTATGCATCAAAGCAGAGTTCCTTCCGTAAGGGAATTAATGGTTTCTATGAATTATAAATCACCTAGGTCAGCAATGCTATTAATGGATGAACTGGTGAAGGAAGGATTTTTAGAAAAGAAAGATGACGGAAGCTTGCGTTTAGTGAAGGATCTCAGAGAAGAAAATACCGCTATCACTGTTCCTGTTCCTCTTGTAGGAACAGCTACATGCGGCACCCCGATCTTGGCACAGGAAAACATCGATGCATGGATACCAGTATCTGTCACAATCGCCAAACCCGGACACAAGTATTTTCTTTTAAAAGCCAAAGGTGATTCAATGAATAATGCGGGTATACACGAAGGTGATTTGATGCTGGTTAAACAACAACTGACCGCCCACAACGGACAAATTGTTGTGGCGTTGATAGATGATGAAGCAACTGTAAAAGAGTTTCATCAGAGCGGTGAATTTGTCACTTTACGGCCTAACTCTACAAATAAAAGACATCAACCAATTATACTGACCAGAAATTTTCGAATTCAGGGAATAGTAATAGCAACCATTCCTCAAAATTGAAATAATAACATGATAGAAAATATATCCAATAAAGAATTTAAAGTTCTTTCCATTGATGGTGGAGGAATTAAAGGGCTGTATTCTGCAAGAATTTTGGCTCGTTTTGAAGAAAAATTCAATTGCAATATTTCTGATTATTTTGATTTGCTCTGCGGCACATCTACTGGCGGACTGATAACACTAGCAGCCTCGCTCAAAATCCCGATGTCTGAAATATGTACCTTCTATGAGAAAGAGGGGCCTATCATTTTTCCAGAGTATCGAAAAAATAAACTTATAAGCCTCCTTCTTAAAACAAATATTACGAAAGGCGATGTCAAACAGATTTTTAGAGGTGGAAAATTTTCAGATACTCCTCTACGGGCAGCATTGCAAAAAGTATTTGGTGAACGAAAAATCGGTGAAAGTCAAAACTATCTATGCATCCCGAGCTATACCATAACAGAAGCAAGACCCTGGGTATTCAAAAAAGATTTTGGGGAATTAGGTCGGGATGACAAAGCATATTATGTAGACGTAGCATTAGCAACATCTGCAGCTCCAACATTCTTTCCACTTGCAGAAATACCATACTATGATAATAAACAATTTATAGATGGTGGTGTTTGGGCAAATAATCCTACACTGTTAGGTCTTATTGAAGCATTCCGTTTTTTTGTTGGTGCCGGTAAAGATTTTGATAGTATCCGTATGCTTTCAGTTAGCAGCTTATCTATCACGGGAGGAAAGCCTACCGGCTTAAAAAGAGAGCGTTCATTCGTGAATTGGAAAAAAGATTTGTTTGAAACATCCATGACAGGGCAAAGTTATTTTGCGGATTATTTTATGCAACATATTTGTCAGCTGCCAAGTATCCCGATTCAATATTTCCGGATTCCTTCTGCTGACATTGCCCGTGAGCAGGAGGACCACATACAGTTAGATGTAGCCACGCCAAAAGCATTACAGCTTATTAACGGCAAAGGCAACGATATCGCTGATATTTATGAAAAGAAATCAGAAATAGCAGAATTTTTCAAAAATAAAAAACTATCAAAACTAAATTAATATGGCAGACTGTCACTTTCTCTTTAGTTCCTTTAATCAGATTATCCGATTAACAGATGCAAGAAGACAAGCCTTGTTAACTGCAAGAAATGATTTGAGACAAAGAGTTTCCAATGGATTCAATACACTCAAGAGTGAATTACCCAGTGTTCATGAAATGGAATACCAGACCCAGGGGTCGTTCATAATGGATACTATTATTAATCCTATCTCTGAGGACTATGATCTTGATGATGGAATTTATTTTATCGGTTCTCATTCAAGAACACAAAGACCCGCAACAAAGGTTTTCCACGATTTTATCGTTAAATGTATTTCAGAGAATAACCACTCAGTTAAAAAAGTAATAGATAAGGATACTTGTGTAAGGGCCTTGTATCAGGAGGGCTATACTTTTCTGTTCGAGAATAAAACGGATAAACTGACCAAGGGATTTCATGTCGATCTGCCCATCTATTATGCCGGCAATAAGAAGAATCCCGACCTTGCTCATTTGAAAAAATCCTGGATATTAAGTGACCCGATTGAATTTGTAAAATGGTTCGAGGAAAGAGTGCAATCCAATTTCCGTTCTGAATATCTATATGAAACAAAACTCTTCTCGGCGCAGTTTGATGCCTGGCAGGATCAGGTTAGGAAACAGGACGCACAATTAAGGAGGATTGTACGCTACCTGAAAGCCTGGTGTGATTATAAAGGACAGGAAAAAATGCCTTGCGGACTAATCGTTACTATTTTGGCCGCTGAGAATTACCACAAAGATTCAAGGGATGATATTGCTTTAAAAGAGACACTTGTTAATATTCATACAGCCTTGCAAAAGGAATTTGTATGTAAAAGGCCTACTACGCCAAAAGATGAAGATTTACTGGAAGGATTTGAGGAGAAGGCTTATTTTCTGAATTGCCTTTCAGATTTTACAGAAACGGCTAAGCAGGCAATCAATGAACAAAACCAAAAAAGAGCTTGTGCTAAATGGCAAAAATCATTTGGAGACAGATTCTCCTGTATCGCTGCATTAGACACTGATGAATCTTTCAGCAGTTTTAACAGTCCTGCAATTGTCACCGGAAATGCAAAAAGTGCTTAATGGAATTGGACTTTGTACATGCAAGGAAAACTGCTTTTGAATATTTAAGTAAAACAAATTCACTTTTTGTTCTTACTCTTTCGCAACAAAGGGAACTTTCACTTTCCAGTTTTGCTGAAGTTTGGAATGTAAAAGCTGAATTTTTTTTACCTGAAAAATCGATAAAAGAAATTACGCTCCATGTTTGCCTGCCCAATGAGTTTCCGCTTGTTCTGCCCAAAATTTATCTCGCTCCTTCAGACAACAAATGGATACAATATATTCCCCATGTAGATACAAAGGGTTATATCTGTACTCTTGATGATGAATTTGTAAGCCTCGATGCAGATCAACCTGGGGCTATTGTAAAAATAATCTTGGATAAAGCACTGACAATTCTTGAAGACGGATTAGCCAAAAAGAATGTTGCAGATTTTGCAGAAGAGTTTATTGCCTATTGGGAAGAGAAGTATGGAAAGAAAGACGAAGTGCATTGTGGAATGAGTATTATTGAACACAATTTTTTACCCCCAGCAAATACTATAAAGTTTCTTCATCTCTCACAATCTTACGCCGGGTATTCAATAATTATTCACCACGAATCTCCTGAATTTTTACAATTAAAGAAATACCTAAAAGAAAGGAAATTTTCATTTGATGAATTAGAATCTTTTTACCTGGGCGAATTGAACTCTTTACTGCCTCCATTTAACGCCACAAATACATCAATCCTTGATATCATACAAACTCACTTTCCTGATTTATCAACTCGTTTTGGCAACTTCATCAATACAAATTCGTATCCCAAAGTGGTATTGTTTTCAACAATACAAAGCGAAAGGCGTATGTATTTTGGCTGGCGTATACATCGTCTGAATACTAATAGAAATGGCTTTCGCCCAACCACGCTTTCCCCGATAAATGTGATGGATAGTTTTCAAAAAAATGACCCGGCTGATAGAATCAAATTTGACCAATTTACAAGTGAAAGATTAATCGAAAGGTCTGAAGGGATAGCAAGTCTTAATACAAAGCTCAAGATCGGAATTGCAGGTCTTGGAAGTATTGGTTCAAACCTGATTCCCTATCTATTGCCTTTGGGAATTGAGAAGCTACTTCTGGTAGACCCGGATATCTTAACATTGGAAAATACACCTAGGCATCTGCTTGGTGTGGATGCAATACCGCAGTATAAAACAGATGCGATCAAAATATTTCTGGAAGATAGTAATCCATTCATTAATATCACAGCGATTCGCAAATCCATAGTTAATGTAGTAATAAATGATCCTACATCGATAAACGAATGTGATTACTTATTTGTAGCTATTGGAAAAACGACTATTGAAGAATACCTTTCAAATGCGCTTAAAGAAAACAAAATTTGTAAACCTCTTTTTATTCTTTGGGTAGAACCTTTTCTTATCGGTGCTCACTGTATATTTATCCAACCAGGTCACAATATTTCGTTTAAAGGTCTATTTCTGGATGGATTCTTTAAATATAATATTATTTCAGAAGCCGAGTATAAAGATCCATTAAGAGAATTTACGTTTAAGGAAGCAGGTTGTCAATCAACCTATGTGCCTTACGGAATGAAGAGCATAGTACTATTTTTGTCAGCACTGATTCCCGAAATTTATTCATTAATAGAAAATAAAAGTACCCAAAACCTTCATATATCGTGGAGAGGACCCGGACTATTATTAAAAGATATGAATATAAAGCTATCTGAGTTCGGAAACCAAATAAAGGAAAATACTATAGCTATAAATGATTTAGAATGGAAATAGTTTTACAAGGAAAACGTTTTTATTTTACAGATGAAGTTGTTGCCATTCTTGACTTTCACAAGCAAAGGAAATCGAATGATCATGAAAAGGGTGGCATTGTGTTAGGAAAGATTCAGGATAATAATATTATTATTAACAGGCTATCTGTGCCAACTGAACTTGATAAATCATCGAGATATAATTTCGAGCGCCATCGATTATCTGCACAGATCATCATTGACTACGAGTTTCACAATAGTAATAAGCAGATTACATACTTAGGTGAATGGCATACACATCCGGAGGATAACCCTTCACCTTCTCAGACTGACTTAAAAATGATTCAGCAACAAATCTCCAGCAATATTATACATACTGATTTTTTAATCCTGATGATTCAAGGTAGGGAAAAACTTTATTTTGGGATTAAGGATAAACAGGGACTGAATTTTATTTTGCATGTTTAAATACCGAACAAGTTTACAAATATGGCCAACTGCTCTGATACTTTTATTTCTTTTAGCACCAATATTAGCTTAACAAAAACTGCTATACGCAATTTACGTGCTGCCAGGTCGGCGATTAAAAGAAAAATCATTCAATATTTTTCTGAAAGCATAAAGCCCTTGCAGTTCGAATTTTTCGGACAGGGTTCCTTCACATTTGGAACCATTATCCGTCCTCTTAATGGAGAATATGATATTGACATCTGCATTTATATTAAAAATCAATCCAGATGGCGGAATGATTGGCCAACAGCTGAATCTGTTTCAGAACGAATAAAAAGTGCTTTAATAGGACATACATCCTATAATCCTATTAATAAAAGGAAATGTGTGCGTATCATTTATAAACCAACTCAGGCTTCCAATAACTTAAGTTATCATGTTGATCTTCCTATTTATATAAGATATAATAACTTTTTTGGTGAACAGATTACCCGGATTGGCGTGAACGGACCTGTGCAATGGTCTCAAAAATCAAACCCCAAAGGGCTAACCAACTGGTTTATCACACAATGTTTAACAAATAAATCAGACAAGGAGCAACTGATTAGACTGGTGAAATATGTTAAAGCATGGAAAGATTTTAAGTCCGAAGGAATCAAATTTCCGAGTGGCATTGCTCTCACAGTTTTAATGGCGGAGAACTATTATCCTCACTTCCATGATAACATTGCCTTTAAAGAGACAATCAGGAAATCGTATAGTAAGTTGTTCATGTGGTATGATTTGTTTGGAATGAAAAATATTTACAATCCGGTTTTACCCGATAGTATTCTGACAGAGAACCTTTCAAAAAAACAAAAGGAATATTTCCGGCATTGTTTCGAGCAACTTGTTGATGATGCAAAGATTGCCATTGATGAACCAGACAAGTCGAAATCACTTCAACTATGGCAAAGACATCTTGGTAATCGGTTTACTTAAATAAGTTATGACCGGATATTTTTATGATCAATTGGTGTAAAGCTATTTGGAAGAAATGAGGGAGTTTGTTGCATTAAACTGAAAATCAACCATCATTTGTTAGAGGATCTAAAAAGAAAAAAGGATTACCGATTAAAGTAATCCTGTTGGTGATTCCGCTGGGACTAAACAAAATATTTCAAACTAATACTATCATTTGTTTTGCGAACAATGCCTCTTATTGCAAATTTTTTAGCTTTAAGATACTCAAGCCTGTCTAGAAATTACTGCGAATATGATGTGCTAAGCGAGTCGTTGAAAGGAACTCATAAAACAATGGATTTGGACTGTTTTATTTTGTGTAAACCATTTAACTTAACAACAAAATGTCAGTGGCTTTTTGTCATATTTCTGACAAGATTTTTTTGTTTAGAAATTTGTTTTAAAAAATGTTGGAATTTAATATGTACTGGAACACTTTGATTATAAATTATTTACAAATTGGAAAAATTACACCCATAATGATATTAATAGATTGATTATCAATAAGTAAAGAATCCAGTCCCGGGCACAAAGCATTGTAAATAAATTATTTACGATGCTTTTTTTATTTGTTTGCCATCAACTTAAAAATTTCAAATATTGTACTTATTTTTGTACTTAAATAAGAACAGTGTGAAAATTGTAAATTATTCTGAATTCCGTAATAACCTGTCTCAAAATTTGAATGCAGTAAATGACGACCGGGAAATTGTTATAGTGTCCAGAACACAGGGAAAAAATGTAGTTGTAATGGATTTGGATGAATACAACGCTATTCAGGAAACACTTCATTTAACAAGTACAAAGGCTAACCGCAAAAGGCTGGAAGAAGCAATCACAGAAATGAATAACAATAAATTCGTCAAGAATAAACTGATCGGGAAATAGAATGGAGCTAGTGTGGCAAACAAATGCCTGGGAGGATTACCTCTATTGGCAGGTACAGGATAAAAAAACGCTGCAGCGGATTAATGATTTAATTAAAGATGCATTGTGTTCTCCATTTAACGGTATTGGTAAACCAGAGCCGCTTAAGGGTGACTTGTCGGGCTACTGGAGCCGTCGTATCACAGACGAACACAGACTGGTATATACAGTAAAGGAAAAAAGATTGCACATCATTCAGTGCCGGTTTCATTATCACTAAGTGATTGTCAACAAAAGTATGGACAATTGAATTCACTCAAAATAAGCTGAGCAGATTTAGTAATATGAATGCATTTTGAAATCCTGGTGGAGCGTATTGAATCCCTCTTCCGCATATTTTAGTATCAATACAGCAGGTTGTGTTTGTCCACGGTCATGGCAGATCTGCTTCTTTTCACGGTGAATCAGCGGAAAGCGTGTGCCCCACTTCAGTTCTTCCATCCATTGATTGGCAACAGGGCAATTTTTGGATAAACACTTTCACGCAGCTTGGTAATGAGACCGGGTGTTGATGCTGTTCCAGTTCTTTTCTGCTATGCGTTCTTTTATCGTTTTCATTCCATGTATTTTAAAATATCAGACAGCCTGATGTGTTTTTGCGGCTTCCCATCCAATAATGGCGCTTTTACGGATACTGCTCCAATGGTATTGCCCGGTTTCACCGGTAGATTTTATGACCCGGTGACAGGGGATAAGGAATGCAACCGGGTTATTTGCTACGGCAGTACCCACGGCCCGGGAAGCACCTTTGTAACCGGCTTTCATTGCCAGGTTGCTGTAGGTGGTAAGACCGCCAGCCGGTATTTTTAACAATGCCTCCCAAACCTTGATCTGAAAATCAGTTCCCCTTAAATGCAACTTGATTTCATCCAGTTTGCTCCAATCCTGGCTAAACACAAAGAGGGCATTTTGCTGGATCAAATCCACAACGGGATAATATTGTGCATTGGGGAAGACGGCTTTCAATTCGGCTAATGCTTTTTCCTGTCCCTCATCGGCAAACGCCATATAACATATCCCTTTTGTTGTAGAGGCTGTAATCACAGAGCCAAAAGGCGTGTCTGCAAATGCATAATTAATATGAAGCAAAACTCCGCCATTTTTATATTCTCCCGGGGTCATGCCTTCTATTTTAATAAACAGGTCATGCAATCTTCCTGTGCCTGAAAGCCCTGTTTCAAAGGCAGTATCAAGCAAAGTGGCGCCTGTACTTTTTAATATATTTTTAGCGTGCGCAGCACTCAGGTATTGCAAAAACTGTTTGGGTGTTACGCCTGCCCATTCGCGGAACATCCGCTGAAAATGAAATGGGCTAAGGTGCACATGTGCCGCTGCTTCCCCGAGATTCGGTTGCGATTTGAAGTTTTCTTTTAAAAAAGAGATCGCTTCTGCAATTCTTTTATAATCCAGTGCTTGTTGCGTTTCCATGATGTTTCATTTAGTAATGCAAAAATACCTGTGGATATATCGTATTAAAACCCGGTTCTTGCGGATAGCTGATCTTCATGCACAATTTTTAAATTATTGTTCTGAAGGTCATATTGATCCTTCAATTCTACTATGATAACATTGGCAGGTGAGGGCAAAGGTGGGCGTTTCTTTTACCCAAACTCCGGTCCGCATATAGCATACAGCTTGCTGCTGATTCCCGGGAAAGGATTTTTTTCTTTGTACATTCTTGTAAAATAACGCTGCGTGCTGAATCCGGCAGCAGTTAATGAATACATCAGTTTTTCTTTATTACACAATACATCCACAACAACCGGTTTGCCTGTAAGTTGATTTAGCGCGTGCGATATTAGTAAATCCGCGCCTGACTGTGTTTGTGCTATCAGGGGCCCAATATGATGATACTTGCTTCCGTCTCTGCCCAGTGCAAACCCTGTAACCTTATTGTTTTGTAACAATACCCATGCTTTATGCGGATAGGTTTTTATCAGCATTTCAATGAGGGGCGTTCTGTTGGTGCCGGAAACGATTTCATCCAGCGCAATGATTTCCGGGATATGCTCTACCCTGATTTGTTCTGGTAATACATTTCCACCAGGAATGCCGGTTTTTTTTGCGGCGGTATTCACCATCCTTGCAATCCGGTATTCGTCTTTGAATCCAAATTTTTTATACACCTGTTGCCCCTGTACAGTGGCATCGAGCTTAACCGAAGGGAAGCATTCCAATTTTTCGAAAACATGTTCAAGCAGTAATTTGCTTATCCCTCTTCCCCTGTATGTTTTTTTCACCAGTACCATTCCAATCCAGGCAAGGTTATTGGAATAATTTATGGCAGTGGTTGTTGCAACGATTTCCTGTTCACATACAGCAGCGATACAGGTATTTCCGGGACATTCTACTAAAAAGTTCCAGTCGTTTACCGTTTGGTTCCAGCCTTCGGCAGCAGAAAGGTGCATTGCAGCCGCAGCATCACCTGCCCTCATGGTTCTTACTATGATGGACCTGGCTTCCATTGATATGCAGCTTATTCTTCTTCTGTATAATTCATATCTTTTTTAAATGTTTCTTCGAGATAAAAAAGGGCAACTATCGCCAAAGCATAAGCGATCAATCCCACGATTAACGCGCCGTATATAATTCCTGCATAACTTTTCATAAGCACAAAAAGAGCGGTTAACGGTATAACGGTGGCTCTTACAAAGTTGGGTATGGTGGTGGCAACCGTAGCTCTGAGATTGGATCCGAAAAGTTCTGCTGCAACGGTTATAAAAAGTGTCCAGTAACCACTTGAAAAGCCCAGGCATGCGCAAATTACATAAAACCATGTGGCCGTTCGGAAGGGAGCCAGCAGGTAAATGATCACCAGCGAAAAGGAGATCAGTATAAACAACAGGATCGCTTTTTTCCTGCTCTGTAAATACTGGCTTAAAAATCCGCTTGCGAGGTTGCCGGCTACCTGGGCTGCAAAAGCGAGCATCACGGCTTTGCCGGCATTAATAGGTTCATCAAGTCCCAGTGCAAATCCAAATTCCGGTGAAAATGTAATGAGTATACCCACCACAAACCATATCGGCGTTCCGATAATAATTCCATTGATATATTTCAATAGCCGTTTTTTGTTGTTCAGCAGCATAAACACATTGCCCCGTTTAATTTTTTTCTCTTTCAGTTTTATGAAGATACCCGACTCAAAAACCCTGATCCTTAAAACCATCAGCAGCAACCCTAATCCGCCTCCAATAAAATAGGATATCCGCCAGTCGAAAAAATACGATACCAGGTAGGCGAGCAATGCACCCATAACGCCCATAGTAGCTACTAACGTGGCGCCATAACCGCGAATTTTATTCGGTAAAATTTCCGATACCAGCGTTATGCCTGCACCAAGCTCACCTGCAAGTCCGAAGCCGGCAATAAACCGCAATACGGCATAAGCGCCTACAGAAGTTACAAACCCGTTACCGATATTGGCCAAAGAATAAATTAATATGGAACCAAACAAAACAGATAATCTCCCCTTCCTGTCGCCCATGATGCCCCATACAATTCCACCAATCAGCATGCCGGCCATTTGCAGGTTCAGTAACATCAGTCCATCTTTCATGATATTTTCGTCTGAAAGATTTAATGATTGTAAGCTGGGCACGCGAACAATACTGAACAGAAACAAATCATACATATCTACCATATACCCAAGTGCCGCCACCAGCACAGGAAGCCGTAACAGATGTTGAATAGTGCTTCTTGAATCTGTTTGTATAGCCGCAATTGCAGATGGATCTTTTGTTATCATATTTAATGGTTACTTTGGGTTACCGGTTGCAGGTTTCAGGTACTGTAACTTACAACCATAAACTTGTTATCACATTGTTTGTTTTGCGCTTGTTAGTTTATACAATTTCCCATCTGCTTTCGTTAGTATATACAATTCACCTTTCGCATCCCTGCCAAAATGCAGGTCAACCCTCTTGCTTCCGCAGGCTTCCACAAGTGTTGTGGGAGCCCCGTTGATCTCAATTCTCCACTCCGTAACGGGCGCCTGGCTTCCCTGTTTTATATCGGCGGTGTTGATATAGAATAATCTTCCCGATGGGATATCACCAAAAAAATATTTTCCTTTCAACTGTGGCATTTCATTGCCCCAATACTCCAGCCCGCCTGAAATGGCGGCAGCTTCATCGTGATCAAATTCGGCAACGGGATAAGTGATTTTATATACACTGTCATCCGCAGGCAGCGGGTATACATCATTGATATCGCCATCCAGGTCTATAACAAAACGGCCTTCCCTGTGCGGCCACCCATAATTATTACCCGGGGCAATTAGATTTACGGATTCAATATGATGCTGACCGATATTACAGGCCAGCATTTTCCCATCTGCGCTCCAGCTAATCCGGTGCGGGTTTCTGAAGCCATAGGCATAAACTTCCCCTGGTGTTTTGTTTGTTGGCGTTTGAACCAACGGGTTATCCGGGGGGATACCATATTTTCCATTGGCACTGTTCCTGCCCAGGGGATCTATACGAAGAATGGCGCCCCATATTTTGTTTTTGTCTGTGACTAAAAACGAATAGCCATTTTCAACACTGCCACCGTCGCCTATACCAATATAAAGGAGACCGTAATCTTCATTACCCGGCTTCGCAAGCGGATTAAAAGTAATTTCCTGTATGCCATGAATACCACTTACCATATCGGCCCTGAACAACTCACGACTGGTTCCTGCAAAGCTGGCGGCAGCAGGATCTTTTACTTTCCATTCTGTGAGCACCCATTGCACTGTTGATTTAATAGAATCATCATAACTGAATTCGGCTTTTATAGTACGCGGGGGTTCGGTATGGGTAGTATAAAAGAGTCCGTTTTTTGCGAAGCCGGGATGGAATGCGAAACTGCCCAGTCCGGTACCCAATCCCGGCTGAGGGATAAATTTAGGTTTCAGTTTAATGAGATCCATATACAGCAGAGGCTTTCCATCCTTTATTTTATATAGTTTCCCGTTAAGATCATTTACAAATATGCTGCCGGTACCAGGTTCAAAGTCAAGCTTGGTAATTCGCGCGAGTGGTTTTTTGCCTTCCGTTGAGGTAGCAGGGAAGGTTGTGACGTCTTCCAGATTCATCATCAGCCCGCTAAATTTTATTCGTTCAGGAATAGGATCAGCCAGCCCTTTATCAGTGTCTTTCTTTTTTTTCCCTGACGAATGCTGCACATGTATAAAAGCGATCAATGCATTTACGTCATTATCCTTCAGACCGGTAAATGAAGGCATCATGGTTTTGTATTCCTTAAATAATTGGTTTGCCCGTTCATCGCCGGATGCAATTGTTTGTTCCGGATTAAGGATGAAGTGGCGTAGCCATTCAACAGAAACCTCAGTGGTTATGCCCGCCAGTTTTGGCCCAATACCATTTTGCTGCATATTGTGACAACTGGCGCAATTTTGATTGAACAAGGCTTTGCCGGATGCAATGACAGCAGAATCTGCCGCGATCACGTCCTGCTGCGATAAACCCGAATGGCAGGAATAGAAAAAAATTAGCAAAGGCAGTAGCACAACCTGGATGATCTGTATTCTTTTTTGCATAGTAAAATGTAGTAGTATTTGATAGTTTTTTTCAACACATGGGATCACAGGCACATGGATTCGCATGCGTTCCATGTGCCTATTGTGTCTATGTGTTTTTATATTTTATTTATTTAGCACATATGCACATAGGTTCACATAGATATTTTTATACTCGTTTATAATCTCGCAATCGTTAGTCCTCCGTCTACCATAATTACTTGTCCGGTTGAATACATGAAATCGCCTTTTGCAAGTACCGCCACTACCTTGCCCACATCCTCCGGTTCGCCCCAGCGTTGCTGTACGCATAAGCCTTCATTAATCATTTTGTCGTATTTTTCTTTCACACCTGCCGTCATATCGGTGCGGATGATGCCGGGTCTCACTTCAAAAACAGGGATATTGAATGCGCCCAGTCTTACTGCAAACAACTGTGTTGCCATGCTAAGTCCTGCTTTTGAAAGACAGTACTCCCCCCGGTTTACAGAGGCCACTGTGGCCGACATGGAAGATATGTTGATGATGCATCCATTGAAAGTGTTGTCTTTTTCTTTTTGCTCAATCATCCAGTTGGCGGCTTTTTGCATGAGGAAATAGCTGCCTTTTAAATTGGTGTTCATCACCTCATCATAACTTTCTTCAGTTGCGTTCAGGATATCATTGCGCTGCTTTGGCGCCATGCCGGCATTGTTTACCAGTACATCAAGTTTTTTGTAGTAATGGTTTACTTCACTGATCATATTTTCCCTGTCTGCAGACAAAGCAATGCTTCCGCGACAATAAATCACATCATTGCCATAGCTTTTTAATTTTTTCATTGTGTCTTCCACATCTTCCGCCGGACGCATCCCGTTAATAGCAAGATCAAAACCATTAGCTGCCAGTTGTGTGGCGATACCCAGTCCGATGCCCCTGCTGCCGCCTGTTACCAATGCTACCTTTTTCATTGTTGTGGATAATTTAAAGTTCCGGAATATTTATCCAGCATCTTTTGCTCCAGCTTTCCAATCCTTTTTCTGCAAGTTGCACGCCCTTCACGCCTTCCCTTAAATCCCAGGGAAAAGGCTCATCTTTTACTACATGCTTTAAAAACAGTTCCCACTGCGCCTTAAAAGCATTATCATAAACTTCCTGCTCAGGTACTTTCGACCAACCGTTAAAAAAATCAATTGGTTGAGCAATGTCAGGATTCCATACGGGTTTAGGCGTATTGCCATAATGCTGAATATAACATTCGCGCAAACCTGCCACAGCGGAACCCCTGGTGCCATCTACCTGCAGCGTCAGCAGGTCATCACGCCTAACCCTAACCGCCCACGAAGAATTGAATTGTGCAACAATGCCGTTCTCAAGTTCAAATGTAGCATAGGCGGCATCGTCTGCCGTGCATTTGTAGGCTTTGCCCTGCTCATCAATTCTTTCGGGAATATGCGTGGCGCCGAGGCAGGACACCGCTTTCACTTTTCCGAATACATTGTCGAGCACATACCGCCAGTGACAAAGCATATCAACAATAATACCGCCGTCGTCTTCTTTCCTGTAATTCCACGAAGGTCTTTGTGCGGGAATGGAGTCACCTTCAAATACCCAGTAACCAAATTCACCACGTACCGAAAGTATTTTGCCGAAAAAGTCCTGCTGGATCAGGCGCTTCAATTTTACGATGCCGGGCAGCCACAGTTTATCCTGCACTACACCGTTTTTTACACCTGCTTTTTTACACAACTCATATAATTCCATCGCTTCTTTCGTGTTCACTGCTATGGGTTTTTCGCAGTAGATATGTTTTCCCGCTTTAACGGCTTTGCGCACCGCGATGGCACGGCGGCCCGTAGTTTGCGCATCAAAGTAAATGATATTGTTTGTATCCTCAAGAACCTCGTCTAAATTGGTGCTCATTTTATTGATGCCGGTTAGGGCACAAAGCTTTTGTAATTTATTTTCATCACGGCCAACCAGTACCGGGTCGGGCATAATGGTTTCACCCGGGCCAATTTTTACGCCACCCTGTTTTATGATTTCGGCAATAGAACGTAGCAAATGCTGGTTGGTACCCATGCGTCCGGTAACGCCGTTCATGATGATGCCTGTTTTATGCGCTTTCATATTGTAATTTGTTATCGTTTTGTTCAGCTATCAGATCAGCTATCAGCAGTCAGCTATGAGAATAAATACTATTAATGATGGTATTAATACTCCTTTTCTTTCACTTTTCACTTTTCACCTTTCACCTTTCACCTTTCACCTTTCTCACCTCTCTCTTTCACCTCTCTCCTCTCACCTCTCACGTCTCACAATTGACAATTCACTATCACTTCACGAATGTTCCCTGTACGCTTTAACGATCTTCTTTAAAAATTCCGCCTGGTCTTCTTTCCAGAAAGTATTGGAAAAAATTTCTACTTCATTGAATCCCTTAAATCCCGCGGCTTCCACCCATGACCTGATTTCTTTAACAGGAATGCAGCCTTCACCCATGAGGCCCCTGTCGAACAAAATATCTGTTGTTGGCGTTTTCCAGTCGCAGATATGAAAGGCCAGCAGGTGTTCATGCTGTCCGCAGCGTTTTATTTCCTGCTCAAGTTGCAGATCCCACCACAGGTGATATACATCAACTGCCACGCCCACCCATGGGGAATGCAACGCTTCCGCCATATCGTTTGCCTGTGCCAATGTGTTAATGGCCGAACGGGTGTCGGCATACATGGGGTGAAGCGGTTCAATGGCCAATTTTATACCGGCAGCCGCTGCATCCGAAACTACAGCAGCAATACCATCGTGAATCTGTTTCCTTGATTCTTCTAAAGGTTGAGACGGATCGGCTCCGCAAACCAGCACGATCATGGGTGTTCCCAGTTCGGCGGCTTCTGCTATGGCTTTCCTGTTATCGTCTATCGCCAGTTTTCTTTTGCCTGCATCTTTATCGGCAAAAAATCCTCCCCTGCAAAGTGATACGATCGTTAAATCATGTTCCCGAAGCATATCGCCTGTTTGCCTGATATTTCTCCCATCCAGTGCATCGCGCCAAACGGTAATGCCTTTAATACCTGCTGCAGCATAATTTTTCGCAGCTTCTTCTATATTCCATGGTTTGGTAGTGATGGTGTGTATGCACAACCTGGATAGACCGGTATGTTCTTTTATAGTCATTGGATATTAAAAAAAGTATAGTACGGTTCATTATTGAGCACCCTTTGTAGATAAAGGGTGGCTTCACGGGCATGATAATCACCCCACATGCTCGATTCTCCGTATGGAATTTTACTGCCTTCCGGTATATGATCCCACCCGTTGGGACGGTGATAAACGGAATGGAGGATCAGTCCCTGGTGATCCGGAGCCGTGCTCAGGTAAGGTTCATCAATCAGGGTATCCAGCACCGTGAGTCCTGCCTGCCAGTACCGGTTACCGTTTGCTTCATCTCCTTTGCCCTGCAGATATTTGCCCAGCCTTAGCAATCCCTGCGCTGCAATGGCTGCGGCCGAACTATCCACGGGTTCAAAATGATTGAAGGGATCAGCGGGTTTGTTTAAATAATCCCCGAGTTTATTCAAGCCAGGAGCCCCGGTATCCCAATATGGAATTCCATCGGAAGGTGTATGTTCAATATAAAAATCGCAGGTGGCTTTTGCACCTTTAAGGAGGAGCGAAATAATATCTTCTTTTTTAGTATATGGTGTAAGATCATTTTCACTTATTGTATCGAACCATTCGAGTTGTTCCGTAAAACCGCACATGGCCCAGGCCAGGCCCCTTGTCCACGTACTGAAGCCCGTATAACCCTGCTGTGAATTGGCACAGCGGAAATTGCCGTCTTTTACATTAAAGACGCTTTCATGTGCCGTTCGTCCCCAAACGTCATATATATCACGCCCTTCGTCATAGAATATGGAATATTTGGCGGTGGCTGTCAGATGCTGAATAGCGCGATCCAGCAGGCTGATCTTTTGATCGCCTTCGGCCTGCAAAAAATGACCGAGACAATGACTCATTATCAGTGCCCGAACAGAACGAATGGTATCTACAAAAAGAGAATGCGGGCCGTTGAACGAATAAATGTAGCCTCCCTCTTTTATGGTTGTCCACCGGCTTGCCTGCACGGCGCCGGAAATTTTTAATGCCAATGTGTAGAAATCCTTTTCCCATTCGCTATAAGGAATTTTGCCTTCGTGCATCAGGCGGAGGAGATTGCCATATGTGCTTACATTATTAAATCCATGATCGTGTACACCCGTATGACTGATATGGGGCGCCATTGCAGCAACTGTTTTCTTACGGGCAAGTTCCAGCAGGGTTTTTTCTCCTGCAGCGTCATATTGTAAAATTGCGGAGCCATATTGAAATCCCTGTGTCCATTCTGTCCACCCCCTTGTGGTATAGCTACCGTTCACAGTAAAAACCGGGGAGCCATTAGACGGGTCATAATTTTTTTCAATGAGAGTAATTTTCTTTTCCGAAATATCCCAGAATTTTTTCAGTTTGTTGTTAAAGTGCGAAGGCTGTAAGTTATTTTTTATGTTTATCATTAATGCCTGCTTAAAAAAATGATTTAATCCTTGTCTTATTGGTGGAAGCTTTTCACCTGCATTAGTATTTTGGATGCAAAAGATATAATTTTTATGCCGTATAGAACACAACTAATTTATTTTTTAGAGCGATAGCGCAGGTTGCGAAGTGAACGATAGCATATTATTGGTGCTCTGCCACAGCAGAGGTTGTTGTTTTTTTGGAATAGAACACAGCAGTTATCCCTGATAACGATAAGATTGCAGAGATAAAG
This sequence comes from uncultured Sphingobacteriales bacterium, assembly GCA_937991535.1. Lineage (GTDB taxonomy): Bacteria > Bacteroidota > Bacteroidia > Chitinophagales > Chitinophagaceae > Agriterribacter. Next base: position 66,608 of record CALKHN010000051.1, read on the forward strand.
TAAAAGCAAAGGCTTACCGAAACCGCTATATCATTGTTTAACTGAAGTATAGAAGCTGCCCAAACGATGGCAATTTCCCGTGCGCCCAGCCCGCCAATGCTCAACGGGAAAAGCGTTGCGAGCGAGGACAAAAGAAATATGATAAAATAGGAAAAATAAAATTCGTGAACGCCCAGGGCTTTTAAAATAAATGCAACCGAAACAAGCTGGCAGCTTTGTACCAGCAGGGCTAAAATATGTGTTTTAAAAAACCGGGCAACATGTGTTTTAAAAAACCAACGCACAACAAGGTAATATACAATGCTGCCTGCGGCGAAACCACCGGCTATCAGCCAGGTAAAATCATTGAACAGCGGAACAAACAGAGAAAGCAATACGATGAGAAAGCATAGGGCCCACAATCCGCTCAGGCGGTCAAAAAAAACAGCGCTGAAAAGCGGTTTCGACGGCATGTTGTACCGTTTGCGAAGCGTTAGTATTTTATACCCGTCGCCACCAATGCCCCCGGGTAAAAAAATATTATAAAACATACCCTGTATATACAATATAATATTGTGCTTAACAGATATGGGAAGTTCGATGTTTTTAAAAAAATTCAGCAGCCGAAAGGAAGAAATGAACTGTGAAAGCGCAAAGAAAAGCAATGCAGGTACAAAAAGCCATACTATCGCATTGTTCCAGATGCGGGATAATGCCTGTAAGTCAATTTTGGTATACACCACCCATAAGGTGATACCGGTAACGGCTATTTTTAAAAAGAGCTTACCGGTATTCCACATCTTTTTTCTGTCCATGTACAATGCGCCTGATCTGGTATGTTTTTTTATTTCCCGATTCAAAATATATACGGATACTGATTTCGGCCAGGAAGCCGATGGTTATTAACTGTATACCGCCCAGCAAAAGTATCAAGCCCAGGATCAATAGCGGCTTGCCCCATATATCGTGCCCGGATAGTTTTAAAACAAGCAAATAAATATTCGTTATTATCCCGATAAAAAGCATAACAAAGCCAATACCGCCAAAAAGGTGCATGGGCTTTTGAATATATTTCCTGAAAAACACCATCGTAATTAAATCGGACATCACTTTAAAGGTGCGTCCCAGCCCGTATTTCGATTTTCCGAACTGGCGATGATGATGCTTTACATCTACCTGCACGATACTGGCGCCCTGCAGCTTGGCCAGCACGGGTATAAAGCGGTGCATTTCGCCATATAGACCCAGGTCGTCGGCTATTTCTTTTTTGAATACTTTTAAGGTGCAGCCGTAATCTTTAATGTGCACACCGGTGAGCCTTCTGATCAGGTAATTAGCCATACGGCTGGGTAGCTTACGCAATAAAAATCCATCCTGCCGGTTCTTACGGTTACCTGCCACCACATCCCAGTCTTCAGCCTTCAGCTTATGGAGCATGTGCGGGATATCGCTGCTGTCGTTTTGCATGTCGCCGTCTAATAATGCCACATACTGCCCGGTGGCATGCTCTATTCCCGCGGTCATGGCGGTGCTTTGCCCGTAATTTTTCCGTAGTTCAATCAGGGTGATCTTTTCATCGGCCACGAGCCTGATCGCTTTTTGTGTGCCATCCGTAGAGCCGTCATCCACAAAGATCACTTCATAATCAATGCCCGCTAAATCAACCCGGAGCTTTTCTACCAGGCGGCTTACATTTTCTACTTCATTTAAAACTGTTATTACGATGGAAAGTTCAGGTGTCATAACTGTATTTTAATGTGAAATCTTCAACAGGTACAGGGTATCCAACTGACTTTGCCTGGTAGCCGGATTTAAGAACGATGCTTTCAAACGGCTGATACGAAAATGACTGCTCCCGTATATTTCCGTAACGGGAATGGCAGACTGTTTTAAAGAGTCCATACCCCCGGCATCTGTAAGCAGCCAGTATGCTTTGTTCTGCCTGTGTTGAATGTCATCCAGAAAAAGGGTAGGGGAAAGGTGCCTGGTTTTGAAATCAAATGCGAAGTTATAGGTATTATAAAAGTAAGTATTCGTAAGATCAACCTGTTTTTCTTTTGCGATAGTTGCCAGGTTCAGCCCTCCTTCATAACGCAGTAGCTGCGGGTAGAAGAAAGAATAGAGGGTGAAATTTACCAGTGCGATTCCGGTAACGCTGACCGTGGCGATTTTCAGGAGCGGTTTTTTGTTGCTGAATGCCCACCAGCCTGTATAAATAATAGCTGCAAGTGCGGGCGTTCCGATAAGGATAACAGGACTGGAAAAGCTCCATATGCATAAAATAACCACCAGTACAATCATAAGCAGCGCCATAACGGTCTGAAGCCGCGTAGTAATACGTAAAGGCCGCTGGCGCGCCTGCGCATCCAGCTTCACCAGTTTGGCTGCGGTTAATATGGACAGGAAAGGGAAAAGAATATTCAGGTAATGCGGAAGCTGAAACTGTGAACCCGAGATCACTATAAAGACGAATACTACGGTTCCAATTGTAAAAGCTTCGGTATGGTGATGGAATGCCAGCCGGGTTCTCCACAGCTCTTTTAACCGGCTCCCCGCGGCATAATATGCCAGGAGTGCCCAGGGCAGAAACGCCCATAGCAGCGTATGGAAATAAAAAAAATAATCTTTTTTACCGCCGCCCCAGTTCTTTCCATCCAGGCGTTCAATGTTTTGTCCCCATAAAATAAATTTTACGCCCGAAATATTGGTCATTCCCCTGATCTCTTTTTCGGGATGAAGATCAAACTGGAGATAATAGCAGTATAATACCGGGAGCATAAAAACAATGGTACACAATGCAACGATTAACCATTTGATATGGAAAACCTGTGAAAAATCGCGTTTATACAGCAAGTAAAAGAACAGTGCAGCACAGGGAATAACAATACTTGCCATGCCTTTGGTAGAGAAGCCTAACGCCATAAACAAGGCTGCCGCTACGGTGTTGTACCATTTTTTTGCGATGGTGGCTTCAAGCAATTGCCAGGAGGCTAAAATAATGCAGGCGGTAAGAATGGCATCCATGCGTACATCCATGCAGGCCAGTATGAAAGCCTGGGAAGATACCAGTATTAAAGCGGCCAGTTTGCCTGTTTCTGAATTGTATAACCGTTTGCCCGTTTTATAGGTTGCCCATGCTCCGGCGATACTAAAAAGCAATGAAGGCAGTTTATAGGCAAAGGGAGTAACTCCAAATATGTGGTAGCTTGCTGCAGCCAGCCAGAATAATAAATGAGGCTTATCTAAATAATCTTTTCCACGATCAATTAAATCTACATAATTGTGATTTTGATACATGTGAAGGGCGATGTTGGCATGGTGTGATGCGTCGCCATTCATCAGGGGTAGAAATAATCCCAGCAGGTAACATATGCTAATAATAAAAAGTAAAAAGATGTATTGCCTTTTACCCGGGAGAGAAAGCATAACAGTAATGTATAAGGGTTATTGCCGATTTTTACGGATGCGCTGAACAAGCGCTTTTTGACTGGCAAAATTACCTTATTTTTTGGATAGCAATACAAATGCAAAACGTAATCCGACCGTTTATCACAACCTATACCGTGAGTAGTTTGAATATATGAGCCGGGGGAAACGTTTAATTTACTACTATTTCACTCACGAATACCCATCCGGCACTTCCTTTGCCATTGTGCCATGAGGGGAGTGAAGCAACGGGATAAAGTATAATCTTCAGGCAGCGCACTTCGCCTGTTATTAACTGAATATTTTCCTGTAAGGATTTTGCAGGCTCGTTTTTTTGGGGTATCCGGGGAGACAGCTTACCCAGTAATTGCATATGGCCTTCATCCATTCCGCCCCACACTTCTATTTTCGCAGGCGGGAAAATATGGCCGCCCGTATTTTGCAGCATTTGCAACAAAACATTTTTTGGACTTACCGCTTCATTAAAAAATAAATAATATGCGGCTTCATTTTTTTGATAGCCCAGCCATTCTCCGTTAGAAAAATTGGCAAAGTCGCCTAATGTGCCGTCGGTAAGCAGTGCCGGTGTTTCTGCACTGTATTTTGGATCGGGTCTGGTAATGAAGGATATAGAATCGGGTGTAAGTCCCTGTTTAATAAAAGCACCCTGCACCGGAGTGCTTCCATACCATCCTTTTTTATAAGCTTTCGCTATTAGTGTAACGCTTTGGTCAATGGCAATGGGTTCGGTATACAACTTTCCACTCAGACTGTCCGGCTGTGTTCCATCTAAAGTATACCGTATATCCACACCTTTAAAGGGATGCCTGATTTCCAGCATGGTAGTTTTATTAAAAATGCCCTGTGGTGTTTTTATGACGGGGGGGCTCAGCGCTATGATCACGTCGCCCTTATCAATGTAGCCTGTTTCGATATAAACATTTGAAAATTTCTTTTTAATCGGTTGCAATTGCGGGCTGTCAATTTTGGTATCCCATATAAATACAGATTCCAGCTCGGGCAGGGGCAAAATTTTTGCCAACGCAGCAGCGGTAACAGTGGTGCCGGAAAGCGTTATTTCCCGCAATTTTTGCAATGAGCTTATTTGTTCCACTCCTTTATCGGTAACATCGGTATAATTGAGATTCAGCTTTTGCAGGTTAACCAATTGCTTAATCACTTTCATATCTTCATCCTTAACAGGGAGACGCGAAAGGTTCAATTCAACGATCTGTTGCTTTACAGATAGAAGTTCTTCCAGCGATTTGGTGGAAAATATATTGCGGCCATATAAATTAACAGAAAGTGCCGGTGAATTTTTCCCCAGCGGCACAACTACGCGGTAGTTGTTGTTTAAAGCAAGTACTTTCTGTTCATCGGCTGCGTCAAAATCATACACGGGCTCAGCGGTATTTTCCTCAGCCTGTAAATAATTGGTAGCCAGCAGGCGGAATGAATCCTGCTCCGGCAGGCTGAATAATTTACTTTCCGTTACAGCGCCTGATTTGATCCATGCGTACAACAGCGAAGATTCGGCTTCCGTTAATTGTGGCTTGGAAGCCGGTGGCATATGCTTTTTATCGTTTTCAGGCAAGTGCAGGCGCCGTATCAATAAGCTCGAGTCTGGCAGACCAGGTATGAATAAAGGTCCTGATTTACCGCCTGTCAAAACGCCTTTCAGGTTTTCGAGCAATAATTCACCTTTCAGTTTTGAAGTGCTGTGGCAACTTGTGCATTTGCTTTCAAGAATGGGTTGTATTACATCGGCAAATACAACCGCTTTTTCGGGAGGCACAAATTCTTTCTGTTGCTTTAAAACAGGGGCCAGCACATAATCTACCCCATGCGTTAAATTGGCGCCCCAATGCCCTGTTACTATGATAGCAAAAGCAGCGGCGACCGTAAAAAATTTTGTGAATGAAATATGTTTAACCAAAAAGTCGTGATACGAATAGAAAAGAAAGCCCAGTATGGCGATACTAACCCCACCCCATTTGTGCAAGAGCAGAAGTTCGCCCCCGCCCACATCTTCCAGTGATAAAAGCATTCCCAGAATAGCTGTAACTGCTGCCGATAAAGCCGCTACAAGCCGCAACAGGGTGAGCCATTCATTTTCTGCACCTTTACCAGCAGGAATCCACATCGTAAAAAAAGAGATCAGCAATAATACGATAGGAAAATGGAGAAACATGGGGTGCAGCCTGCCCGCTACCGCGAGCCAGTTGGGTATGTGCAAAAAGCTTTCAAATACAACTAAAAAAAGAAGAAAGACCATACTGCCAAATAGTACCCCGCCGCCGATTCTTTTAACTGTTTGCATCTATGTTGCTGTGATTTTAATAATCGTTGTATAATGTAAAAAGCAGTTTATTTTTTGGGGGCTATCAGCAGTTAGCTATCAGCTATGAGCTATCAGCTATCAGCTTTGCTGCCCTGTGGACTGACCGCGGTTTTCTCACTTCACCCATTTTCACATCTTCACTGCCCCGCTGACTGATCCGCCGCGGCGGATCAGTCAGCGGTTTTCAGCTCTCAGCCCTCACCACCTCTCACTTACCCTCACACCCTGCTAAACTTATAGGGGTATACTTTATTTGATGCCCACTGTGCCACATAAATGCTTCCTTCATCATCTATACACACATCGTGCGGATGAACAAATATTTTTTCCGTTTGCGACATGGGCTGAAGTTTTCCATCTTTATAAACCGGTTCTGATCCGCCGATATTGGAAACCACTTTGTTGTTTTTATCTAATATGGTTACAAAGCCTGTTCCCGGTGCATTTAAATCGGGAGAACGCAACACCGCCGCATACAGGTGGTCGCCATGTATAACCGGCCGGCAAACGCAGGCTCCCGGCAATTCAATTATTTCGATCAGCTTTCCATCCATTGAAAACCTTTTGAAACAGTTGCGTGTACGGTCTGTGATAAGCAAAGAAGGTGTTCCCTGCCTCCTGTCAACCGTAATCCCATGCGCGTTATCCAGATTGGCTGTAGTCTCTCCCTTACCGCCAAAGAAATGCTTCAATTTTCCTTTTTCATCATAATGCAGGATGTACTGTGAGCCGTAGCCATCAGCAATATAAAAATCACCGTTGTCTAACACGGTTGTTTCTGTAGGAACGAATGCTTCCTTCTTTTCATATACGCCGGTTTCCTGCGGATAATTTATCGTTAGTAAGATCTTGCCATCTATTGTGGTTTTATATACCTGGTGCTTATTGGTATCGGTTATAAATAAATATTCTTCTCCGCCGGCACGTTGTAATGTAAGCCCGTGTGCTCCCGGGAATTCATGCCCCCAGCTTCCTTTTAGCCTGCCCGATTTATTGTAAATAAGAATATTGTTCTTGGTTTCATTTGTAAGCAAAATGATACGTCCTTTTTTATCCTGTATCATTTCGTGACAATCCTTTACAGGATATTTTTCGGGGTTTAAGGCGCCCCATTTTACGTTCATACGGTAGCGCATATCATTGTGCCCGTATATGGGATCGTTTTTTCCGGCAAACATATCTTTGGTAATGGTTACAGCACCTGCTGCTAATCCTGCGTTTTTTAAAAACTTCCTTCTGTTCATAAAGAATCGTTGTAATAAATATTAATTGTGGAGAAATGGATTGGAGAAATGGATTATTATTATGTAATGATATCTTTTACTACGGTGCCTGAAACGTCTGTTAGCCTGTACCGCCTTCCCTGGAAGCGGTAAGTGAGTTTTTCATGATCAAAGCCCAGCTGGTTTAAAATGGTAGCATGAAAATCGTTTATATGCACAGGATTCTTAACGATATTGTATCCAAATTCATCCGTTTCACCATATACCATCCCGGGTTTAATACCGCCGCCTGCCATCCAAATGCTAAAGCAACGGGGGTGATGGTCTCTCCCATAATTTTCTTCACTCATAGCACCCTGGCAGTAATTCGTTCTGCCAAATTCGCCGCCCCATATCACCAAAGTTTCATCTAACAATCCTCTTTGTTTCAGGTCTGTAATCAATGCGGCAGATGGCTGATCAACATCTCTGGCCTGCCCCCTCATTTCGTTGGGAAGATTACCATGCTGATCCCAGCCCTGGTGATACAATTGTATAAAGCGAACGCCGTTTTCCGACAGTTTGCGTGCCAGCAGGCAATTGGCAGCATAAGTGCCGGGCACCAGGCATTCCGATCCATAGAGTTTTACGATGTCATCCGATTCCTTTGATACATCCATGATCTCGGGTACTGCCGTCTGCATCCTGTATGCCATCTCATATTGCTGTATCTTGGTAGCAATTTCGGGATCGCCAAAGTTTTTGAGCTGTATCTCATTGAGCGCTGCAACCTTGTCTAACATTTTACGACGGGCTTCCCGGTCCATACCGTCGGGATCCTGTAAATACAGGATTGGATTTTCGCCACTGCTGAACTGAACACCCTGGTGAATGGAATCTAAAAATCCATTCGACCATAGTTTGGAATATACGCCCTGCCCGTTTCCTTTACCGCGTGACAACAATACACAAAATGCAGGGAGATTTTTATTTTCCGTACCCAATCCATAGCTCACCCACGAACCCATGCTGGGACGGTTACCCTGCTGCGCGCCTGTTTGAAAAAAAGTTAAAGCGGGATCGTGGTTGATGGCTTCGGTATGCAGAGATCTTACGATACACAGATCATCTACGATCTTAGCCATGTGCGGGAATATTTCGCTTACCCACGCGCCGGATTGTCCATGCTGGTTAAATTTATAGTAAGAGCCCACCAGCGGAAATGATTTCTGTCCGGAGGTCATGCCCGTTAAGCGCTGACCCTGCCGTATGGATTCAGGAAGATCCTGCCCCATCATTTTATTGAGCGTAGGCTTGTAGTCGAATGTTTCTAATTGCGATGGCGCGCCATTTTGAAACAGGTAAATAACCCTTTTTGCCTTTGGAGCAAAATGGGGGATGCCGGGTATAAATCCAGCCTCCTCTTCCGCAGATCCTTCGAACAAGCCCGGAATAAGCAGCGAACCCAGGGCGGCGCTGCCCAGCCCAATGCTCATACGCGATAAAAATTTGCGACGGTTAATATTTAACCCGTGTTGTAATAATTCTTTATTCATCGCACTTTAGGTTTTTGTAATTGCTTCATCCATATTGTATATTACCTGTACCAGCCGGGCAAGAGCGGCTACTTCAGGCGCCGGATTACTCTTCATTTTGTATTCTCCTACTTTTGTAACCTTTGTTATGGCTTCGGGGTTGCCTTTAAAATAAGCCTCCTGCTCATTTAGATACTGCAGTAAAATATCATGCTCCTGTTTATCCGGATGCCGGTTAATGATGCGTAAAAAAGCCTCGGTAACGGCTGCTTCAGGTTTTTCTTTGTTTTGTGTTAAATGATCCGCCAGCGCCACCGATGCTTCCAGGATAGTGGGATCATTCATCATGATCAATGCCTGGAGGGGGGTGTTGGTCCTTGATCTCTTTACTTCGCACTGATCGCGGTTGCTGGCGTCGAAGATCATCATGGAGGGTGGCGGAACGGTTCGTTTGATAAAAGTATATATACCTCTCCTGTATAGTTTATCGCCGTGATCCTGCTTATAGGTGGCCAATGCGCCTCTGCCCGATGTAGCCAGTTCCCATAATCCGGGTGGCTGATAAGGTTTAACACTGGGTCCGCCTATGATGGGTTGTAACAGGCCGCTGCTTGACAGGGCCATATCCCGGATCATTTCGGCGTTCATGCGAATACGGGGTGCATAAGACAAATAAATATTCTGCGGATCGGCCTTTAATTTTTCGGGCGATATGACTGATGATTGCCGGTAAGTAGCCGACATGTATATTTGTTTAACCAGTCTTTTAATATCCCACCCGTTTTCGCGGAAATCCACTGCCAGCCAGTCTAACAATTTAGGATTGGTAGGCAGGTCTCCCTGCATACCAAAATCGTTGGCCGATTTTACAATACCTCTTCCAAAAATTTCCTGCCATACCCGGTTTACAAAAACCCGTGCGGTAAGCGGGTGTTTGGCGTCAAAAAGCCATTCAGACAAGCCCAGGCGATTTTCCGGAAGGTTGGAAGGGAAGGCCATAATGGATTTGGGTGTACCGGGTTCTACCTCCTCCGCATGCTGATCGTATACGCCCCTTGAAAGAACATATGTTTTTCGAACCGTATCCAAATCCTTCATTACCGATACCTGTAATCCCGCCGTATCTGTACTGGTAATAAAATTGAGGACTCCCTGCAGATCTTCCTGGGTAATATCCATCCTGGGATTTTTGGCATAAGTATCACTTCCGCCAACCGTGGATTCCAATCCCACTTCTTTAGTACTGTTGAAAAAGGCGGAAAGCTGGAAAAAATCTTTTTGCGAAACAGGGTCATATTTATGATCGTGGCATTTGGCGCATTCAATGGTCATGCCCAGTATTGCAGTGCCCAGGGTATTGGTTCTGTCTACCACGTATTCCACGCGGTATTCTTCATCAATAACACCGCCTTCATCGGTGATTTTATGGTTGCGGTTAAAGCCTGTTGCCAGTATCTGCTCTTTTGTAGCATCGGGCATTAAATCACCTGCCAGTTGCCAGGTAATGAACTTATCATATGATAGGTTTTCATTAAAAGCGTGGATCACCCAGTCGCGCCAGGGCCATTGCGACCTGTAATTGTCATCCTGATAACCATGCGAGTCGGCATACCTTGCCGCGTCTAACCACGGGATGGCCATTCTTTCTCCATATGAAGGCTGCTGTAATAAAGCGTCAATCATTTTTTCATAAGCGTTGGGATCAGTGCTTTTTACAAAGCTGTCTATCATACCAGGTGTTGGGGGAAGCCCGGTTATATCCAGGGCAATGCGTCTCAGCAATCTTTCTTTGTCTGCTTCTTCATTGGGGGTAAGTCCGTGTTCTTCCATCTTGCTCAAAACGAAATGGTCAATTTCATTTTTTGGCCAGGTTTTATCTTTTATTCCGGGAAGCGGTGATTTTTGGGGAGTCACAAAAGCCCAGTGGGGCTCATATTTGGCGCCTTCTTCAATCCATTTTTTTATGATGATAACTTCCTCGCCGGTAAGGGTAGGCAAATTGCTTGAAGCAGGCGGCATCATAATGGAAGTATCGGTAGTGGATACACGGATATAAAGCTCAGATAAACCGGGCTTTCCGGGTACAATGGCATGTGCTTTGGGATTGTCTTTTAAGGCTTTGTACGCCTCTTCTTCAATATCCAGCCGCAGACCGGCTTCGCGCTTATTGGCATCTGGTCCATGGCAGGCATAACATTTGTCGGACAGAATAGGACGTACCTGGAAATTATAACTGACTGTTTCAGCACCAGCATCCTTGTTTTCTTTTTCGCCGGAAAAGTAAATGAAACTGAATAGCATTGCTGCCCCAATCAAACAAATTAAAGCAACTATATAAAACTTTTTCATATTGCAAGTTTAACAACCGGGTTTCCAAAGTTGTTTAAGGATTACTTAATTACCGGTACTCCTTATTAATATTGTTTAAGGATGAAAAATTATTATAGTGCTTTACTAAGTATGACTAAAGTTAAAGAATCTTACTATATTATCATGTTTTTTAAATAGCTTATGGTTATTTTGAATGGTATTGTAAAAATAACTTATATCATGTTTTTGTAATAGCCTCCGCCATATTGTATATTACCTGTACCAACCGTGTGAATGCAGCTATTTGCGAATCAGGTTTGTTTTTCATTTTATATTCTCCCGCTTTTGTGGCTGTTTGTATACTGGCGGGATTGGACTTAAAGTAATTTTCCTGCTCTTTATAATATTGCATTAAAATATGGAGTTCCTGCTCAGCGGGCTCCCGGTTAATGATGCGTAAAAAAGCATCGGTAACAGCCGCCTGCGAATTCATTTTCTTTTCGGCCAAGTCATCGGCAAGGGCAACAGATGCTTCCAGTACCGTGGGATCATTCATCATAATTAAAGCCTGCAAAGGTGTATTGGTCCTGGCTCGTTTAACCTCGCATTGATCACGATTGCTGGCATCGAAGATCAGCATCGAAGGTGGCGGAACGGTTCGCTTGATAAAAGTATACATTCCCCGCCGGTATAGCTGTTCACCATGGTCCTGTTTGTATACCGTTAACGTTCCCCTGCCTGCTGTAGCCAGTTCCCATAATCCCGGTGGCTGATACGGTTTAACGCTGGGTCCGCCTATGATGGGTTGTAATAATCCGCTGCTCGCCAGTACCAGGTCGCGGATCATTTCTGCATTCATGCGAATGCGTGGCGCATAGGATAAATAAATGTTCTGGGGGTCGGCCTTTAATTTTTCGGGTGATATAACCGACGATTGCCGGTAAGTTGCCGACATATATATTTGTTTAACCAGTCTTTTAATATCCCACCCGTTTTCGCGGAAATCCACTGCCAGCCAGTCTAATAATTTAGGGTGGGTGGGTAATTCGCCCTGCATGCCAAAATCGTTGGCCGATTTTACAATACCTCTTCCAAAAATCTCCTGCCATATCCTGTTTACAAAAACCCGTGCGGTAAGTGGGTGTTTGGCGTCAAAAAGCCATTGAGACAGGCCGAGACGGTTTTTGGGAAGACCGGCTGAAAAAGCCATGATAGATTCGGGCGTGCCGGCCTGAACTTCTTCCCCATGCTGGTCGTATGCGCCACGTGAAAGAATATAGGTCCTTCTAACCGTATCCATATCCTTCATTACCGATACCTGCAATCCGACAGTGTCTTTTGAAGTGGTAATAAAGCTTAGTACGCCCTTCAAATCTTCCTGTGTAATATCCATCCTGGGGTTTTTGGCAGGAGCAATAGCATCCAATCCAACCTCTTTAATACTGTTGAAAAAGGCGGAAAGCCGGAAAAAATCTTTTTGCGAAACAGGGTCATATTTATGATCGTGGCATTTGGCGCATTCAATGGTCATGCCCAGTATTGCAGTGCCCAGGGTATTGGTTCTGTCTACCACGTATTCCACGCGGTATTCTTCATCAATAACACCGCCTTCATCGGTGATTTTATGGTTGCGGTTAAAGCCTGTTGCCAGTATCTGCTCTTTTGTAGCATCGGGCATTAAATCACCTGCCAGTTGCCAGGTAATGAACTTATCATATGATAGGTTTTCATTAAAAGCGTGGATCACCCAGTCGCGCCAGGGCCATTGCGACCTGTAAAAATCATCTGTGTAACCACCCGAATCGGCAAACCTTGCTGCATCTAACCACGGGATGGCCATTCTTTCTCCATATGAAGGCCGCTGCAATAGAACATCAATCATTTTTTCATAAGCGTTGGGATCGGTGCTTTTTGCAAAGCTGTCTATCATACCTGGTGTTGGGGGAAGTCCGGTAATATCCAATGCAATGCGTCTCAGCAATCTTTCTTTGTCTGCTTCTTCGTTGGGGGTAAGTCCGTGTTCTTCCATCTTGCTCAAAACGAAATGGTCAATTTCATTTTTTGGCCAGGTTTTATCTTTTATTCCGGGAAGCGGTGATTTTTGGGGAGTCACAAAAGCCCAGTGGGGCTCATATTTGGCGCCTTCTTCAATCCATTTTTTTATGATGATAACTTCCTCGCCGGTAAGGGTAGGCAAATTGCTTGAAGCAGGCGGCATCATAATGGAAGTATCGGTAGTGGATACACGGATATAAAGCTCAGATAAACCGGGCTTTCCGGGTACAATGGCATGTGCTTTGGGATTGTCTTTTAAGGCTTTGTACGCCTCTTCTTCAATATCCAGCCGCAGACCGGCTTCGCGCTTATTGGCATCTGGTCCATGGCAGGCATAACATTTGTCGGACAGAACAGGACGTACCTGGAAATTATAACTGATGGCATCCCGCTTAATAATATCTTCAGGTTTTTTCCCGGAAAGTTGTATAAAAGCAAACAGGGCTATCGCACCAAGCAAACAAAGCGCCACGATCATATAATTTTTTTTCATAATACAAATTTAACAACGATTACCTGGGTTGCTTAAGAATGTTGTATTGACAGTGGTGTGAGTCCAAATATTTGAATTTAAAGTTAACAAAATGTATCCACTATGGGGCCGGGGTTTATAAGAATAATGCATTGAACAAAAATGATAAAAATATTCCCCCCGATTACATGCAACATTCCCGTATTGCAGACGATCAGAAGGATGAGGTTCCCTTTTTCAGCATAAAAATAAAAAGCAAAAATTTATATCATGATAGCCATACCTGTGAAATGGAACAGTAATTGATGCGGTAATGGATTGAAAATTTAGCAAACTCTGTTTATACTGCCATAGGGTTGTCACCAGCCCTTTTTAAGTTTGCGCAGTACAACTAATATTACAATGATTGCAAGCCCCCTAGGAATGTTTTTGCCTGATTTAAAAAAATGATCAAAACAATGGAACAGTTGGTAGAAGTATTCAAAACAAATGTTGAACAGGAAACACAGGCGATCAAACTACTCGCCGCATTGGTTGATTATTTCCCCGCGTATAAGATTAATTTCGATCTGCAGGATTGCGATAAGATTTTGCGCGTAGAAAGCCGAAATGGCGCTATAGACAATAGCCGGATCATAGAAGCAATTGGCGATTTTGGTTATGCTATTGAAGCGTTGCCGGATTAGGAGAATCTGAGATTTATGATTTGGAATTTGAGATGGGATTTTGTCTCAAACTTTCATCCCGCTTTTTGCCTGATGAGTAATCGGATTTCGGATTTTTAAACTTCGGGCTTTGTATTTTACGCTGTTCCCGGCACTGCTGCTTTATACAACATTGCCCTTGTATCAGTACTTATGCTATAAGTTTCAGAAGCGCCCACCAATACAGATTCTCCTTTTTTTAAATGAAGGGTTTGTAAAGAAGTTGCCATATCAGCTTCCCCTTCCGTAACCAACAATATTTCTGCAGAAAAAGCAGTGTGCGTGAATGTGGTTTGTTTGTCGGCCATAATGTGGCTCACCTCGAAATCGGGAACAGGGCAATGGTAAATGGTTTCCGCACCTTTTTTTTCCCCATTCATGATTTGCGGAGCAATGCCTTCAAATAAAATGTGTTTTAGCAACTCGGGCACATCTATATGCTTGGTTGTTAAACCGCCACGCAATACATTATCAGAATTAGACATTAATTCAATATTCTGTCCTTCCAAATAAGCATGTGGTACGCCTGCACCCTGGAATATGGCTTGTCCGGGATGCAGTTGAACGATGTTGAAAAAATAAATAGAAAATATCCCGCGGTCAATGCCGGTGTAATTGCCATCGTGCAACATTGCAGTTTTACAGGCCCAATACGCCGGGGTGGATTTTGATAACTGGTTGGCCTTGTACAATGGTTCTGACCGGCGAAGTAAGGGTTCCAGCATGCCATCAACCGTAGCCTGCGGTAATTCCATCACCTGTTTGTATAATCCATAATAACCTTCTTTTTCAAATACAGGCAACAGTATTTTAAATGTTTCTGTTTGCTGTAAGGTTTGCGACAGCAACTTCTTTTCTTTAAAACCATGCAATAACCAAAACTCACTTAATGCCAGCATTACTTCCGGTTTATGGTTATCATCTTTGTAATTGCGGTATGGCGCGTTAAGTGGGATGCCGGCTTCATTTTCCCGCACAAATCCTTTCTCGGCCCCGGCTTTGGAAGGATGCACCTGAATAGACAACATATCCTTTACGTCTAACACTTTAAAAAGATAAGGTAATTCGCCAAATTGCTGCGCAACTGTTTCTCCAAGCCATTCAGAGGCATCTTCTTTAATTAATTCGTTTAATGCAATACGCTTGTTTTCATTCAGGTGAACAATAGAAGGATTGCTGCTGTGGGCGCCCATCCAGTATTCGGCATAAGGTTGTTGTGCTGTATTTTCTATACCCAGCAGTGCCGGTATATATGCTGTTCCGCCCCACGAATAATGCTGTATTTTGCCAGTAAGTTTATACATCACTTTTGTTTTTATGGATCAATGATCCTCACCCTGTTCATAGGCTTCATCCACCAGCAGATTTTTTCCATCGGCGGCCGCCGTAGCCAGTTCATCACAACGATTGTTGTAAGGATTATCTGCGTGTCCTTTTACCCATACAAATTGTATACTATGTTTTTGAAAAAGCTGGTAAAAGCGCTTCCACAGGTCCCTGTTTTTTTTACCACCTTTAAAATCTGTGGCTATCCATTTTTTCAGCCAGCCTTCCTGTACCGCTTTTACTATATACTGGCTGTCCGAATATACGGTAATGGGTACATGTTCTTTCTTTACTGCTTCCAGCGCGGCAATCACGGCCATCATTTCCATACGGTTATTGGTGGTAAGCCGGTAACCCTGTGATAATTCTTTTTCTGCAGATCCCCACTTTAAAATGGCGCCGTATCCGCCGGGGCCCGGGTTTCCACGCGCCGCGCCGTCGGTGTAAATAATTAGTGTTTGATGAGACATAATTGTTGCGGAAGCCCGAAGTATTTAAATTCGAATTTCGAATTTAAATACTTCGGATTTTATACTATAATTTCTCCTTTCATATACGTAACCACATAACCGCTCATTAAAACCCTGTCGCCCGATAGTTCACAATCCAAATATCCTTTTCTTGCCGAAAGCTGTATGGCTGTGAGTTTATTTTTTCCAAGCACTCCGGCCCAATAGGGGGTAAGTAAGGTATGTGCCGAACCCGTAACCGGGTCTTCGTCAATGCCACTTTGCGGGAAAAAACAACGCGAAACAAAATCCGATTCTTTACCGGGTGCGGTTACCAGCACCCCTCTGCTTTTAATATGGGCCAGTGTTTTAAAATCGGGCTGTAATTTTTCAACAGTTTGCTGACTGTCTGTAACCACCATGTAATCAAACTTTCCTTTGTACACATCCTGCACAGCGATTTTCAGTCCTTCTCCTATTTCAAACGGCGGGTTTGTGATTTGTTCAAAATGATCACGCGGGAAATCTAATGTGAGCTGCCCGTTTTTTTGTTGCATCACTTTTAGCAGTCCGCTTTTTGAATGAAAGCTGAT
Source organism: uncultured Sphingobacteriales bacterium (assembly GCA_937991535.1). GTDB lineage: Bacteria > Bacteroidota > Bacteroidia > Chitinophagales > Chitinophagaceae > Agriterribacter. The sequence continues at coordinate 83,000 of CALKHN010000051.1, forward strand.
CTCTTTTTCCTGGTACTGCAGGTGGTTAAAAAAAACGTGCGCAGCAGCGAGGGTGGCGTGTCCGCACAAGTCAACTTCAACAGTTGGAGTAAACCATCGGATATGGTAACCATTGCTTTCGCGCACAATAAATGCGGTTTCAGCAAGATTGTTTTCCAATGCTATCTTTTGCATAAGTGCGTTTGGCAGCCATTCCTGCAACGGGCATACAGCAGCAGGATTGCCGCCAAAAACCTTTTCGGTAAAAGCATCTGCCTGGTATATTGGAATTGTCATGTTGATTGGGTGGATAATAAGTGATTGGTTGTTTACTGATAGTTAACTGATGCCGGTAGCTGACTGAAAGCCGATAGCTCAAAGCCGGCGCCTACACCTGAAAAACGCCGAGTTTAAAATCCTCCGTGTTTTTTTTATGATTGGCGGCTGCTATCCCTTCTGCAATCAGTTTCCTGGTATCTGCCGGGTCAATAATATCGTCTACCCATAACCTTGCAGCGGCATAATAAGGCGTTGTTTGTTTTTCGTAGCGTCCTTTAATTTCATCCAATAATTTCTTTTCTTCTGCAGGCTCAATCACTTTGCCTTTTGCTTTTAACGAACTCACTTGTATTTGCAATAAGGTTTGTGCGGCCTGTTCACCTCCCATTACGGCTATTTTTGCCGATGGCCATGCATAAATAAACCGTGGGTCATAGGCTTTCCCGCACATAGCGTAATTGCCTGCACCGTATGAGTTGCCAATGATAATGGTAATTTTAGGTACAACAGAATTGGCTACTGCATTTACCATTTTAGCGCCGTCTTTGATAATACCGGAATGTTCACTGCGGGTACCTACCATAAAACCTGTTACGTCCTGTAAAAAAATAAGGGGAATGCTCTTCTGGTTACAGTTCATTATAAAACGGGCCGCCTTATCCGCACTATCATTATAGATCACTCCCCCCATCTGCATTTCACCTCTTTTGTTTTTTATTATTTTTCGCTGGTTGGCTACAATGCCCACAGCCCAGCCTTCAATACGGGCGTATCCGCACAATATAGTCTGCCCGTAGTCGCGTTTATATTGGTCAAAAACTGAGTCGTCTGTAATCCTTTCTATGATATCCAGCATATCATACGGCTTTGTCGCATCAGAAGGTAAAACGCCATATATTTCCGCCGGGTCTTTCTTCGGGGGCTTAGGTTTTATCCTGTTAAATCCGGCATTTTCTTTTGTTCCGAGCTTTCCGCAGATCTTTTTTATTTCATCGAGGCATTGTTGCTCGGTATCAAATTTGTAATCGGCAATACCGCTTATTTCCGTGTGGGTAACGGCGCCACCCAAACGCTCGGCGTCTACCTCTTCACCAATGGCTGCTTTTACCAGATAAGGTCCGGCAAGGAAAATGGAACCATTGTTTTTCACCATCAGTGTTTCATCGCTCATAATAGGAAGGTAGGCTCCACCTGCCACGCAAGCGCCCATTACCGCGGCAATTTGGGTAATGCCCATGGCGCTCATCCGCGCGTTATTGCGGAAAATCCGGCCAAAATGTTCCTTATCCGGGAAAATTTCATCCTGCATGGGCAAAAACACACCGGCACTATCCACCAGGTAAATCACCGGCAGATTATTTTCCATAGCGATTTCCTGCATGCGCAGATTTTTTTTGCCTGTAACCGGAAACCATGCGCCGGCTTTTACGGTTTGATCATTTGCTATAATTACACATTGTTTTCCACTGACATAACCAATACCCGCCACAGTTCCGCCAGCCGGGCAGCCACCGTGTTCTTCATACATCTGGTAGCCCGCAAACACACCAATTTCTATGAACGGTTTGTCCGCATCAACCAAATATTCGATGCGCTCCCTTGCCAGCAATTTGTTTTTTTCTTTTTGTTTTTCTTTTGCTTTTTTTCCGCCTCCTGCATAAATTATCTCACGTTCCTGCTTTACCTGGCTTACTGCCAGTTTCAGAACGTCTTCATTTTTATTATACTCTATCTTCATATAAGCAGCATATTTATTAATCGCTGTTTAATCCTTTGTCCAGTAATCTATCACCATAACCTTATCTAAGTGAGGCTTTAGAATATCACCAAATGCTTTGTGAGCGGGATGAGGAAGATATGCTGCCCTGTCTGCTTCACTTTTGAAGCTAAGAAAAAAACAATGGGTGAATCCCTGCGCCAGGTTTTCAGGGCTGTTGTTGGTTCCCCACTCAAATCCTTTAATTTCTTTGATTTTTGACGGCAAGGCCCTAAATGCATTTTCTACTTTTTTTACATCTTCCGGACTGGCATCGTCTTTAAATTTAAATACAACAACGTGTCTGAGCATTTTCTGTTCTTTATTGGTGGCTGAAATAATTGTTGCTGCAATAATGCAGGTAGCGATAATGGCAATTACATTTTTCATTCGATCTTTTTTAAACGGTAGTCAACGGTTATTTAAAATACTGGTCAAATATAATCTATAGATTACATTTTTTAAGCTATCCTGTTAAAATAGAAATAAACCAAAGATTTTTATATTGAAATATCACCCGAGGCATTTGGTGCAGCCTGCACTACGCACCGGTGCAAACGCGATAGAAGGATATTAAAAAAACAAAAGCGATATGAATTAACATATCGCTTTTGTAGTGTGTTGAGCATAGCCTGCTAACGCATTACAATGAAATTAGTGTTCTGCTATTGTTCCAATTTAATTTCGCCCAGGTCTGTTGCTTCGCCTTCTTTTACTTCTACACCATCTTTAGATGCATTTTTGTAAGGAGCATTGGCTTCAATGATCACCTGGTAGGTTCCTGGTTTAGCATCAGTTATTTCGAATGCGCCGTTAGCTATATCAGCTTTGAGCGTGTCGGTGCCTGAAATGGCCCATGCTCTAACAGCAGCGTCCGCCGGACTAACTGTACCTTTTACTGAACCGTTTGTAATCACATTAAATGCGAATAATCCCGCGGCAACTATACTTAATGCTGCCAGTGTGAGCCTTGCTTTTTTCATAATTCTGGAATTTATTGATTTTGTAATTGGTTACTACTTTATCTGTTATTCCAGGGAAAAGTAAATCAGGAGGGATACGCTACTTAAGACAACTACTATGCCAAAAAATAAAACCGCTATTGTTAAAATACGTTAACAGGAGAGCAGGTGCCAGGCATGAGGTATCAGAGCTGTAGGTCTTGTCCTGATAGACTGGCTGCTGGCATCTGGTTGCACTTATACACAGGAGTGCATATTCTGCCGCCGGGCTCTGATTTCGTTTTATTATATTTGCGGCGTTCTGCAAATACTAAAATAATTAGTATACCTTGTCTGTTATAAACTACTTTGAACAATAGAATAATATATGGCTGAAGCGAAACAAAACTTGTTTGACTATACGGAAGATTCAATCAAATCATTGGACTGGCGCGAGCATATTCGTTTGCGGCCCGGAATGTATATCGGAAAATTAGGGGATGGGAGCAGTCCTGATGATGGCATATATGTATTGCTTAAAGAGGTGCTTGATAATTGTATTGACGAGCATATGATGGGATATGGAAGGCAGGTGGATATTGTAGTGGAAGGTAAAACAGTAACGGTTCGCGATTTTGGCAGGGGTATACCTTTGGGCAAAGTGGTAGATGTAGTAAGCAAAATAAACACCGGCGCCAAATACGATAGTAAAGCTTTTCAGAAATCCGTAGGGTTGAACGGTGTAGGTACCAAGGCGGTAAATGCCCTCAGCAGCTATTTTAAGGTTATGGCTGTGCGAGAAAGCAAACAGAAAACCGCAGAATTCGAAAGAGGCGTATTGATAAAGGAATATAAAGAAACGAAAACGGATGAAACGAATGGAACACTGGTAACCTTTATTCCTGATGATACGGTATTCCGCAATTTTCATTTTCAGCCGGAATATATTGACAACCTGTTATGGAATTACTGCTATCTCAATGCTGGGTTGGTAATAACATTTAATGGGAAAAAATATGTGAGCAAAAATGGATTGCTTGATCTGTTGCAACGCAAAACCAACGAGGATGAGATCCGCTATCCCATCATCCACCTCAAGGGAGAGGATATTGAACTGGCAATCACGCACAACAATGATTATGGGGAAGAGATATTCAGTTTTGTAAATGGGCAGTATACCACGCAGGGCGGAACGCATCAACAGGCTTTTCGCGAAGCTTTTGTAAAAGTGGTAAGAGATTTTTATAAAAGGGATTACGATTTTACCGATATACGGCAAAGCATCGTGGCAGCAGTGGCGGTGAGAGTGGTTGAACCGGTATTTGAGAGTCAAACCAAAACCAAACTGGGTTCTCAATACATGGAGGAAGGCGGCATGAGCATGAAGAATTTCGTATATGAATTTCTCTCCAGGGAACTGGATAACTTTTTGCATAAAAATCAGGCTGTTGCCGAAGCATTAAAAAAGCGGATTGAGCAAAGTGAAAGAGAGCGTAAAGAACTTGCCGGCATAAAAAAATTAGCCAACGAAAGAGCAAAAAAAGCCAACCTGCACAATCGGAAACTGCGCGATTGCCGTATCCATTTAAATGATGATCCGCCTAACAATAAGAGCAGAGACAGCTTTCATGAGCGCCAGTTAGAGAGTACCATTTTTATTACTGAAGGCGATTCGGCGAGTGGTTCCATTACCAAAGCCCGCGATGTGGAAACACAGGCTGTATTTAGTCTTAGGGGTAAACCATTAAACTGTTATGGACTTACTAAAAAAGTGGTTTACGAAAATGAGGAATTCAACCTGCTGCAGCACGCATTAAATATTGAAGAAGGCATTGAAGGATTGAGATATAATAATATAGTAGTTGCAACAGATGCCGATGTAGATGGGATGCACATCCGGTTACTGCTGCTCACATTCTTTTTGCAATTTTTTCCGGACCTGGTAAAGAACGGACATGTATATATTCTTGAAACGCCTTTGTTCAGGGTGCGTAATAAACAGGAAACGATTTATTGTTACGATGAAACCGAAAAGCAGGCTGCTATTAAAAAGTTAGGCGCCAAACCAGAGATCACCAGGTTTAAAGGACTCGGTGAAATTTCACCGGATGAATTTGTAAGATTCATTAGTTCCGATATGCGCAAGCAACCGGTAATGGTAATGCCCGAAACGCATTTGCAGCAATTGCTGGAATATTATATGGGCAAAAACACCCAGGAAAGGCAGGAGTTTATCATTGACAATTTACGGGTAGAAATTGATATCGCTGAGGATGTGAAAACCGCGTAAGAAGTGCCGGGTTTCCGTGCAAGTTCTTCCTTTTCACTACTTCTCATGATGGGATACAATTTTAAATTATAATACAACAATAGGTTTAATTCCAAAACAGTTACATGATACACATTGTTTTTAACGAAGCAGATACCGTGGTTTTAAACAAAGCCATAGCGTTAGACGAAACCCTTCAGGGTAAAGTGGTACAGATAAAAGATGATTACGCTGTTGGGCCGCTGGCTGGTTTATATGTGGGGGAAGGGATAGATGCACGCAAAGCCTGGTGGGCAGAGGTGCTGGCAGGTGGAGATTATAATGGAAAAGCAGGCGACGGATCTGTAGATGATTATAAAACCATAGCCGAAGTAGTGGGTGAACTGCGCCGCAATCCGGAAGAAATACTATGGATTTGGGCGGCACAGAACAAGCATGATGTGAGTGGTTATTACTGGCTGCTTCATTATGTTAAAGAATTTCAGGGAAGAGTATTTATTCTTTATTTAAACAACCTTCCTTTTATCAGCGATAAAGGAAATATTTTTTATCCTTCCTGGCTGCATACCATTCCTCCGAAAGAATTTTTAAAAGCAAAGAAATTAGCCAGGCCCATTACATTGAGCGAATTTGAGGTAGACCCGGACGAATGGACGAGATTGAGCGAAGAGAATAAAGGCGTAAGGATACTGGAAGGCGGTAAAAAACTGGTTCAGTATGATTATGACTTTTACGACACTGATCTGAAACGCTATATTACAAAGGACTGGCAGAAAGCAGGTAAGATCATTGCCCAGTTTTTATCGAAGAACAAACATACTACCGGCGACGCCTACATGTTATGGAGATTAAAATTAATAATAACAGGAGGGGAATACGATATACAGGGTGAGCTTAAAAATATGAAGGATTTCGAGGTCAAAAGCAAAGCCGGTGTAACAGAATAGGTAAATGGATAATATGAAATTAATTTTGTGGAATTATTTATATGAGTAAAGACAATTTTTTAGGAAATGAATCCGGCATTCATGGTCAGTATAAATCATGGTTCCTTGACTATGCTTCTTATGTTATCCTGGAAAGGGCTGTTCCGGCAATGGAAGACGGGTTAAAGCCGGTGCAACGACGCATTCTTCATGCCATGAAGGAAATGGATGACGGCCGGTTTAACAAGGTAGCCAATATTATCGGGCAGTCCATGCAGTATCACCCGCATGGCGATGCTTCTATAGGTGATGCACTGGTAAATATGGGCCAAAAAGACCTGCTCATTGAAACACAGGGCAACTGGGGCGATGTACGCACAGGCGACGATGCCGCCGCGCCCCGCTATATTGAAGCCAGGTTAAGCAAATTCGCGCTGGAAGTAGCTTTTAATGCCAAAACCACGGAATGGCAACTGAGCTACGATGGAAGAAAGAATGAACCGGTTACGCTCCCCATGAAGTTTCCTTTACTGCTGGCACAGGGAGCGGAAGGCATAGCGGTTGGGTTATCTACCAAAATATTACCCCATAATTTTTGCGAGATCATTGAAGCGGCCATTAAACATTTGCGTGGTAAAAAGTTTGAACTGTTCCCCGATTTTCAAACGGGCGGAATGGTTGATGTAACGCATTATAATGAGGGTAAAAGGGGAGGGAAGATAAAAGTGCGTGCACATATTGAGGAATTGGATAAGAAAACGCTGGTGATACGCGATGTGCCCTACGGCGTAACTACCGCGCAACTGATGGACTCTATTGTTAAGGCAAATGACCAGGGAAAAATTAAAATAAAAAAAGTTACCGATAATACAGCCGCCAACGTGGAAGTGCATGTTGACCTGGCCCCCGGTATCTCAACCGATATTACCATTGATGCCCTGTATGCATTTACCGATTGCGAAGTGAGCATTTCTCCCAATGCCTGTGTGATCGCAGATCAAAAGCCACGTTTCATAACGGTGCACGACCTGCTGCGTTCATCGGCCGAATCAACAAAGGATCTCCTTAAAAAAGAACTGGAAATCAAGCTGGCGGAATTACAGGATAAATGGCATTATACCTCCCTTGAAAAAATTTTCTTTGAAGAACAAATATATAAAGAGCTGGAAAAAAAGCATGAAACCTGGGAAAAGGTATTAATGGCTATTGATAAGGCATTTGTTCCTTTTAAAAAGCAATTGAAAAAGGAAATATCCAGAGAAGACATTGTTAAACTAACGGAGAAGCCGGTACGCAGAATCTATAAGCTGGATATAGATGAACTGAATACACAGATTAAGAATATTGATAAAGAGATCAGGCAGGTAAAATACGACCTGGAGAACCTTGTAGACTTTGCCGTGGCGTACTATGATAACCTGTTAAAAAAATATGGTAAGGGCAGGGAACGCAAAACAGAGATCAGGCTGTTTGAATCCATACAGGCCAAGCAGGTGGCTATTGCCAATGCCAAATTGTATGTAAACCGTTCGGAAGGTTTTGTAGGCACCGGTTTAAAGAAGGATGAATTTGTGGAAGACTGTTCGGACTTAGATGATATTATAGCCTTTACAAAAGCCGGGAAAATGAAAGTGGTGAAAGCTGCGGATAAAGTGTTTATCGGAAAAGATATTCTTCATGTTGCCGTTTTTAAGAAAAATGATGAACGCACTACCTATAATATGATCTATGTGGATGGAAAAACGGGCGTTAGCTATGCCAAGCGGTTTAATGTTACAAGCGTTACCCGCGATAAAGAATATGATCTCACTAAAGGATCCGACAAAAGTAAAGTGCATTATTTTTCGGTTAATCCCAATGGCGAGGCCGAAGCTGTTAAGATTGTGCTCAGTCCTTCTTCAAGCGCCCGTAATAAAGAGCTTGAATTTTATTTTGAAGAATTAGAGATCAAAGGCCGGGGAAGCATGGGCAACCAGGTAACAAAGTATCCGGTTAAATCGGTGAAGTTCAAGGAAGCCGGGCGCTCTACGCTGAGCGGAAGAAAGCTTTGGTTTGATGATACGTTTGGGAGGCTTAACGCAGAAGAGAAAGGAGAATACCTGGGCATGTTCGACAGCGAGGATCGTTTATTGATCATTTACAATAACGGAAACTATGAAATTTCCGATACGGAGCTCAGCCAGCGCATTGACGGGGAAAAAGTATTGCTGATTGAAAAGTTTGATCCGGAAAAGGTAATTACTGCGGTATATCTTGATAAGGAGAAGTTGCAATACAATATAAAAAGATTTAAAATTGAGACCACCACATTGCGCAATAAGTTTCTCTTTATAAAAGAAGGAGAAGGAAACCAGTTGCAAACGGTTACTACCGATGAAGCGCCGGTGCTCGTAATGCAAAGTGGCAGGGGGGCACAGATCAGGAAGGCAAAGATCAGGGTAAATAAGGTGGTAGAGGTTATGGGCTGGAAAGCCGTTGGCGCCAGGCTCGCAGATTATTCTAAAAGTGTAGAAATGGAATGGGAAAAAAGAAAACCGGAGGATAACCAGCAACCCGAGTTATTTTGATAAATTGCAATATGGCAAATGGGTATCTGCCACCATTTGGTTTCTCTGGAAATGGAAGAAAAAATTAAATTTGACGCCGGCTTATTATACTACTGTTGTAAAGCGTGAGACCTGAGAAGTGAAACATTCTTTCACCTCTGTTTTCTCACCTCTCGCGATAGCATACATACACAATTGAATAGACTTAACATTACTATGATACGAATTACAGAACAACCCTCTTTGTACAGGCGCCTGGAAAAAATGACCGTGGACGAGCTTACCGCTCACATTAACAATGAGGATAAAAAGGTGGCGCTGGCGATAGAAAAAGCCTTGCCGCAAATCAACAGGCTGATTACAGTCATTGTTGATAAATTGGCAGCCGGCGGAAGAATGTTTTATCTTGGCGCCGGCAGTGGCGGCCGCCTTTCTGTGCTCGATGCCATTGAATTGCCTACAACTTATGGCATACCCAAAGGTGTGGTAAATGTAGTATTGGCGGGAGGGGTGGAACATCTCATTGAGGCGCCGGAAGAAAAGGAAGACGATACCGAAGCGGGATGGGCGGCGCTAAAAACGTATAATATTTCTGATAAAGATATTGTTGTGGGTATTTCGGCAAGCGGAACAACGCCATTTGTGCTGTCTGCTTTACGGCAATGCGCATCTCATAATATTGCAACAGGTTGTATAGTAAGCAATCCCGAAACACCTATTGCAGCGGTGGCAATGCTACCTGTAGAGGTAATCACCGGTCCTGAATTTGTTACCGGAAGCACTCGTATGAAATGCGGCACGGCGCAAAAAATGATCTTTGATATGATCAGTACTGCAACGATGATACGATTAGGGAGGGTGGAAGACAACAGCATGGTAAACGTGCTGCTCATCAATGATAAGATCACCGACAGGGCGGTAAAAATATTAATGCAAAAAGCAGAGCTTACTGATTATGAAGACGCCAGGGCTATTTTGCTCCGGCATGGCAGTGTAAAAAAAGCGATGGATGCGCTTGGAGGATAGCTTCAGGCCAGCACAGACCTGTCCCCTGTAACTTGCACCCTGCAACCTGTACCCTGCACCCTGCAACCTGTCCCCTGTAACTTGCACCCTGCAACCTGTACCCTGCAACTTGCAACCTGTACCCTGTAACTTGCACCCGCTTACTACTTACCACTTCTCCACTCACGTGCATCGTTTTGCCGCTGCAATTTGTCTGATTGTAAACGATACACCGGAAAAATTTCAAACGTTTGCACAACATTGATACGTGTTTAAGTTAAAAAACAGTATTATGTTTACTCTGTATCGTAAATCATAACCAAAATTATCTAAGCTCATGAGACAAAGACTGCTATGGATAATGGTATTGTTATTACCATTTACTCTGTGTCTTTCTGCCCAGGAGGCAAACAAGCCTGTTTCAGGCACTGTTAAAACCGAAACCGGCGATGCCGTTGCCGGAGCCTCTGTTACAGCAGAAAACTCCTCCAATCAATCAAAAACAACAGTTACCTCCAATGAGGAAGGGGTATTTGCTTTTTCGGGTCTTGCAAATGGCAACTATATTTTTACCGTAAGCTATGTAGGTTATGGTACTGAAACGCTTACCGGTACTGTAGGTGACGCCGGTCTGCAACTGACTATTGTGTTAAAAGTAGCTGCCCAAAGCCTTGAAGATGTGGTAGTGGTTGGTTATGGCACCCAGCGCAAAAGTGACGTAACCGGGGCAGTAAAATCTGTAAAAGCTGAGGCTTTTAATAAAGGGATCGTAAACAACCCGCAACAGTTATTACAGGGCAAGGTTGCCGGTGTAAATATTACTTCTACCAGCGGCGAGCCCGGGGCAGGCGTGAATATCGTTATTCGTGGGTCCGGCACCGTTAGAAGCGGCAGCTCCCCTCTTTTTGTAGTAGATGGTGTGCCACTCGACAATGCCGGAACCGGTAGTGGGGACCCCCTCAACTTTTTAAACCCGCAGGATATTGAATCAATGGACATATTGAAAGATGCGTCCGCTACTGCTATTTATGGTTCCCGTGGCGCAAACGGCGTAGTACTTATTACCACAAAGCGGGGTAAGGCGGGCACTTCTGCACTCAATTATACCTCTTCTATAGGCATTGCCAGCCCGGCACACAAACTGCCGATATTTTCAACGGATGAGTTTAAAAAACAAGTAGTAGCTGTTGGCGGCGACCTCGAAGACTTTGGGTCCTCTACTGACTGGCAGGATGAAATTTTCAGGACTGCCAACACTTATGACAATAACCTTACTTTAAGCGGAGGCACCAGTAAGCTGGTATATTACGCTTCTTTAAATGCGTTAAACCAGGATGGTATTCTGAAAGGCAGCAATTTGAAAAGGTATACCGGTCGTTTTAATGCTACTCAAAAATTATGGGATGATCGCCTTACCATTGATATTAACCTTACCGCCAGTAATACCGGAAACCGCAGACCGCCCATTGATGGTATGATCGGCAGTGCTATTTCCAATAATCCAACATTGCCGGCACGCGATGCAGACGGTAACCCGGCAAAATTTGAAAATGTCAGCAATCCGCTGCTTGAACTGGAACTGTATAAAGATATCGCCAGCATTAATCGTGTGCTGGGGAATATTACGCCTACATTAAGAATTATAAAAGGACTTACCTATAAACTGAATTTTGGTATTGATAACGCAACCGGTACCCGCGATTATGTTAATTACGCCAGTGCGGTACCGCAGCGCGACGGAAGGTTCGAAACACAGTCAACACTGGTGCGTAACAGGATCATCGAAAATTATCTGAACTATACTACCAATATCGGGTATCACAATATTGCTGCGCTGGCGGGTCATTCTTATCAGAATATCCTGTATCAGTTCAGGGGATCAAGTATCAACAAGTTGCCGCTTAACGATCTGGATCCCATATACAATCCGGGTATCGGGCAGGAACTAACCTTGGCCAATAACAGCCCTTACGGCAATGCCAATATCAACGAAATTCAGTCTTATTTCGCCCGTATTAATTATGGGTTCATGAACAAATACCTCGTAACGGTAAACTTCAGAATGGATGGGTCAACCAAATTCGGGGAAAACAACAAATATGGTTATTTCCCTTCCTTTTCTTTAGGATGGAATATTGCTGAAGAATCGTTTATGCAAAACTCCGCGTTTAATATACTTAAATTAAGAGGAGGCTGGGGTATAACCGGTAACCAGGAAATTGGACCTAAACTTACCCAGCCACTTTTCAGAACGGAAGTGAACGCTTCAGTAAGCTATCCCCTATATCCTACGGGCAGCTATCCTCCGGGTACATTTTATTCCCGCCTGGCAAATCCTGATCTGCGGTGGGAATCTTCCAAAACCACAAACGTAGGGCTTGATTTCGGGTTGTTGAACGGAGCGCTTACAGGTGCGATAGACGTATTTGAAAAAATTTCAGATAACATCTTACTTTCCATTCCCCCGCAAGACCCTGTTCAGCCAAGTGCCACGTATTATGCCAATATTCCCGGCATGTCTATAAAAAACAGTGGTATTGAACTGGACCTGGCCTATAGAAGAAAAATATCCGCTAATCTAGGCTTTGGTATTGGGGGTAACGCGGCATTTATTAAAAACAGGGTTAGCGGATCTCCTTACCAGGTAATATTCTCAGGCTCTGCCAGTGGTTCAGGGTTAACCAGCGCTACGATCAATGGCTATGTCAATGGGCAACCTATTGGTACTTTTTATATGCTTGAATTTACCGGGATCGGCAGTGATGGAACAAGTCAGTACGCCGATACAGACAAAGATGGAATTATTACACCTAAGGATCGTATCTCTGCCGGATCAGCAGTGCCAAAATCGGTATATGGATTTTGGGGTAACCTTAATTACAAAGGCTTTGATTTTAGTGTAAACTTTAATGGTGTAAGCGGCAACAAAATTTATGATAATACGGCCACCGGTAATTTTTACAGAGCTAAAATTGCAAAAAACTTAAACACAACAACGGAGGCGATACAGTATCCCAACGAGTCTATCAATAATGCCGCAAGCATCAGTACAAGGTACCTGAAAGACGGCGGTTATTTGAGACTGAACAATGCAGTATTGGCCTATAATTTTAACACGTCGAAACTGGGTCTGAAAAACTGGATTTCCAATTTACGTATTTCAGTAACCGGACAAAACCTTTTTGTAATTACTAAGTATGATGGTTATGATCCTGAAATCAATGCTGACAGGTCTATTGACGGAGCACTTTCTTATGGTATTGACTACCTGAATTACCCGAAAGCACGATCAATAATTTTTGGATTAAATCTATCATTCTAAAATCGGATTGTTATGATTAAGAAGATACTTTATGTACTATCATTATGTATTGCAGCAACTGTTGCAGGTGGATGCTCTAAGCTGCATGAAAGGGTGCTGGATGAAACTTCCAGTACCGGTTCTACCGAAAAGGAAGTAGCCGAAGGGTTGATCGCTCCTGTATATGCGATTTTGCCCGGACTGTTTCAGCACACCCGGTATTTTGCTTTACAGCAAATTTCTACAGATCAGGCCATATTGCCTTACAGGGGAGGTACGGATTGGGGCGATAATGGTATTTATATTTCATTGCACAGGCATGAAACTACCAGTGCCGATCCCAACGTGAGAAATGTTTGGAATAACTTAACACAAGGCATTTCACGTTCCATACTGGCGATCAACGCGTTGCCTTCCAGCACCGATCCTAATGCGCTGTTGTTCCTGGCCGAAGCCAGGGGAATGCGTGCTTATTACAACCTGCTTTGCCTCGATTTATTCGGAATCGCCTTTCAAAAAGACGACCCCAAGACCAACTCTGTAATTTTGAGAGGGAACGATGCGATAGAATACATTAAATCGGAATTGCTGGCAATTGAACCCATTGTTCGTGATGATACTGGTCCGGGCAGGATTACTAAAGCCGCGGTTTGGGGATTACTCGCAAGGCTGCATCTGCAGTCTGCCGTGTATCGCGATATTTATGGCTCTTCTTTCAGCTTTACCGCCGATGATATGGACAAGGTGATTCAATACTGCGACCAAATCATCAATTCTGGAAAATTTGTACTGTCGCCTGAATATTTTGAAATATTTGACGACGCCAATCACACCAATAAAGAGTTGATTTTTGCGGTTGACCAGAGGGCAGACCTGAATGGACACAACCGGATGGCTTATTTCTCTCTTTCGGGTGATCAGTTTCCACTGGCGGCTTACCCGGGCGCCAATGGCACTGATGGTCCTGGTATTACTTCCGACTTTTACCAAACCTGGGAACAGGCCTATGCGCCCAATGATCCGGCGGAAATGGATGGCAGGTTCTTTAAGAGGAATCTTGATACCACTATAACCTGTATCCCGGGAGATGATTTTCACATTGACCGTGGCATATTAAGAGGACAGCAATATGGGCTGATAAGAACAGGGGGCGCGTTTGAAACATGCCCCAATGGAGACAAGAAAGTGGGTAAGTTGTACAACAATACCCGCAACAGGCCCGATTTACCGGTGTTTTTTACCGAAAACATAGATTTTACAGTATCCGGGAGCAATTACAACAATGGTTACCGTGTTGAAAAGTATGAATTCAGTCGCGGCTCCGTAAGCGGCAGGAATTTTGGAGAACATGATATTATAATTTTACGGCTTGCAGATATTTACCTGATGCGGGCAGAAGCGAGGTTAAGAAAGGGTGGGGGCGAAACAGAAGCACTGGCAGATGTAAATACGATCCGTGCTGCCAGAACAGCAAGAGTAGTTCCACCGGCTTTAACAGAGATGAACCTGGATTTGTTGTACCGTGAGAGAGGATTTGAACTGTACTGGGAAAACGTTCGCCGTACCGACATGATCCGTTTTGGAAAATACGAAGGAACATGGACAGAAAAAACCAACGCCGATCCTCAGAAACGTATTTTTCCTATTCCTCAAAATGCAATAGATGGCGCCTCCAACCTGCCCGATTATTTAGTGCAGAATCCGGGCTACTAATATATAGCAGATACTTTTTCCAGTCCGGAGATTAAATTTGCAGCGCAGGTTTGATCTCCGGAATTTTTTTATATATCTTCCGTAAGAACAATTGCCCCATAATATTGAAATACAATGATGCCTGATGGCTGTGGGTACTTGATTGAGCCGATGACTGAATTTGGTACGGTATTTTATATAAGGGCAGGAAGCCGGCGCAAAAAACAATAGATGAGCATGGTGCAAAAGTTTACAGTTTGTTGCATATGGTTACAGCAACGGCGCCTGGAGCTTATCTTTGTGAAATATTTTTCACAATGTCTGCCTGAATGATTCATTCGCACAGCATGAAATAAAAGCAATAAACCTAAAATCAGTAACTATGGACTGGAATAAGCTCATTAATGAAGATCAGTTGGAGCAATTGAACGTTAATTCGCATACGAGGCCGCAGCTCATTTATAAACATTCTACCCGTTGCGGAACCAGCTCACTTATTAGAAACAGGCTGGAAAGGGCGACTGTTCCGGCCGGCATGGATTTTTATTTCCTTGACCTGATAGCATATCGTTCCCTATCCGATAAAATTGCGCAAATTTTTGGAGTGAAGCATGAATCGCCGCAGGTACTGCTTATTCAAAATGGGAAATGCATATACCATCAGAGTCATGGCGCCATTTATATGGAAGAAATAGCAGCAGAAAGCATGCGAGCATAATACGGAAGGCTGAGCGCTAACTGCTGACGGCCAGTTCCATTGCTTTGTATTTCGTTGGGTTTGAGCTATCAGGTGCAAGTACTCACGCCTCACACCTGATACCTTGGGCCCTATACCCTATACTTTCTCCCTTATCCCTTACCCCTTCTTCTAATACCTGTACAGGTCTGATTTGAAAGGCCCTTCTTTAGGGATGCCCAGATATTCAGCCTGGGTTGTTGTAAGTTCTTCCAATTCTACCCCGATCTTTTTCAGGTGCAGGCGTGCAACCTTTTCATCTAAGTGCTTGGGCAGCACATATACTTTGTTCTCATAATTTTTGTAATTGGTCCAAAGTTCAATTTGCGCCAGGGTTTGATTGGTAAATGAGTTGCTCATTACAAAGCTGGGATGACCGGTGGCGCAACCCAAATTTACCAGGCGGCCTTCTGCCAGCAGTATGATGTCTTTGCCGTCTATTGTATATAGATCAACCTGTGGTTTTATGGTGTCTTTGGTGCTGCCATAGTTTGTATTCAGCCAGGCCACGTCAATTTCAATATCGAAATGTCCTATATTACAAACAATCGCTTTGTCCTTCATCAGCTTGAAATGCTCGCCAGTTATCAGGTCGCGGCAGCCACTGGCGGTAACGATAATATCCGCTTCTTTCACTGCATCAATCATTTTTTTTACTTCATAGCCATCCATAGCGGCCTGCAGAGCGCAGATCGGGTCAATTTCCGTAACAATTACACGACAGCCCGCACCCGATAATGATGCGGCAGAACCCTTGCCCACATCACCGTAACCACCAACAACGGCTATCTTACCTGCCAGCATCACATCTGTGGCGCGGCGAATGGCATCAACCAGACTTTCCTTACAACCGTA
Organism: uncultured Sphingobacteriales bacterium; assembly: GCA_937991535.1. Lineage (GTDB taxonomy): Bacteria > Bacteroidota > Bacteroidia > Chitinophagales > Chitinophagaceae > Agriterribacter. The sequence continues at coordinate 99,285 of CALKHN010000051.1, forward strand.
CTTGTTGTCGAATTTCGACTTGGTTACAGAGTCGTTTACATTTATACAGGGAACGGGCAATGTGCCTTTCTGCATTCTTTCATATAAGCGGTGAACGCCTGTTGTGGTTTCTTCGCTCAATCCTTTCACATGCTGAATGAGTTCGGGATATTTATCAAATACAATATTGGTGAGGTCTCCACCATCGTCCAATATCATATTCAAGGGACGGTCGGCGCTTCCAAAAAACAATGTTTGTTCGATACACCATTCTGCTTCTTCATTGGTCTGTCCTTTCCACGCATATACCCCAATGCCTGCTGCTGCGATAGCGGCTGCTGCATGATCCTGGGTAGAAAAAATATTGCAGGAGCTCCATTTTACTTCCGCACCCAGTTCAATCAAGGTTTCAATCAATACTGCCGTTTGAATGGTCATGTGCAGGCAGCCTGCAATGCGGGCTCCTTTCAATGGTTGTTGCGCACGGTATTCCTCGCGGATGGCCATGAGCCCTGGCATTTCTGCTTCAGCCAATTTAATTTCTTTGCGGCCCCATGCGGCAAGACTGATATCTTTTACCTTATTGGGCAATGAAAAATCAATGGATCTGGAAATTGCTGACATGTGTAGATAATTTAATGATGTATAAAAATGTTTTTCTGCTTACGCTAAATTGACGCTGCAAAACTACACTTATAGAATATAATATTGCAGACATGACTATATTTGGTGAAAAACGATATTTTCTTTTAATTTTAAAGGATATTTATATAGTCTGCCATGAAAAAAATTCAGCAAAAAGAAAAACCGCCTACACAGCTTCATGTGCTGGATGATAAAGATATTGCTATCCTTGGCCTGCTACAGCAAAATGCCAGGATAACGGTAAGGGAAATATCAGATGCCATACACCTGAGCACAACGCCTGTGCATGAAAGGATAAAAAGGATGGAAGAGGCGGGAGTGATCCGCCAGTATGCCACTTTGCTTGATCATACCAAAATAGGAAGAGGATTGATTGTGATTTGTTATGTGTCGCTCAAACAACATAATAAAATGGCCGGAGGAAGATTTATTAAAGCCATTCAGGATATGCGGGAAGTAGTGGAATGTTATAACATTTCCGGCGATTTTGACTTTATGCTTAAAGTAATGGTAGAGAATATGGATGCGTATTATGATTTTCATGTAAATAAATTAAGCGAGGCCGAGAATATAGGACATGTTCAAAGTGTTTTTGTGATGGGCATCATTAAGCAAACCCATCAATTGGTGTATGAGCGTAGTAAGTAACTAGTGGTAAGTGGTAAGGTGTGGTCGGTACCGGACGAAGGAGGGTCAGGCCGCATTTGATATTTTTAGTTTCTTCTTTACACAACACAATACACTTATTTTTGTTTTAAAAGCAGCATACATAATTTACCAGCATGGACAACAGCAGCATTATTATTTTAGCTATCGCAATTATTGTGGGTGTTTTAGGTGTTTATCTTTTTGCCTATTTCCGTGAAATAAGGGGTGTTAAAAAAGAACAAAAAAAAACTGCATTTGATGCAACATTGCAGTTACAGGCATACGAGCGGCTGACTATATTAGCTGAACGCATCTCCCTGAAAAACATCATGTCAAGGGTTTCTCCTGCCAATATGCCGGCCGCGGTGTATCATTCGCTGCTGGTGGAAAGCATTAAGCAGGAATATGAATACAATCTTTCACAACAATTATATGTATCTGCACAAGCCTGGCAGGCGGTAACCAATCTTAAGGAACAGAATATTTTTATTTTACACCAGTTGGCCGCTACTTTACCCGGCACAGCCACAGGCCTGGATTTGAGCAAACGCGTTCTTGAATTGCTGGATGCAGATCCCAAAGCATCACTGCATGGCATTGTGCTTGAAGCCCTGAGATATGAAGCCCGGCAGTTGATGTCTGGAAAGTAATCTGCTTTCTATATAAAATGTTAATAGAATCCGGCAAGCCATTTGTAAAGAAAATAATCACACTATTTTCACGTTCGGCAAACTGGTAAATAAAGTTGTTTTTTTGTCGTTACATTTGTTGCACTTTCAACAATACTTTAATATGAAATTATTTTTCCTGCAGGTTGCTCCCGATTCTCTTAATAAAGCTTTGGCCAATCAACATGGGATCCCTGAACCCGGTACGCAAATGAATCTTTGGGAATTGTTGCTGGCGGGGGGATGGATTATGCTACCACTGGCTTTGTTGCTGGTGATAGCCATATTCTTCTTTTTTGAACGCCTGATTGCCATTCGTAATGCCGGAAAATTAGATTATAATTTCATGAGCATTATCCGTGATCATATTGTAACAGGTAATGTTACGGCAGCCCGGTCGCTTGCCCGCAACACATTTAACCCGGTGGCAAGAATGATTGATAAGGGCTTGCAACGTATAGGTAAACCCATTGAAGCCATTGAAAAGAGTATGGAAAATGTAGGGAAACTGGAAATTTATAAAATGGAACGCAATATTTCGGTGCTTTCATTAATAGCAGGTATAGCGCCTATGTTTGGTTTTTTGGGAACCATTGTAGGTATGGTACAGTTATTTTATGGTATTTCCGCAACCGGAGAATATACGCTTAATACCATTGCCGGCGGTATCTACACAAAAATGATCACTTCCGCCAGCGGACTGATCATAGGGTTGCTGGCATATGTAGGATACAATTATCTGAATGCGCAGATTGATAAAAATGTTAACCAGATGGAATCTGCCAGCGCCGAATTTATTGATGTGTTACAGGAACCGACCAGGTAATTTGAAAATTTGAAAATTTGAAAATGTGAAAATGTGGAAATGTGGAAATGTGAAAAATGCCAGGTGGTACAAAATGAAGAAGCGCTAGACCACTGCCTGAAAGCAGGTCCGCCACGGACAAGTTGCTGATAGCCGAAAGCTGATAGCTGACAGCCGATAGCTGACAGCCGATAGCTGACAGCCGATAGCTGACAGCCGATAGCTGATAGCCGATAGCTGACAGCCGATAGCTGATAGCCGATAGCTGACAGCCGATAGCTGATAGCTGACTGCTAATAGCTTACCGCCATAAATTACGTAACGAACATAGACGAAATGAACCTGAGAAAAAAATTAAGAGACAGTGCGAAAGTACATACCGATGCGCTCAATGATATATTATTTATATTGTTGTTGTTCTTCCTTATTGTGTCAACCCTTGCTAATCCGAACGTAATAAAAGTATCGGCTCCAAAAGGCAAAAGCGATACCAAGTCAAAGCAAACGGTTGTGATATCAATAGATAAAAATAACCAGGCCTATATAGGTCAAAAAAGAATATCGCTCGATGAACTGGAAAGTGAACTGCAGCTTGTGCTGTCAAAGGCAGCCGAAAAACCTTCGGTAGTGGTAAATGCCGATACCGCGGGGCATTGGGGTGATGTATATAAAGTGCTGCAAACCGCAAAAAAATTAGGCGCTACCGCAGTGGCCTCTGTAAGCGCTAATTGACTTTTGCAGCTTTTACCATACGGTCTTTTCCCTGCATGTCTTTCCTGACAACTGTGTATTCAAATCCCTGTTTTGTAAAAATGTCTTTTACAGCTTCCCCCATTGTTTCATGAATTTCTGTGTAAATGCTGCCATCGGGATGTAAATGGAGTGCTCCAAATGCTGCTATTGCTGAATAAAACAGCAGGGGATCGTTGTCTTCCACAAATAAAGCGGTGTGCGGTTCATGATCCAGTACGTTTTTACGCATTTCGTTTTTATCTTTTACAGGAATATAAGGAGGGTTACTTACAATAATATCAAACCGGGAAAGTGCATTCCGATTGCCGGGGTTTAAAATATCTACCTGTAAAAACACAATAGCAGTTTGCTGCGCTTTTGCATTTTGTTGCGCAACAGCCAGGGCTTTACTGCTGACATCTATTGCATATACTTCACTTTCGGGAATGTTTTTTTTTAACGCAATGGCAATACAACCACTGCCGGTACCTATATCCAGTATAGCCGGTCTTCCCCCTGCACTCTGTACCCTGTACCCCGCATCCTGCAACTTGAAACCTGCACCCTGTAACTTGTACCCTGTACCCTGCTTCCTGTCCCTCTCATCCCTCTCATCTCTCACTACCCATTCTACCAGCTCTTCCGTTTCAGGCCTGGGTATCAGCACGCGCTCATCAACATATAAAGGCATGCCATAAAACCATGCTTCACCAAGCACGTACTGCACGGGGCGATGTTGCAAAAGCAATTGGGTATAATGCGTAAGCCGGTTTTTCTGGTCTTCCGGTAAAGGCTGATTTTTATTCAGTGACCGGCTCATCCTTTGCAGCCCGGTAATTTTTTCTATTACCATTGCCGAAATGTTTTCGGCTTCCCGCTGGTCGTATATATTTAATAGTGCTTCGCAAACGAAGCGGTAACCTTCATTAATGGTCATGCACAAAGATAGGGTGGATACCGGTAGTAAGTGGTAAGTAGTAAGTAGTAAGTGGTAAGGTGGGCAGTTGCAGGTTGAAGACAGTTGCCTTGTACCCTGCAACCTGCAACTTGTACCCTGTGCGTGCCCTGCAACCTGTACCCTGCAAACACGTTAATAATTCATTAACAAAACAATTAAACAAACGTTTGATTTATTTATAGATTTAATTTTAACTTCGCCGCCTGATTTTCTTTCCCGGCACTTTTATTTATTGCTTGCACATTTGATTAAGCGGGAATGAGAAGGGGCATTGCTTGCGCAGCATAACTGTATTGATTTCATCTGGCATTTCATTAACAGGTAGTATATAACTTATTTATGAGAAAATGGGTTCTGGTACATTTAGTATGGTTGATCTTTATTTCCTTACATTCAACAGCACAGCAACAATCTGATTCAATATTACAGAATGCTACTCTGCAAAATTGCATAGCCTATGCTGTGGAAAAGCAGGCTGTTGTGCGGCAGGCTCAAATAGATGAAGTCATTACGGAAGAAGCCATTAAAAGTAAACTCTCAGAATGGTTTCCGCAGGTTAATTTCAATTATACTTTTCAGCACAACTTTAAGGTGCAAACCAGTGTTATTGGCGGTAACCCTGTTAAGCTGGGTGTTGATAATACTTCGGGATTGTTGTTTACCCTTAACCAGCCTATTTTTAACAGGGATGTGCTGTTGGCAAGCCGTACCCGTTCCGATGTTCGCCTCCAGGCCAAACAAAATACGGAAAGCGTTAAAATTGATGTGACAGCCAACGTTTCAAAAGCGTTTTATGATGTACTTACAACGGAGCAGCAGATCAAAGTGTCTGACGAAAATGTCTTTCGCCTCGAACGCAGCTATAAAGACGCGTACAACCAGTACCAGGCAGGTATAACCGATAAAACAGATTATAAACGGGCGGCTATTGCACTTAATAATACAAAGGCGGCGAAAAAAAGTTATGAGGTATTATTAAAGGCCCGGATAGAAAACCTGAAAGCACAGATGAACTATCCTGTAAATGCGTCCCTGCAAATAGTGTACGACAGCACCCAGATGGAAAAAGAAATATTGCTGGATACCACACAAGCGCCCGATTACACGAAGCGCATTGAGTACCAGTTACTGATTACGCAGCAAAAATTGCAGGAAGCGAATGTGCAATACAATAAATGGAGTTTTTTGCCCCAACTCTCGGCAAACGGCGCGTACAATCTTAATTACCTCAACAATGATTTTAATAAATTATACAATCAATCCTATCCTGCTTCTTACGCAGGACTAACGCTTTCTTTTCCCATATTCCAGGGCGGTAAGCGAAAGTATGAGATCAGGCAGGCACAATGGCAGTTGCGACGAACAAATCTCGACATCGTGAACCTTCGCAATGCGGTAAATGCGGAATACAATGGTGCTTTGGCCAATTATAAGAGCAATTATGCCAGTTATATAGCAATAAAGGAGAACCTGCTACTGGCAAGGGAAGTGTATGATATCATTCAATTGCAATACAAATCGGGTATTAAAACCTACTTAGAAGTGATTACATCGGAAACGGATCTGCGTTCGGCACAGATCAATTACTATAATGCTTTGTATGAATTACTGGCAAGTAAAATTGATGTGCAGAAAGCGCTGGGGGAGGTGAGGTATTAATGTGGAAATGTGGAATGGGTAACCTGTTAAGACTGAGGGCTGCATTGATGCCTGGCAGCCTTCACAGGTTTTGAAGGGTACGGATTTCGAATTTTAAAATTAGGGCTTTTCATTTTTTAGTTCTTGTTATTGGGTTCCTGGTTCTTTTTAATTGTTAATATGATTTTCGAAAATATAATTTGATAGTTCAATGATATATAAATCAATTGCAGCATATACAGCAGCAGGTATTTCATTATTAATGATGTCGTGCGGCGCCGGGCAGCAACAGCAGCAGGGCGCTCCGCCTGCAGTACCCGTAACCGTTACTGAGGTAAAAACCAGTAATGCTGTTTTTTACGATGAATACCCTGGTATTGTAACGGCACTTAACCAGATCGAATTGCGTCCGCAGGTGAGTGGTTATATCACCGGCATTTATTTTAAAGACGGCGACAGGGTTAGGAAAGGACAAAAGTTATATTCAATAGATCAGCAGGTATACAGTGCCAACGTGCAGCAGGCGCAGGCCAATTTGCAGGTGCAGGAAACCAATTTGCTGAAAGCTCAGAAAGATGCGGACCGTTACCATGAACTGGATAAGCACGATGCTATAGCCAAACAACAGGTAGACTATGCCGACGCCGCGCTGGAAGCTGCAAAGAAACAGGTAGAAGCAGCCCGGGCAAATGTAAATGCCGTGCAGTCGAATGTGCATTTTGCCAGTATATCAGCGCCATTCGATGGCACCATTGGTATTTCGCAGGTAAAAAAAGGTACCTCGGTAGTGGCGGGGCAAAGCATTTTGAATGTAGTGTCTACCGACAATCCCATTGCTGTAGATTTCACCATTGATCAGAAAGAGATATACCGCTTTACCCAATTACAACAGGGAAAAAAAGATCCCAAAGACTCTACTTTTACGATTGCTTTTGGAAAAAATATATATCCCCATAACGGAAGCATCAGTTTTATTGACAGGGCTGTAGACGCACAAACGGGTACCATTAAGGTGCGGCTGGTTTTTCCCAATGATAAAAAATTATTAAAAGCCGGCATGAGCGCTACAGTTAAAGTATTGAACAGCTCCGCTGAACAATCGGTACTGATACCTTATAAGGCGGTAACAGAACAATTGGGCGAATACTTTGTATACGTGCTGGGCGACAGCAATAAAGTATCGCAACGTAAACTTGACCTGAGCAGGCAGATAGGTGCGGATGTAATAGTAAAAGATGGTTTAAAGGAAGGTGAAAAAATTGTGGTGCAGGGTGTACAAAACCTGAGAGAAGGAGCGGTAGTAACCATACCCGCTCTGGGCCAACAGTAGGTTATTTTGATGGTTGGCTGCCAGCGCATTGCTAACGGCTGATACCTCACATTTTTATTAGCACAACATGATAGCAGAAACTTTTATAAAAAGGCCGGTAACGGCAATCGTAATATCCATTGTAATTGTACTGGTTGGTCTTATTTCCATGATCAATCTTCCCATTGCGCAATACCCGGATATCTCTCCGCCAACGGTATCCATATCCGGCAATTTTACCGGCGCTGATGCTAAAACCGTTGAGCAAACCACAACAACCGCCATTGAAACGCAGGTAAACGGAACGCCGGGCATGACCTATATGTCCAGCAACAGCACCAGCAGCGGACAAAGCAGCATTACTGTAAACTTTGAAGTAGGTACCAATATTGACATTGCTACCCTTGATGTGCAGAACAGGGTGAGCGTGGCAGAGCCATCTTTACCGGATGCCGTAAAGCGCTTGGGCATTACCGTTCGTAAACGCAACCCCAGCATTATGATGGTGCTGGGCTTCTACTCGCCCAATGGAACCCATGATGCCACATTCATTGGCAATTATGTGAATATTTATGTTAAGGACGCATTGTCGAGGGTAAAAGGGGTGGGTGATATTTTTGCGCCGGCCGATAATTTCAGCATGCGCATATGGCTGAATCCCGAAAAGCTGGCCGCGCTTGGCATGACGCCCGCTGAAGTGAATGCGGCCTTACAGGAACAAAATATACAGGTGGCTGCCGGAACTGTGGGGGGCAATCCCCAGCCCGGATTACAAACCTTTGAATACAGTGTATTGACCAATAGCCGCATCAACACACAGGAACAATTTGAAAATATAATTGTGCGCAGCCGTCCTTCTGATGGTAGCATTGTTTATCTTAAAGATGTGGCACGCGTTGAGCTGGGTAAATTCGACTATACTACCAATGCTTTTGTAAATGGTAATCCGGCAGCGTTTTTATTGGTATACCAGGCCCCGGGGGCCAATGCGCTTGATACCTACGAGGGTATCACAAAAGCGCTGACAGATATGAAGCAATCCTTTCCAAAGGATATTGATTATCTGATGCCGTTTGAAACGGCTTCCGTCGTCCAGGTGTCTATAAAAGAAGTACTGCATACCCTGGTGGAAGCCCTGTTACTGGTGGTGCTGGTGGTATTCTTATTTCTTCAAAACTGGCGTGCAACACTCATACCCGTATTGGCCATACCGGTTTCCCTCATTGGCACTTTTATTTTATTCGCGCCATTGGGCTTCACCATTAATACACTTACCTTATTCGCTTTTGTGCTGGCCATCGGAATTGTGGTAGACGATGCCATTGTGGTGGTGGAAGCCGTGCAGCACAATATTGACTATGAAAAGATGTCGCCCAAAGAGGCCACCCGTAAAGCGATGAAAGATATTTCGGCGCCCGTAATTGCCATTGCGCTGATCCTGGCTGCCGTATTTGTTCCTGTGGGTTTTATACCCGGAATCGTAGGTCGTTTGTACCAGCAGTTTGCCATTACCATTGCCGTTTCTGTGCTCATTTCCGCTTTTGTTGCATTGTCGCTTACTCCCGCTCTTTGTTCCATTATGCTTAAACCATCAAAGGGTGAGGAAGAAAAAAAGAACTGGCTTGAACGGTTTTTTGCCGGATTCAACAGGGGATTTAACCGTTTAACGAATGGTTATACCAAAGGAGTAGGAAGATGGATACGGCATACACCGTATGTTCTGATCATGCTGGTGGTATTGTTCGTGGGCTTGTTCTTTCTATTTAAAAATAAGCCGTCAGGGTTTATTCCTACGGAAGACGAAGGTCGCCTGTTTGTTACGTATGAAATGCCGGAGGCTACATCAACCACCCGCAATATTGCCATGTTAAAGGAACTCAGTACCATTATAAGGTCGTTGCCTGAAGTAAAAGTAGCAGGTGGTTTGGCCGGTTTAAATATCGTGAGCTTTTCCAGCAAATCCAATGCGGGTACCATATTTGTATCGCTGCACCCCTGGGACGACAGGAAAGGCAAAGCGCACCATGTGCAAAGCGTTATTGCAAAAATACGGGCTGCTACCGCGCACATCAAAGAAGCCAGGGTTATACCGATTGCTCCGCCTGCAATACCGGGTTTGGGTGCAACCTCGGGGTTTACATTTCAGTTACAGCAAACCAGCAGTACCGATGATATTCAGCAGTTTGAGAAAGTGGCCCGGGATTTTTTAGGCAAGCTGTATCAGCGGCCCGAAATTGGTGCGGCTTTCACTTTCTTCAACGCCCGAACACCCAGCTACCAGGTTGATGTAGACCGGGAAAAGGCCAAGAAATTAGGCATACAGGTTTCAGATATCTATACAACACTTTCTACATATTTGGGAAGCAGCTATGTGAACGATTTTAATTTATATGGAAGGAACTTTCGCGTGATGCTGCAGGCAGACAGTTCATTCAGAGGCTCATTGCACAATATTGAAAAATATTATGTACGCAACAGCCAGGGGGGAATGGTACCGCTTGGTTCGCTCATTACTACAAAAGTAATTGAAGCTCCCGCTGTTATTTCGCACTACAATATCTATCGTTCTGTTGAAATCAACGGCACACCAAAAGACGGGTACAGCAGCGGGCAGGCCATCACAGCTTTAACGGAAGTAGCAAAAACTTTACCCGCAGGTTACAGCTATCAATTTTCAGGGATGAGCCGCGAAGAAATAACCGCGGGAAATCAGCAGATGGTCATTTTTGCCATTTCCATCATATTTGTGTTTTTATTCTTAGCAGCACTGTATGAAAGCTGGTCGGTGCCGTTTTCGGTATTGTTTGCTGTGCCTATTGGTGCATTCGGCTCCATACTCACGCTTACCTTTATTCCCAGCCTGTCAAACAATATATATGCCCAGATCGGGCTGATCACATTGATCGGGCTGGCGGCTAAAAACGCCATTCTTATAGTTGAGTTTGCTAAAGAAAGGGTAGACAAGGGTATTGATATCGTGCATGCCACTTTGCAGGCGGTTCGGTTGCGGTTACGCCCCATCGTTATGACATCGCTTGCCTTTATTCTGGGGGTTCTGCCCCTTGCTTTTGCCAGCGGGGCGGCGGCGGAAAGCCGTAAAACCATTGGCTGGACGGTTTTTGGGGGGATGCTGGCTGCCACTACACTGGCCATATTTGTAGTGCCTGTATTGTTTGCACTTATTACGAGACTTGCGTACGGAAAAAAATTGAAGCAGCTCCAGGAACAATCCAAACAGGAAGAAGCCATAGATCAGGCCATAATTGACGGAAGAATAGGATAGCGCTCACAACTGTTTTATGCAAAAGCCATCCTCCGCGGTGGCTTTTGTTACTTTTTCCGCAAAAAGTAGCAAAGAAAAATAGTCTGATACCATATATTGTTTTGAGGTTAATAGTCTTCATTTTGAAATGAACAATCAATTCCCGGTTAACTTTTGAAAAGTCTATATCTATGATTCCGACCCATGCGCCTGGTCCAATAAATTACTTACCATTATAATATTCCCACAGGAGCACTGATATTTTTTTCGTCATGATCCATGCTTCATTGTTTTCATTCCAGCTTTGGTCTTTATTGTTTTTGGTGAATATGCTGAAGATATAAGGATTCTTTTTTCCGTTTACATACATCACTTCATTACGGCTGCCGTTTACAGCTCCGGTTTTATCGGCTGCGAACACACCGGCGGGTATCTGCGACAGCGCCTGCTCGTCCCAGTATTGCCGGCCCAGTATGCGAAGCATTCTATCGCTTGCAGCTTTGCTGAATATTTCCCCGCGAACGATCCTTTCCATAATGCCGGCTATCTCGCGCGGTGAAGATTGTCCCCAGCCATAGATGCGCCTGTTTTCTTCCCTGCCTGGTGTTCGGCTGTTTACCCTTGTGGAAGTGTAGCCTAAGCTGTCTACAATTTCGTTGATCCTTGTACCGGAACCTGCAAGTGCCTGCAGCCACAGGCTGGCGCAGTTGTCGCTGATGGTGATCATCAGCATCATTACCTTGCTCAGTTCAATGGTGGCACTGTCTTTAAAGCGCGAAAGGATATCATCGCCTTCATCGTAAAAAAGCGAATCCCTGTACATCAGCCGCTGGTGATAGTTCAGTTCACCCGTTTCTATTTTTTGCATGATGCCCAGCAGGATGGGGATCTTTACAATACTTGCGGTGGGAAATATGGTGTCGGCATTGAAGGATGCCACTTTGTTGTGTTTCAGGTCGTGCACATATATACCTGCAACGCCATTGAAACCGCTAACAGCTTCGGCTATGCGGGTTTGTAATTTTTTGTCAATTTGCTGCGCATGCGCAGAACAAATGCATACGGCGAGTAAAATGGAGGCGGTAATTCTCATACAATGAATGTAATGATTTTATATAAAAATCCGAAGTTAGGAATTCCGAAATCCGGAGATGCGGTCGGTACCCGACAAAGGAGAGTCAGACCGCATCTGGAAAACAATAAGAATGAAAATATAGATACCCTATTCTGTTAATGCGTTTATAAAAGGACTGTCCTTGCGATCCGCCGCGGCGGAGAAGCCTCGCGCCGGGGCCTGCATCCAGGCAATAAGCATAGCTACGCGACCCCGGCGCTAAGGTTTTATACTCTAAATCTGGTAAAGCAACAATAGTTCAAACTGCTTGCATATACTTATCAGGGATAAATGGCTGAAGCCACAGTTGTACAAAAGCTAAATCAGGGCATGTGCACGGATGTGTTGTATCCTCATCCGTGCTTGAACTTTTTGTTACTTTTTCTTTCAAGAGAAAAAGTAAAAAGAAAAGACAAAAAGCAAATAAAATGAAACTCCTTTTTCTGTATCATTTGGCAACCCGGACACTGAAAAAATATGTATCGCGCCGGCGCCTGCATTCGAGCAATAAGCATAGCTATGCGACCCCGGCGCTAAAGTTTTATACTCTAAATCCGGTAAAGTAACAATAGTTCAAACTGTTTGCATGTACTTATCAGGGATAAATGGCTGAAGCCACAGTTGTACAAAAGCTAAATCAGGGCATGTGCACGGATGTGTTGTATCCTCATCCGTGCTTGAACTTTTTGTTACTTTTTCTTTCAAGAGAAAAAGTAAAAAGAAAAGACAAAAAGCAAATAAAACGAAACTCCTTTTTCTGTATCATTTGGCAACCCGGACACTGAAAAAATAGGTGTCGCGCCGGGGCCTGCATTCAGGAAATAAGCATAGCTATGCGGCCCTGCCGCTACGATTGTTGGCTGCAGTTCCGATTGACAGAACACAATTGAGCAATAAAATGTATTTTCAACTTTTGTATCTTACATCGCCCGCCACCCAACCCAAACACATGGAGAACAAAAATGAAAAATGAAGCTCATGCCAGGATTAAAATAAACCAACTGCTAACGGAAGCAGGCTGGAGATTCTTTGACAATGAGCAGGGAAAAGCGAACATCCTGCCCGAAAGCCATGTGAAGATCACTCAACGGGAAATGGATGCCTGGGGCAACGACTACGAGAAAACAAAAAATGGCTCATTAGACTTTTTACTGGTAGACAGCGACAAAAAACCGCTTTGTGTGCTGGAGGCAAAAAAGGAAAGCCTTCATCCGCTGGTTGCAAAGGAACAGGCAAGAAAATATGCAAAAACCGCTGGGGCAAGATATGTGATCCTCTCCAATGGCATTGTACACTACTTCTGGGACATCACCCGCGGCAATCCCAAACCGATATACAAATTCCCTTCTCCGGAAGAGATCGGCGCCATCAAAAACTGGAATCCGGACCGGAATGCCCTGGCCGGCGAAGTGGTGTCGGCGGATTATATTGTAAAAGTGCAGATGCCCGACTATGCCGGAAAACCCGGATGGAACGTAACTGTGGAAGCCAGTAAGGATTTTATTAGGTCGAACGGACTTCGTTTTTTAAGACACTACCAGTTAAAAGCCGTTCAGGCGCTGCAGGCTGCGGTTGCGGCAGGAAAAGACAGATTCCTGTTTGAAATGGCCACCGGCACCGGCAAGACCCTCACCGCCGCGGCTGTGATCAGGCTGTTTTTGAGAACACAGAACGCGAGGCGGGTCTTGTTCCTGGTGGATCGCTTAGAGCTGGAAGATCAGGCCTGGAAAGCTTTTACGGACTATTTGAAGCCCGATTACACGACTTTCATTTTTAAAGAACACAAAAGCGACTGGAGAAACGCGGATATTGTGGTAACCACCATTCAATCGCTGATGCACAATGACAAATACCGATATGATTTTTCACCAACCGATTTTGACCTTCTGATCTCAGATGAGGCGCACCGCTCTGTTTCGGGCAATGCAAGAGCGGTATTTGAGTATTTCCATGGTTATAAGCTGGGACTAACGGCAACGCCAAAAGATTATTTAAAAGGCGTTGACCCCGACAAAGTAAAGGAAAACGACCCGCGGGAAATTGAACGGAGAATGTTGCGCGACACCTATGCCACCTTTGGCTGTGAGGGTGGCGACCCCACTTTCCGCTACGCTTTGATTGGCGGCGTGAAGGACGGGTATTTGATCAACCCAAAGGTGCTGGATGCCCGAACGGAAATCACCACCCAGTTGCTTTCCGACGAAGGATATGCGGTGGTGGTGGCAAACGAGGAAGGGGAAGAAACGGAGACTTTCATTTCCCGTGATTTTGAAAAGAAGTTTTTCTCTGAAAAGACGAATAGTGTTTTTTGCCAGACTTTTCTCGATAATGCCCTGCGGGATCCCATCACAAACGAGGTAGGCAAAACCATCATATTTGCGGTGAGTCAGAACCATGCCCGGAAGCTGACGGAAGTGCTCAATGATTTTGCTGCGCAGCTTTTTCCCGGTAAATACCATTCGGATTTCGCGGTTCAGGTTACTTCCCAGGTGGGAGACGCGCAGCAAATGACGATCAACTTTACCAACAATAATCTAAATGGTAAAACCACCTGGCTGGAGGGCTACAAATCAGGCAAAACAAGGGTATGCGTTACCGTTGGTATGATGACCACCGGTTATGATTGTCCTGATTTGCTGAACATCTGCATGATGCGCCCAATTTTCAGTCCTGCCGATTTTGTGCAGATCAAAGGCCGGGGGACACGCAAAAACACTTTTGAATACAAATTCAAAAATGAGCTGAACGAAGAAGAAATCACCCGGCATGAAAAGGAGATCTTTCACCTCTTCGATTTTTTTGCCAACTGCGAATACTTCGAGGAAAAATTTGATTATGATGAAAAGCTGAAACTGCCCCAGCCGAAAAAAGGAAACGGTGAAGGCGGCGGGGGCGGTGTTGATATTGACAAGTACACTACTTACCAGCCCGACCCCCTGCTGAGCCTGGTTGAGGAGCCCATCGGGCCCGAAGGAATGCGGATTGACAGGGAATTGTTCAGAAAGTTTGAAGACCGTATCATCATGGACGATGTCATCAAAAAGAATGTGGAGCTTGGGAACTGGGAGCAGGTAGCCAGCTATATTCAGCAGGAGATATTTGAAAAGCCCCATGAATACTTCAATCTTGAAAAAATACGGAAAGCCGCCAAAATAGACCGGAAGATCTCCATTCGCGAAGTGGTGGAAAAGATCTTTGGCATCATTCCGAAATTCAGGTCAAAAGACGAATTGCTGGAAGAGGAGTTCGACAAATTTATTTCCATCTATCCGCCGGAGGAAGATGTAAACCTGAGAGCATTGAAATATTTTTTCAAGGCCTATATTGTTGACCAGGACATTCGCAAAATCATTAAGACCAAAGATTTCCAGGCCCTGCAAACCCATCCTGTCCTCACCATTGCACAGTTCCGGGCAGTGGATGCCAAATACAGGGAAGTGATCCCTGTGTACATCAAAGATTACGTTAACCTTGATAAATTTGCCGCCTGATGTCAGAAAAATACATGGGAAAATACCGCAACGAATCGGCCCGCCTGCAAAATTGGGATTACGGCAGCGATGCTGCCTATTTTATTACCATTTGCACCAAAGACCGAAACCATTTTTTCGGGGAGATCAAAAACCATACAATGGAGGTTTCGCCGGCAGGCGCCATCGCCTTTGTATTGTGGCATGAAATAAAGAATCACGCGCAAAATATTGAATTGGGCGAATTTGTTGTGATGCCTAACCATATTCATGGCATATTGATTTTGGATGGGAATAATGCAGGCATGGGAAATGATTCGGACGTTGGGCCGGATGTAGGGACAGGGTTAGACGTAGGGACAAGGCATGCCTTGTCCCTACGTCTAACCCTGCAACAATCCCCCCCACAACAATCCCCATCAAACCCCGAAAAAACCATCGGTCAGAAACGATTTCAAAACCAGGGAAAAAACACCATTTCATCCATCGTTGGTTCCTACAAATCGGCGGTAACCAAATATTGCAACAGGTTGCATTTGCCATTTGGGTGGCAATCCCGTTTTCATGATCACATCATCCGGGACGAGCAATCGTTTCAAAACATTTCCAGATACATCATTAATAATCCATTGAATTGGTCTGAAGACCAGTTTTTCCAATAGAAAACATGTTAGATACCATAACCAGAAAAAGAATAGACGACTGCCGGGATATCCTGGTAGGCAAACTGCCCGATCCTAAAGCACAGATTGAACAGATAACCATTGGTTTGATCTACAAATTCATGGACGACATGGACAAGGAAGCCGTGGAGTTAGGAGGGAAGGCCAAGTTTTTTTCGGATTACAAGGCGCCCGACCCGGAATTCCCGAACGACCGGAAGAAAGACAAAGTGGTGGAGTTCAGCAAATATGCCTGGGATAAGCTGATGCATCCCAAAGTAACGGCTGCCGAAATGCTCCGGTTGTATTCGGAAGCCATTGAGGGAATGGAAAAGAACCCGAATATCCCGCAGCTTTTCCGCGACATCTTCAGCAATGCCTATCTGCCTTACCGCGATCCCGAAACACTTAAGCTGTTCCTCAAAACCATCGGCGGATTTGAATATACGCACAGCGAAAAGTTGGGCGATGCTTTTGAATACCTGTTGTCGGTGATGGGCTCGCAGGGGGATGCCGGGCAGTTCAGAACCCCAAGGCATATCATTGATTTTTTGGTTGCCATTGTTGACCCCGGTAAAAACGATACCATTCTCGACCCCGCCTGTGGTACCGCCGGGTTCCTGATTTCGGCCTACAAACATATCCTCCTGAAACATTCCAAAAACAGTGCTTCGGCCAATATTTTTCAATACAACCAGTTACCGGACGATCAGAAATTTCCTTTGAACGGCGAACGGTTAACACCCGACGACCGCAAAAAGCTGATCAGCAATTTTGTGGGTTACGATATTTCGCCCGATATGGTGCGCCTGAGCCTGGTGAATTTGTATCTGCATGGATTCAATACGCCCCATATTCACGAGTACGACACCCTGAGCAGTGAAGAGCGGTGGAATGACGGTTTTGATGTGATCCTGGCCAACCCGCCTTTTATGAGCCCGAAGGGAGGGATCAGGCCGCACAAAAAGTTTACCATCAGCAGCAACCGGAGCGAAGTGCTTTTTGTGGATTATATAGCCGAGCACCTGAACCCCAATGGCAGGGCGGGCATCATTGTGCCGGAAGGCGTGATCTTTCAAAGCGGTAAGGCCTATAAGGAGTTACGGAAGATGCTGGTGGAGAATTATCTCTATGCCGTAGTGAGCCTGCCCGCGGGGGTGTTCAATCCCTACAGCGGGGTAAAGACTTCTATTTTGCTGATGAACAAAGCCCTTGCCCGGCAACGGGAGGAGATCCTGTTTGTGAAGATTGACAATGACGGGTATAACCTTGGCGCGCAACGCACAGCCATCAAAGGCAGCCAGTTGCGAGAAGCCATTGCCATAGCCCATGCATTTGTTGCATCGGGTGATATTCCCGATACACCGGTTGCCCATACCGTTTTAAAGACCGAAATAGCGGCCAATGGCGATTATAATTTGAGTGGGGAGAGGTATAGGGTACGAGTTGCACGTAATTCAAATTTCGATTTGGTGCTCGTTGAAGAATTGTTTGAATCAATGAGGAATGGCAGAAATGTTGAACAATTTGACCAGCAAGGAAAATATCGGGTTACTCGAATCCAAACAATTTCTGATGGAACTGTTGATATTGAAAGAACAAAATGGACAAATGATGATGTTCCTGAAGACTATTTCATGCAAGAAGGAGACATTTTGTTGAGCCATATAAACAGTATTGAACATTTGGCTAAATCGGCCATTTTTAAAGGATTCACAGAACCTATTGTACATGGAACAAACCTTATCCGCTTTAAGCCTGATAAGTCCAAGGTAATTCCAGAATTTATTGCTGCGGTTTTTAAGTCGGAAACATTTATTGATACAGCTAAATCCTTTGCACAAAAGGCAGTTAATCAAGCAAGCTTAAGAGTAGCTGATTTAAAAACAATCCAAATCCCCCTTCCGCCCTTATCCATCCAGGAAGCAATCGTAGCCGAAATCGAAAGCTATCAAAAAATCATAGATGGCGCCAAAGCCGTAGTAGAAAACTACAAACCCAAAATAGACATTGACCCGGATTGGGAGATGGTGGAGCTGGGAAAGGTTTGTATAGTAACGTCAGGCGGTACACCTGATAGAAAAAATAGTTCTTATTGGAACGGAGGAATTCCTTACATAAAAACAGGCGAAATCTTCTTTAATAGAATTAGTCAGGCTGAAGAATTCATTACAGAAGAGGGATTAAATAATTCTTCCACACGGCTTATTAGTCCCGGCACAATATTAATGGCAATGTATGGACAAGGTGTTACTCGTGGACGCGTTGCTATTCTGGAAATTGAAGCAGCTATAAATCAGGCAGTGGCAGCCATTTCTTGTAGTGACAATATTGACAATGAGTTTCTATTTTATCAATTAATGGGGCTTTATGAACATCTAAGAATAATAAGTGATGCCAGAGGAGGAAACCAAAGCAACCTGAATGGAAAACTCATTAAAGAATTGAAAATAGTTGTGCCTGATATCGAAACCCAACGTCAAATCGTTGCCCAGATTGAAAAAGAGCGGGAACTGGTGAATGCCAGCAAGCAGCTCATTAACATTTTTGAGCAGAAGATCAAAGACAGGATCGCTAAAGTATGGGGCAGTTCCGCCGGCCCGGCACAGCAGAAAGAATCAGAAGAAAGAGAAAATTTAACTATAGCCGCTGAGCCGGAGCCGGTCTATGTCGCGCCGGGGTTTGCATCCAGGCAATAAGCATAGCTACGCGACCCCGGCGCTAAGATTTTATGCTCTAAATCTGGTAAAGTAACAATAGTTCAAACTGCTTGCATATACTTATCAGGGATAAATGGCTGAAGCCACAGTTGTACAAAAGCTAAATCAGGGCATGTGCACGGATGTGTTGTATCCTCATCCTGTAAGCTTCCCCATTATTCAGCCATGATCATTTAAAGGGAGGACGTCAATCCGTGCTTGAACTTTTTGTTACTTTTTCTTTCAAGAGAAAAAGTAAAAAGAAAAGACAAAAAGCAAATAAAACGAAACTCCTTTTTCTGTATCATTTGGCAACCCGGACACTGAAGAAATATGTGTCGCGCCGGGGCCTGCATTCGAGCAATAAGCACAGCTATGCGACCCCGGCGCTAAAATTTTATTCTGACACCCTCTTCCAGCAATCGAATGTATGTTGGTTAGAACCGGGGGGAATTATCAATACTCATTACCGTAAATTACCGGCATAATCCCCAAAAAACTTTTTCATTTTTAAAAATAAATGAATAGGTTTGATAACCCTTTTTATCCGCACCCGTATATACCATCCAATATTCAACCCCGATTACCTGTTTCAGTCATGAATTTTATTTGAACGCGGCAGTGGTGAAGCCTGTTGTGGGTAGCCGTTTATAAGGGCTTAAAAATGATTATAAGCGTTTAGAAGTATTTAAAATGAAATGAGTTGCGGAGGCGATGAGTTATCTGTAATGTTTTTGACACTTCAAACTAACAAAAGCATCTTCAAATAATCATAACATGAAAACGTTTGTTATAGGTTTTTTTAAAGTACTCGGTATACTCATTGTCATACTTTTTATACTTAACTCATTTATTAGAGTTAGTGACACATCTGGCTCAATAGGAATAGTTGAAGATAAAATGTGGGGACATTCAATTTGGGATTTTCTAGAACCGCCATACTCTGAAAACTATAAACGATGGAAATTTGCTTCTGATGCAAGTGAAAAGGTTGCAGACTTGTTGGCAAAATATGGAAGTGAAGATTTGACTTTGAATGATGAATTTGAAAATTACCGACAGGAGGCATTTGAGTGGAGTAGAATAGCATATGAAAATGCATCTGCAATTCCTAAAGAATATTTAAAAAAGAGTAACGAAGAATTAGCAGATAAGTATACGGAATATTTTGTCAAAGCAGTTGGTGCCTGGCAAGATGGTTTTTCAAACAAGGATATTGATTTGGTTGAAGTCGGAGTGGAAAGTTATAATAACTTCTTGACTTGGATGCACTCCAAAAGCAGGGAAAATTTTAAAAGCATGAGATAGATTTTATAGCACGTAGGGCAATAGTGCAGCCAATAGAAGCAATAGTAGGGAGGGACGTAACGCAACATCGGCAACAGTAATTCTGAGTGCAGAAGTAAAGACCATCCTAGTTTAATAATCGTTTGTGAGCACTTAGAAATGACTAAGTATTTGTAAGTGCTTAGAAGTATTTAAAATAATTGATTTACCCGAAGTAAGGAGTAAGCTGTAATGCCACGACACAGCCTCTATATCAGCAAACCTTTATATTTATATATTAACCAACTAAACTTATGGCAAGTATCCTAAACGAATATATTAAAAAAAGATTAGGACTTATAGAACTGCAAAATGAATTGCAAAGACTTATTAAATTATATAATAAACATACGGGTAGATATATGTTCGTGTATGCAGCAGACATTAATAAAGGTCGCAATCGTGGTATTGACGTTAGTATGATTCAGGACGATTTTTACAGTATCCAAGATATTCTCAGAGAATCGAATGAAAAGAAAATTGATTTTTACATAGAAACCCCGGGAGGAAGCGGTGAAGCTGCAGAAGAAATTGCCAAGTTTCTCCGAAAGAAATTTGATGAAGTCAACTTCGTAATAGCCGGAGAATCAAAAAGTGCTGGAACAATATTGGCGTTGTCCGGCGATAATATTTACATGGCCGATACAGGCAGTTTAGGACCTATTGATGCACAGGTAAAAATTGGGCGCTCTGTTGTTTCAGCACATGATTATAAAGAATGGGTTGATTTAAAACGAGAAGAAGCTGCCAAAACTGGGAGTCTAAATCCATTTGATGCAGTAATGGTTGCCCAAATTTCACCAGGAGAATTGTTCGGAGTAATCAACTCTTTGGAATTTGCCAAAGACTTAGTGAAGGTTTGGCTAGAAGAATATAAGTTTAAAAATTGGACAGAAACAAAAACAAAGAGAAACCCTGTTACGCCAGAAATGAGAAAACAAAGAGCACATGAGGTGGCTGAAATGTTTTGTAATCATACAACATGGCGTACACATGGACGATCATTAAAAATTGAAGACTTAAAAGATGTTTTATTAATTGAACGCATTGATGACGACCCAAAACTTGCTGACATTATCTATAGAATTAAAACTGTTGTAAAACTAATTTTGGATGGTTCTACGGTTTATAAAATATTTTTTATTGACGATTTAAAAATATCTAAAACTTTCACTGTAAGTCCCGGTGGTAACTTGCCAACTCCGACACCAATTCCACAAGCCAAAGGGCAACAAAACCAAATTGATGCAGCAGAGCTTGACATGCAATGTCCTAAATGTGGTAAAAGACATAAGGTAAATGGCTATATGGATATTGATAGTCAGCAGATAAAAGCACGAAAATTACCTACCAATCCTAACATTAAAGATAATGACATTCTTATTTGTGATAGTTGTAACTTTGCATTAGATTTGAAGCCAATTAAGAATCAGATTGAATCTCAAACAAAGCGAAAAGTAACTTTCAAATAACAACTTTATGACAAAACCAATAAAAATAAAAGTTGATTTTGATAGCGAAACAACTCAAGCTCTCTTAAATTTTATTACTGATACACAAGAAGGTAAGTATACTGAAAAGAAACCTGACTTAACACAGATAACTTATAAACGCCTGCAAATCCAGGAGCAGGATTCTTTACATTTCGTAGACGATGGTAATAATGAAGTTTTACTTTTTGGTGTTTCCTATTAAACTTCGAAAGCACTACCGCTAATAACTAGGATAAGTCGTGGTTCATTGTTTTTCAATTTTGCGTCATATCCAGCTTGACGTTATTAATTTAGCTATGTGCAAATCATCAGCTTTTAATTATTAATTTAGCTTCAATTCCGGGCGGACAGTTGGTCGATTCCCCAACTGCAGCAATACTCGAACGTCAGCCATATCCCTCACTCAACACCCATCCATATCCTCAAGCAATACCAGCCACCCGCTCACCGGTCAATATATCAGAGTAATCCGCTAATATTTCAGACCGGTTAACCGCACAAAAATGATTAATTTGAGCCATGCCGGAATTTTCCCAAAAATATTTCAGTATGCGCTGTTCTATTTTCAATAAACGGCTTCCATCTCTTTTTATATACTGCGCTTTTTACACCGGTATAGGCATAATAGCGCTGAGCGCCGGAGGGTGCAATCCGGCGCCCGAAACAGCCGAACGGTTTTTCAACGGTACCAGCCTCGAGGGATGGTCTTCCTCCGACAGCAGCTACTGGTCGGTACAAGATGGGGCTATTGTAGGGCATTCCGCTCACGAAGTGAAACGAAACGAATTTTTATGGTCCAACACAGAAGTGACTGACTTTTACCTGAGTGTAGATGTTAAGCTGGAGCCCGATAACGGTAATGCCGGCATCCAGTTTCGCTCAAAAAAATTCGATGAATCCGGGCAGGCCGTAGGCTACCAGGCAGATGTAGGGAAATCTGTTTGGGGAAGGCTTTACCATGAGCATGACCGCACTTATATAGATTGGCCCGATGAAGGTGAAAAGGCAGTACACCCGGGGGGCTGGAACCACTACGAAATACTGGCATCGGGCAACCGGGTATGGACGGCCATCAACGGCGTTCTGTCCGTTGCGGTGGAAGATCCCTTTGGAGAAAAAAGAGGACGGATTGCCGTGCAAATGCATAGCGGCCCTCCCATAACTGTGCACTATCGCTTTAATAAGCTGGTGCATCATCCCAAAATAGCATTGGCCGGACTCAATGAAAAGCAATTGGAAGAAAAGTTGCGAACGCCTTTGAACTTTCCAGTCGGAAAAACATTGGGCAGCCCAAAACTAGAACTTAAAAATAATGATGTGGTGGTTTTTACAGGTGCCTCCAATATGGCCAACTTTCGTAAGAGCGGTTACTTAGAAACGTTATTGATTGCTGCCAACCCCGGCAAAGCCCTGCATTTCCGCAATATGGCCTGGGAAGGAGATGTAGCGGCAGAACAATACCGCGAAACAGGCTTTGGAGGATGGGAAAGCAACTTAGACAGTGTTGATTGCGATATATTGTTTGTTCAGTTCGGTCAGATGGAATCTATACAGGGAGAAGATTCCCTCCCGGGCTTTATCAACAATTACAAACGCCTGCTGGATAGCGCCCGTAAAGATGGCAGGCAGATCGTTGTTGTGTCTCCTGTTCCATTCGAAACCAAAGCGCTTAAATTGTCCGGAAAACGGGCAGAAAGTATACCTGTTGTTCAGGCGCCTGCAGATAAATATGCCGGGGCTATTAAACAGATGGCGGCTGAGGAGGGTTATGTGTATGTAGATTTATTTCGCCGGATGAAGGTGCCCAATCTGCAGGAACGCTATACTTCAGATGGTATACATCTTACTGCAAAGGCGCAGCAACTGGCGGCAACGCTTATTATGAAAGAGCTGAATTTGCCTTCTGTTTACAAAGGCGCTTATGAGCCTTTGCGCAAACAGGTACAAAGCATGAATAGTTTATGGTTCCGGTACTGGAGGGCAGGTAACTGGGCGTTCATCTACGGCAGTGAACTGGTGCAACCCTTCAGCCGCGATTGGAAAGACAGGAACCACAGGATACTGCCGGAAGAAAGAACCGCGCTGGAATCATATCTCAAAAAAGCGGAGCAACGCATCCGGGAGGAAAGCGACAAATTATAACATTAAAAGCATACATGAATTATATCCCCAAAACAACCGGATCAAAAAGTAACCGGATGCTGTGTTTCCGCATTGTAACGCTACTATTGCTGGCTGCAACAATTTGCACCGGATCCTGCAAACAACCGGGGCAGGCTACTGTACCCGGTAAGCAACAAACTGCGGAAATACCGGATCCTGTGCCGTCACAAAATATCATGTCGGTAGCGCCATCGGAAACAGACAATTCGGTAGAAGCGGAGCTGGCTTCTTTTAAAGTTGCCGATGGCTACAAAATAGAATTGTACGCATCAGAATCACTGGGTATCGCCAACCCGGTAGCGATGCGCTGGGATGAACGCGGCAGGCTTTGGGTTTTATGTACCACCACTTATCCCCACCCGGAACTGGGAAAAAAACCAAACGATAAACTTTTTATTCTTGAAGACAGAAACAACGATGGAATAGCGGATACTTCAAGTGTGTTTGCCGACAGCCTGAACATTCCACTTGGCTTTGAGCTCGGCCATGGGGGAGTATATATGGGGCAACAAACCGAACTGATATTTCTTGAAGATACCGACAGTGATGGGAAAGCCGATAAACGGTCGGTGATCTTTTCCGGATTTGGTACCGGCGATCTCCACCAAACGATCAATTCATTTACCTGGAGCCCGGGCGGCGACCTGTTTTTTTCGCAGGGTCATAATATCTACAGCCGCATTGAAACTCCCTGGGGAATAAAACGGCAAAACCGGGCAGGGATATGGCGATACCGTCCGTCTACAGGTAAGCTGGATAATTTCTTCGACTGGTCTACCGCAAGTGTTAACCCCTGGGGAATGAATTTTGACGATTGGGGCAATATGTTTCACAAAGCCAATGATCCGCCGCTGTATTATTCGGTTCCCGGATTAATTGAAAACTCCAAACGTACCTACCTGCCGGAAATCGGAAGCCTCGAGATCAAAGGTTCAGGCCTCGCGATTGTTCGCTCCAAACACATGCCTGAAGATCTGCAGGGAGATTTTATAATGGCCGGATATTACAATAACCGGGTAGAACGTATGAAAGTAAGTGACGATGCTTCAGGATTTAAAGCCCGGCTTATGGAACCGCTGGTTATATCCGCCAGCAGAAGCTTTCGGCCGGTAGAAGTGCATATGGGTCCCGATGGTGCGATTTATGTATTGGACTGGTACGATCCGATCATCGGTCATTACCAGGCATCTTTACGGCATCCCGACAGGGATAAGCTGCGTGGCCGCATATGGCGCATTACAGCCAAAGACAGGCCGCTTGTAAAACCGCCGCAACTGGCAGGCCAGCCTGTTGCCGAACTCCTTAACCATCTGAAGTCGCGCGAATTTTGGGTACGCTACCAGGTAAAACGTTTGCTTGCCGCCGCTCCTAAGGATACGGTTATTGCTGCAGTAAATGCATGGATCCAAAAGCTTGATCCGAAAGATATTGCATACGGGCATCACCTGGTGGAAGCAGCGGGTGTGCTCGAAAGTCACGATACCGTGAACGAAAGCTTAGTTGCCCGTTTGATGAAGGGAAAACAATCCGGCGCAAGAGCTTATGCGGCGCAGGTAATTTCAAAATGGTACGACCGTATGGCGGATCCGCTGCATGCGCTTCGCCTGTTGGTAAACGATAGCAACCCACGGGTAAGACTACACGCGTTGGTAGCTTTAAGCTATATAAAAGAAGGGCAGTCCATAGCGATAGCTGCTGAAATATTCGATCACCCCACAGACAGGTTCATTCGCTATGCGTGGGAAAAAACGGTATACACACTGCGTCCTGCGTGGGAAAAAGCTTTGCGCGAAGGAAATATCCGCTTCAGTAAACCCGCTCACCTGGCCCACGTAATAGCCGATGACCCGCCAGCCTGGTTTCCGGCAAGCCAGCTTACACAACTGATAGCGTTAAAAGAGGTACCGGCAACGGAAAAAACAGGGTTGTTGCTGGCATTGGCGCAGGCAGACAGCGGCGCTCATTTGAACGATGTGATCCAACGCGGAACCGAATTAAAAGATGCTGT
Source organism: uncultured Sphingobacteriales bacterium (assembly GCA_937991535.1). GTDB lineage: Bacteria > Bacteroidota > Bacteroidia > Chitinophagales > Chitinophagaceae > Agriterribacter. The sequence continues at coordinate 124,864 of CALKHN010000051.1, forward strand.
GCTGCTTGACAAGTTATCCGCTCTCGGTGCTCAGTCGCTTTCAGATAAGACTATAGGTTATTTAAAGGAAGTGCTGAATGCGGCGAATGCAAAACCGCTTAAATTAGCTGTAATGAAGCTGCTGAAGCACTGGCAGATCAAACAGGCGGGTGCTACGGTCGGTCAACTTGTGCAGGACAAATCGCAGGATGTTGAAATCCGGGCTGGGGCTGTACAGACCTTGGCGCAATTGGAAGGGATCAGTGCCGTATCGCTGCTCAAAACACAGGTGAGTGCCGGGAACAATCCCCGTGAAATAAGACTGGCAGCGCTTAAAAGTCTGAGTGGACTGGATTTAAAGCTGGCGACCCGTCTTACGGTGGATGAAATACAGCGATCAGCAAAAACGGTTGGGGAAATGCTGGCGATCATTTCACCTGTTATAGAACAACAGGGAGGTGTTGCATTGATCACAAGCCAGATAAAAGAACAAACCATTTCTGCTGAGGCTGCCGGGCTTATGCTGGAAGCATTGGCCAATAAGGGAACGGAAGCGCCGGGTTTACGAGCGCAGTTAAATACAATTGCCGGAAGGGTGTCTACCGTTCCTGGCGGTTACGATAGTGATTATATAAGTCAGTTGATAAAATTAGTAAAGGAAAGGGGTGATGCATCACGGGGAGAGCAGTTGTACCTGGGCATGCCCTCCTGTGCTTCCTGTCATACCATTAATGGAAAAGGCGGGCATATTGGCCCCAATCTTTCTGCGCTGGGCAGAGGTTTGTCACCGGAGGAAATAGCCATTGAGGTATTGTGGCCTTCGCAAAACATAAAAGAAGGATATAGCCGGGTAACGGCAACAAAAGCCAACGGGGAGATCATACAGGGGATCAAACTGGCTGAGGATGCGGACAATATCCGGATCAAAACGGCCACCGAAGGAAATGTTAGTGTGAACAAAAAGTCGCTGAAACATGTTGAAGAGGCAGGTTCCTTAATGCCCGCCGGTTTGCTGGATGGCGCCGGCAGGGAAGAGTTGGCTGATCTTATAAAATACTTAAGCATGCTGGGGCGGGAGGAGAAATAAGGGAAGAACCAAATCACAAACTACAAGAAACAAACAAAACTCAAATCCGAAGCGGTAAGCGCTAAATCCGAAGGAATACAACGATAAACAAAAAACTAAAAACCATAAACTTCCGGAATCCGGGGCTGTCAGCGGTCTGCAATCAGCGCTCAGCACTCAGTAATGAGCAGGGAGTATTTATCCTGTCTTAAACCTTTCAATCATTTTAATGCTAGTGCTAAGTCAAGTCAATTATGTCTGTATGTTATCGTGAAAAGTGAGAGGACAAAGGTGAGAGGAGTGTCTCACTTCTCACACCAGCCTGCCGGCTGGCAGGTTTCACGTTTGACATAGCACTAGCAAGCTTATTTGCCCCGTACCCTATCCACCTGGTGCTTGAGCAGGTACACCTGAAAGCCAATGGTCATGGCAAAGCCGCCACTCCCGTCGAACCCTTCAAGCTTACTATGATTATATCCCAGTAAGGCATCCACGGAAACCTGGTCATTCAAAAAAATTGCGGCGCCGGCGCCTAAAAAATAGTGGATTCCCTGTTCTGTATTTTTTGATACAGGGGTTTTAACCTGCCTGTTCAGGTAGTTGAAAATCCCGTGAACGAAAGGGCGAACATTGGCTTGTGTAAAATAATATCTTGCGAAAGGCCCGATCCTGAAATCTGTTGCCTTATTATCGCCGACTTTAGAATAATCAAACCCCAGGTTTCCACCAATAGCCAGGTTGGGGATAATAAAAATTCCCGCATTGGGCGTAAGACCTATTGCCGTGGTATTTTTTTCTGTGTTCAGGAGGAAACTTCCACCTACCATCCAATCGCCTTTTTCGGTTTGTGCATTTACAATAAAAAGAGAAGAAACAAGCAGCAGCGTTAATATGGTTTTTTTCATCTTAATAGGTTTTTGATGCAACAAAGTTAAGCAAAGCCGCATACCCGAAAAAAAATCTATTCACCTGTATATTCCGAAATGCCTTACCGGTAAGATGGGCCATGCTCGGGTTGCTCTGCAGGCGGTGTGTCACCATCCACTTTCCGAATAAAACATGGGGCCATGGCGGATGCAAATACTAAATCCGAAGCTTGAAACCCGAAATCCGAAAGTAAGAACCAAATAACAAATCACAAGAATCAAACAAATCACAAATTTCAAATCGGAAGTGAAACTTCAACCGTAAACTAAAAACGATAAACCCCAAATTGTACATCCGGGCTAATTCAATCTCAAATCTCAAATCTTCAATTCCCCTGTTCCCATTGCCGGATCGCTGATACTGTGTTTTCCTGTTTCCACCCTTCCGGCAAACCGGTGCAGGCAGCCGTTACCTGAACGAACCGAAAAATCGTACCAGTTGCCGCTGCTGCCCAGCAGCCACTTTTCTTTTTTTGTTTTTCCGGCCCCAAGCTCAAATGGTTGAGGCACATTATAGCCGTAGGCATTATCCACGATGTGAATATCAATCGCAGCATTATTGGGGTTATAGATATTAACCGATATGCCGGCTTTTCTGTGATTGTACTTAATTGTAATTTCGGGTTCCTGTGCCTCCGTATTACCTGTAAACCTGTGAAAATATCCATTGGCTCCGTACACTTCAAGGTCGTAAGCACCATTGTCTTCCTTTACATCCCATTCATCAGCCAGCGATTTGCCGGCTTCTACAGTATAACGCCGTGGGATAAGCGCTAAATGCTTAAGATCATACACATGGTACACCGCTCCGGCTTTTCCGTCATTGTCAAATACCAGTCTGATCTTATGCTCCTCCTTCAACGCTTCAAAATGAGTATGCAGGCGATAGGGCAGCGCCCTTGAAAAACGGCTTCCCTTTTCCTGGTAAAGGGGGGAGGGCGTTTCCGGAGCCACGGCTTTGGGCAGTAATTTTGAAGCTTCATCAAGCGCTGCATGATTGGCTGTTTCGGGCATTTTGGGAAATGCCGGGTTATTGGGCGTTTCAAAATCAAAAGCGGATACGAGGTCGCTGCATACTGCACGGTGCCACGGACTGATAGCAGGAATGGTAACGCCAAAACGTTTTTCAATGAACTGTCCTACCGAGGTATGGTCAGCCACCTGCGAATCTACCCATCCACCTTTGCTCCATGGGGAAATAATATACAGCGGTACACGGGGCCCCAGCCCCCACGGGCGTATATTACCGCTGATGGTATCTCTTTTGTCGAGATAAACAGGAGCCTCTGCTGATCGCTCTTTGTTTACGGTCTGAAAATACATTCCCGAAAGATCAAGTGTGGATTTACCGGCCAGGGTACCGTTGGTATTATAAGAAGGCACTGCCGGTGCGGGGAGATGATCGAAGAGCCCATCGTTCTCATCAAAGGTGAGGAAAAAAACGGTTTTGCTCCATGTCTCCGGGTTGGCAGTAATCGCTGAGAGCACAGCGTGGGTGAAGTCGGCCCCGCGGTAAGGACTGGATGGAGCGCCGGGGTGTTCAGAATCAATCTGCCGGGGAAGCACCCAGCTCACCTGAGGCAACCTGTTGTTCCTGGCATCATTGGCAAGGTCTTCAATGGTCCAGTGCCGCATTCCTTTTTCATAAACGGGAGAACCGGGTTTAGCTGTTCTGAAACTTTCAAATGCCAGGCAGCCGTGCATAGCCCCGGTCCAGTTGTCGTTTGGATCCTGGTAGATGCGCCAGCTGATGCCGGCTTTTTCGAGCACATCAGGTATGGTGGGCCAGTGGAAGGCATTGCCCTGGTAGGTGTAACCCGGATCGGGCATCTTACCTTTTATCCAGCACCGGAGGTTTACAGGTTCCGAATCTTCATCGGTGCAATTAATGCCGGCTGCTCTTTTTTCGGGATTGAAATTACTGCCCGACCAGAAGACGATCCGGTTGGGATCCGTACCGGTTGCCACGGAGCAGTGATGCGCATCGCTGATGGTGAATGATTCGGCCAATGCATATTGAAACGGAATTTCTTCCCGGGTATAGTAGGCCATGGAGTAGGGCGTTTTAAACATCGGCCAGAATCCGTACTTTCCCTGGTTCCATGCGGCCTGCATATCGGGAAAGTTGTGGGGAGTACCATTGATGAGGGCGGCATTCGACTTCTTTTTGTTGGCGTGGTAAGGCGGTATAATCTTTTTGCCGTCCGACTGAAAGAATGCCCGTTCCCCGCTTTCCAGCGGAATGGGAAAGCGGTCGCCAAACCCTCTTACACCGCGCATGGCGCCAAAATAATGATCGAAGGAACGGTTTTCCTGCATGAGAATTACAATATGCTTCACATCATGGATGGAACGGCTGGCATTGTAGGCTTCTACAGCAAGGGCCTTCTGCAGCCATGTTGACCATATAGCAGTAGCGGCGGTAGCTCCTGCCGACATTTTAATGAATTTTCTCCTGTTAAGACTGGACATGAAGTGATGGATTGATTGGTTGATTGGGGTAAAGCTATGAACTACAAATTATAAATCATATTAAATCAGATTTTGTTGATCGCTGTACAACAATAATTCCTCATTGGTTCCGGGATAGTTAACTGTGCCGGTAAACCGGAGCCCAATTTTTTCTAAGAGCCGGATTGATTTTTCATTGTCCTTTGCGGTTATTGCTGTAATTGTTGAAATGTGCAATTGCTGTTTTGCATAACCCATAGTGGCATCCGCTATTTCCGTAGCATAACCATTGCCGTGATAACCCGGAAGGAAAGCAAACCCTATATCCGGATTGTCTAAAAAATCCCGGTTAATAATGCCACACATGCCAATCGCTTTGCTATTGTTTTTCAGCTCCACCAGCCATAGTCCATAGCCATTGTTGATATAACTTTTTAATGGACCATCTTCAAGGTACTGTTTGGCCTGTTCTGTTGTTTTTACATTTCTGTCTCCAATGAACTGGAGCCACCCCGGGCTGTTCAGCAATTCAATAATGAAGGCGGTATCGCCGGTTGTAAATTGCCTTAGCCGTAGCCTGCCGGTTTCCAGAATATATTTCATTATAATTATAGCTGAGCAAGGTACTGCTACCTATTGCTCATTGTATTGAGGCGTTAATTGTTTTTTATTTCCGATTGTAATTTATAGTTGTAATGACGTAATTGATATTACATCACCAACTCATGTGTGGAGATTAATTCACGATGCGGCGATACGACCCTGTCTGCCTGCGAGCACATACATGATAGCGCCTGCAATCCCCAGGCATATCACTACCGGCAGCTATGCAATTTTTTTATATCACTGCTGAATTTTCCGGTAAGAATTTCAATAATGATTTTGATCCATGCATACAGGAATGCTGCTCCCGCAAGGATCAGCCACCATTCGGCGCCGCCTGGCATGCTAATGGCAAAGGTTGGTGAAAGCATATGGTATAACTATTTTTCTAAAAACATAGGGTTCAATACCCATACGTAATGTACACTTTTTCCCTTATTGGATGGTATTATTCTTCATACGGTGGATTAAACTGTACATTGTGAGTGCTTAAACCTTTTTGCGCTCCTGCTCGGATACGGCCTCATGGGATGGTATATTAACAATTAAAATAAATGTACTAAACAAACCATACAATCAATTGGGACGCCATACAATAAATGGCTTAATGAATTAAAGCTGAGGGTGCTTTTTCAAGAACTGGTTAATGGCCGTTAATTCAGGTCTTTGCGAAGCAGACGGACTTGTACTCTTTACGATTTGCCTGTAGTACATGCTGGCTTTTTCTGTGTGTCCTGATTTTTCGGCTGCTAACCCAGCGCCATACAATCCGTTGAAACGGTTTGGATGCTTTTTAAGATTTGTTTCATAGGCCTCCAGTGCTTTTTCGGAGTTGTTCATTGCCAGGAGCATATCTCCTAATAATTCTCTTGCCGGAATTATCGCGCCCGGCGTTACAGGATGTTTTTCGGTTTGATCTTCCAGTTCCGCCGCTTCATTCATCAGTATCAGTGCTTTCGGCTCATTTCCTTCTTTATACGCGATCCATGCCTCCGCCGTTTTAATTTGTATCTGCACCTGGTTGGCTTTATAATCATCCTGTTGCGCAGCCAGCGTGTCATGCAGCAGATGAAGTTGTTGTAATTCAGATCTGGCGGCATCTAATTTGCCGGTGTGAACAGCACCCATCAGTCTCGTAAAATAAATGTTGGCTTTCTGCCATGGAAAATTTTTCCAGGGAAAGTTTACGGGTTGAATTAGCAGGTTGGCCGCTTCTTCCCAGTTTTTATTTTCAAGTAAGTACCTCGAAGGAATGGCGGCAAAAGCATAGGCTACTTTAAAATTAACAGGAAAAACGGTATCCATTGTTTTAAGATAATCCCATTGTTTTTGAGCAAGATCATTTTCTCCTGTTTGGAGGTAGGCATAAACAAGGTAATCCATGCCATGGAGTTCTTCATCCCAATGTCCCTTTATACCCGACTCCTCTGCATAACATTTTGCCGCGGCAACAGAAGCCAGGTTGGATTGTATGCATTCATCCCAAAGTCCCAGCATAGTAAACGTGTGGGAAGGCATATGCAGGGCATGTGCGGAAGAGGGAGCAATAGATGCATATTTTCTTGCTACAGGCAAAGCCAGTGTTGCAAGGTCAGGGTAATCGTAGGTGTGAATAATATAATGGGCAATGCCGGGGTGGCTGGGTTCATTTGGATACAAGGCTGTGAGAATAGCCCCTGCATTTTTTTGGTTTTTGAATGATTTGTCGGCAGGGTCAGCGGTAGCATCAAGCGCCAAAGCATAAAAGACCGCTGCCTCTTTATCGTTAGGAAATGCTTTGTACAATTTTTGCATTAGCCGCTCGAAGTAAGCGCTCCTGGTTTTGTGATCTACTTTTTCCCAACGACTGAAAAAAGATGCAAGCGCGTCAATATAGGCGGTTTCCCTTTCTGTTTTTTGTTGAATGGAACCAGCTATTTCAATTGCTTTGGCGCCCTTTTTAAGTTCAGGCACAGATGGCGGAGTCCAAAGCGGGTGGTAATTGCACATGGCTACTCCCCAGTAGGCCATTGCACAAGCTGGCTCTTTCTCAATGATTCCGGCAAAAACTTTTTCCGCCTCATCATACTCAAATGAATGCAGCAACGCTATGCCCAGGTTAAAATCCTTTTTAATATATTCATTGCCTGAAAACGCAAACTCAACCTGGCCAAACTGTTTGCCAGGCTGTGCACAGGAAATAACCGCTCCTTTTTTGAGGTTTAATTCATTGATGGCATTTTTTGAGGGAATCGGATTGCGTTCTCTGCACGACAGAAAAATCACGCAGAGAAAAATCAAAATAAGAAAACCTGTTTCGAACAATAGCTTTTTCATAAGCCCGAATTATTGTTCACGTAGTCATGTACATCCTTAACAGGGGAGGAGGACGGAATTGTGCTGGGTTGGGTAGGGACTGGGCCTGCTAATACAGCAATATAAAGAAACAACATTTTCTTATCAATACCAAGTAGCATATAGCAGAAAGTACCGGGCATTTTGTGTTTACGCCCGGCACTCAACGGCGGGAAAGCCTAAGTGAAATCACGTGGTCCTTCGCCGGGGGCGTTCCCCGGTAGTGGAAATCTGGAACCATTGCACCACATTGGCAATCATCTGCGGAATAGTTAAAATATACCGGCTTCCCGCTTTGTAAAATAGTATACATATCTGCGAAGTCAGAAATGTTGTTCTTTTACCGGCTTCTTAATCCCTTTAATTATGAAGAACCCTGTAAAACCACCAATCACCGAAGCTATGATAATACCGATCTTGGCTTGTGCAATATATAGGCTTCCCACCTCTCCCAACGGGCTAAAAGCAAGTTCGTTAATAAACAACGACATGGTAAAACCAATAGCCGCGATAAATCCCATACCCAGTAAATGCTTATAGGTTACACCTTCAGGGGATGGTACCCATTTTAACTTTATCAACAGCGAAGACAAGCCAAAAATCCCTATCATTTTACCTATCAAAAGTCCCAATGCAACCCCTGTAGCTACCGCACTGGTTGCCTGCTCCACGAAATTACCGCTAAAGCTAACTCCGGCGTTAGCCAGCGCAAAAACAGGCATCACCACAAAAGCTACGATCGGGTGCATGTCGTGTTCTAATTTTTGCAGCGGTGTCATCGCCTTTTTGGTCAATGTTTCCATATCATCTAAAATATGCAGTTGTTCTGAAGTTAATGTAGGAACGCTATGATCAGGATCTGCAGCTTTAAATTTTTCGATATAAGCTTTCATCTTACTGATAAAAGAAGTTTCGTTGATTTTAACCGTTGCAGGGATGGTAAAAGCTGCCAGAATAGCGGCTATTGTAGCATGAACGCCCGATAGTAAGAAGAACAGCCACACACCTCCGATGCCTATAAGCCCGTAGTAGAAGGTATTCCTTACGCCCAAAAAATTAGAAATAAATAAAACAGCCAGGAAAGCAACCCCAATTCCCAGGTTCACCAATGAAATTTCTGCCGTATAAAAAAGAGCAATAACCAAAACAGAGCCCAGGTCGTCAATAATAGCAAAAGCCGTTAAAAATATTTTTAATGGTCCCGGTACCTTGTCGCCCAGGAGGTATAAAATGCCGAGCGCAAACGCCAGGTCGGTAGCCATGGGAATACCCCATCCGCTGATGGTTGGCAGTCCACCGTTAAAAAAGGTGTAAATGAGTGCAGGAAAAATCATGCCGCCGATGCCGGCAACAATAGGTAAAATAGCGTTTTTGGGGTTGGAAAGTTCCCCGGCTACAATTTCTCTTTTTAATTCCAGCCCGATCACGAAAAAGAAAACAGCCATCAGCCCGTCATTGATCCAATGATGAAGCGACTTGCTTAAATGAAAGTGATCATTAAGTCCGAATGAAATTCTATACTCCCATAACTGATGATACCTGTGCGCCCAGGGTGAGTTTGCCATAAAAATCGCAACAACGGCCGAAATGATTAACACCACCCCTCCTGTAGATGATTTGCTTATAAAAGCGTTAACGGGATTTATGATCCATTTGTCTACAGGCGTTGTTTTAATTCCCATTTGTTGCTATTAGCCTGCAAATATAATGCTGTCAAATCTTATCTTCTTTGTTTGATCTTTTTCAGTATCTTGATTGCCAAAAAATTGTATTGCATGCTACAAAGAAAAATTACTTTACAGGAAGCGGAGATACCAACGCATTGGTATAATATTATGGCCGACATGCCCAATAAACCGTTACCGCCTCTGCACCCCGGAACACAGCAACCCATTGGCCCTGAAGATTTGGCTCCGTTGTTCCCGATGGAATTGATTAAGCAGGAAGTGAGCGCCGAAAAGTGGATAGAAATTCCTGATGAAGTAAGAAACCTGTATTCCCTCTGGCGGCCTACTCCTATGTTCAGGGCATATAACCTTGAAAAAGCGCTGGGCACAAAATCTAAAATTTACTACAAGTATGAAGGTGGTAGCCCTGCGGGTTCACACAAGCCCAATACAGCCATTCCGCAGGCTTATTATAATAGGAAGGAAGGTGTAAAGAAGATCGCAACAGAAACAGGCGCCGGTCAGTGGGGCAGCGCATTGAGTTTTGCCTGTAAACTACTGGGAATAGAATGTGAAGTATTTATGGTAAGAGTGAGTTATGACGGAAAGCCTTACCGGAAAATTATGATGAACACCTGGGGAGCAACAGTACACGCTTCGCCCAGCAATTTAACCAACGCCGGAAGAAGCATACTGGAAAAAGACGCCAACTCGCCCGGTAGCCTGGGAATTGCTATTTCTGAAGCTGTAGAAGTGGCCGCCACGCATGACGACACCAAATATTCTTTGGGCAGCGTATTGAATCATGTATTAATGCACCAAACCATTATAGGGCTGGAATCATTGAAACAAATGGAAAAGGCAGGCGATTATCCTGATATTGTGGTGGCGCCTTTTGGTGGCGGATCAAATTTCGCGGGTATAGCATTTCCTTTCCTGCAAAATAATTTAACCGGCGGAAAAAAGATAAGAGCCATTGCAGTGGAACCTACTTCCTGCCCCAAATTAACGCGTGGTGTTTTCCGTTACGATTTTGGTGATACCGTTGGTATGACGCCACTAATTCCAATGTACACTTTGGGACATAATTTCATTCCATCGCCTATTCACGCGGGAGGCTTGCGGTATCATGGAGCAGGCGCCATTGTTAGCCAGTTATTGAAAGATGATATTATTGAAGCCGTTGCCATTAACCAAACGGAATGTTTTGATGCGGGTTTATTGTTCTCCGGTGCTGAAGGCATTATTCCTGCACCTGAAGCTACCCACGCCATTGCGGAAGTAATACGACAGGCCAAACGGGCAGATGAAGAAGGAATCTCCAAAACAATCCTGTTTAACCTGTGTGGTCATGGTCATTTTGATTTGAGTGCTTACGAGCAATACCTGAGCGGTAAATTGGTGGATTATGAAGTATCACAGGCGGATATCAATGCATCTTTAGCAGAGCTGAACACACCTGCTATTTAGTCCTCCTTAAAAGTTGGGACGATCCCGCTTTGAGCGGGACGACCATTTCGCTGAGACAATATGAGCTACGGTATGTGCAGTAAAATAAAAAAGGTAGTCTCAAAACCCAATAAGTCAGCAGCTTTAAACTTCCTGGACGGCCTACTAATCTTGTAAAACGGATTTATGATATCCAATAACTTTAATAACACCAACAGCAGGCTGTTATACCTTTTACTGTTCCCGAAAAGATGGAAGAGGTTTTGAGTGTCTACAATTAAATAATAAAAATTTCATAAGCATTGGCCCAATTTTTCTACAGTGGACTTTTTCTGTGTGGTATTCGGGGAGCTAAATTATTACTATATTGGGTCTTAACCCCTAATCTATGTCCGATAATACTGTTTCAATTTTAGCCTTTACATTTCTCAGTTTACTTGGAGTACTTTCCATATCAAGAGAAATCTGGCCTCTATATTTTATAAAAAAGGTAAAAGGACAAAAGAACAGAACAAAAATTCGCCCATTTTACATTATTTCCTTTTTCAGTTTATTAGGAGGGGCTCTCGGCTTCGGATTGTGGAATAACGCCAATCAAAATAATACTCAAGATTTATTACAAGGAACCTTAGACACCAGCGTTGCCCAAGGAAAGCTTCTTCAAAATGATATCCGTTCACTTAGAGATTCCTTAAATCAATTTGTTAAGGTCGACAGTAGTAATGTCTTCGTTAAAAATGGGGGAACATATGTAAATGTTAAAGCAAACCAAATAGGGTTCCAGTTCAGTGATGTACATAATTCGAATATAGAAAATAACAATGCGATTTTTAAAGATACTTCTAAATAACACTTTTACTCATGCTTATGCCTCTTAAGCAGGTGTGGGATGTTCCGGTTGGCAACGTATCGAAAGTTATTCAGGCTGCCTGCCTATTATGTAGAATCCTCCCGATCCCCTTTTTTGATCTTGCCATTGGGGAGTATTTCAACGAATTTAGATTAGGAGAGATTTAATAAATTACCTTTTTATCTGCTATCCTTTTTCAAACAAAAAACCGCAAACCCAATATAGTAAAGGATTTACGGTTCTTGAAAGTCGGGACGACTAGATTCGAACTAGCGACCCCTTGCACCCCATGCAAGTGCGCTACCGGGCTGCGCTACGTCCCGAACACTATGCAGGATTATCCTGCAAGTATCTTTTGATACCCCTTTTTTTAATTTTCATCTCTAACCGTACGGCCTCACTTCTGTTGCTGCACCGGAAGGATATAATTAATATTCATGGGATACCTTTCGATGTAAAATTTGATCTCCCTGCATTATGCTGGTTAATTCTTTTCTCAACATTTCCCGTGCTACCAGCATAATACTTCTCTAAAGAACTACGGTATATAATATATACCCAAAACATGGTCTATATGGTTTAGCAACTTGCGACCCTCCCGACCTTAGGAGGGATGCGCTACTCCCGCTTACAGCGGGACGCTACGTCCCGAACTCATTAACGGGCAGCAAAAGTAACTCAAAATTCCAATTTCAAAAAATCAATAAATAGCCTTTATCTTCGCTGAACTTTTCACAATGACTATCCTCATTCGCAAAGCCATTATTACGCAGCCCGGTTCTTCATTTAACGGACAGCAAAAGGATATTTTAGTTGCCGGTGGCGTCATTGTAAGCATTGAAGACAACATTACAGAAAAAGCAGACACTATCATTGAGCGGGAAGGGTTGCAGGTTTCGCCGGGTTGGGTAGATATTTTCGCTCATTTCTGCGATCCCGGGTATGAATACAAAGAAACGCTTCAAACAGGTGCAAATGCGGCCGCAGCCGGCGGGTATACCCATGTGTTCGTGTTGCCTAACACAAATCCTGTGGTGCACAGCAAATCGCAGGTAGAGTATATTAAAGAAAAAAGCAAATCCCTTCCTGTAAATATTCACCCGGTAGGCGCCATTTCTAAAAATGCCGAAGGGAAAGATCTTGCCGAAATGTATGATATGTTTGCAAGCGGCGCTATCGCTTTCAGCGATGGCATCAATACCGTGCAGTCGGCCGGCGTTTTATTAAAAGCCCTGCAATATGTAAGCGCTTTTGAAGGAGTGCTGATACAAATACCACAGGACAAAAGCATCGGTACACATGGATTAATGAATGAAGGCGTTATTTCTACCCGGCTGGGTTTGCCCGGAAAACCGGTTATTGCTGAAGAAATGATGGTGGCCCGAGATATTGAACTGGCGGAATATGCGGCATCCAAACTGCATTTTACAGGCATCAGTTCCAAACGGTCGGTTGATCATATTAAAAATGCAAAAGAAAAGGGTTTGCAGGTAACCTGCTCCGTTACACCCTACCATCTTTTTTTTAGTGATGAAGACCTTATGGATTACGATACCAACCTTAAGGTGAACCCTCCTTTGCGCACCCCCGAAAACAGGCAGGCGTTGCGTGAGGCTGTTAACAACGGATGGATTGATTGCATCGCGTCTCATCATTTTCCTCAGGAATGGGACAGTAAAACCTGCGAGTTTGAATATGCCGGTTATGGTATGATAGGGCTGGAAACCGCTTTTGGCGTAGCCGGAGCCGTGGGAGTAAATACCGAACGCTGGGTGGAGTTGTGCAGCATTAATCCGCGTAAAGTTTTTGGACTGCCTGCTGCAACATTACAGGAAGGACAAGCCGCAGACCTTACCTTGTTCGATCCGGAAACAACCTACCGGTTTGAAGAAAAGCACATTCAATCAAAATCTAAAAATTCTCCGTTTACCGGAAAAGAACTTAAAGGACGGGTAATTGGGATAATTAACGGAGAGAAGGTATTTTTGAACACCTGATTTTTTACCCAAAACAACAATTATGGAAAATAAGCAAACAAATGTAGGGCTTACCTACGGATTAATATCTGGATTGGCATCTGTTATTTTTAGCCTCCTGCTATATTTGGGAGGTGTAAAATGGTTTATAAACCCTGTGGCTTATGCAGGTTTTTTAATACCTGTAATCATTGCCGTACTGGCCGGCTTAAAACAAAAAAAACTAAATGAAGGTTACCTTGATTTTGCTGCCGCCCTTAAAGTTGTGTTTACCACTTTTGTAATTGGCACTGTAATCAGCACTTTATTCAGCTACATGTTGTTCAATTTTATTGACGTGCCTTTTCGCGAGGCGCTAACACAGGAAACGGCTGAAAAAACGCAGCAGATGATGCAAAAATTCGGAGCAAGCCAGGAACAGATTGATAAAGCTACAGAAGATATGATGAAGGGCAATAATTATAGTTTTGGCAAGCAAATGCTTGGAACGGCATTCTTTTGTATTTTCTGGTTCGTAGTAAGCCTCATCATTGCTGCAATCATTAAAAAGAAAAAACCGGAATTCCCAACGGTTGCTCAATAATACTGTTAATTTTTCTGCATGAACATCAGCGTTGTTATTCCATTATATAATGAAGAAGAGTCGTTGCCTGAGTTGTGTGCCTGGATTCAAAAGGTAATGGAGGAAAACAGGTTTTCGTATGAGATTATTTTGGTTGATGATGGCAGCACCGATGAATCCTGGGCTATTATAGAACAATTGCGGACAACGCATTCCTGTATAAAAGGCATTAAATTTCAACGCAACTATGGTAAAAGCGCGGCGCTGAATGAAGGCTTTAAGGCTGCGCAGGGAGAGGTAGTGATTACAATGGATGCGGATTTACAGGACAGCCCCAATGAAATACCGGAATTGAGAAAGATGATAGCGGAAGATGGATATGATATGGTTAGCGGATGGAAGAAAAAAAGGTATGACAGCAAGCTCGCCAAAAATATTCCTTCAAAATTTTTTAATGCGGTAACCCGGCGCATGTCTAAAATACCGTTGCATGATTTTAACTGCGGGTTAAAGTCATACAAAAATAAAGTTGTGAAAAGCATTGAGGTATATGGTGAAATGCACCGCTATATTCCCGTTTTGGCCAAATGGGCCGGGTTTAGAAAAATTGGTGAAAAAGTAGTTGAACATCGTCCGCGTAAATATGGCGTTACCAAATTTGGTTGGGAACGGTTTATTTACGGGTTTCTTGACCTGGCTTCTATTATGTTTGTAGGCAGGTTTGGAAAACGACCCATGCATTTTTTTGGCTCATGGGGCACCGCCTGTTTCTTTGTCGGGCTTTTGCTCAGTATCTATCTTATCATCAGCAAGTTTGTTGATCCTGAATATGCGTTAACCAATCGTCCTGCCTTTTTCCTCGCATTGACCCTGCTTTTGCTGGGTGCGCAGCTTTTTTTAGTAGGATTTATGGGAGAACTGGTTGCCCGAAATTCCCCGGAACGCAACAGCTACCTGATTGAAAAAAAACTGGGAATTTGATTTGTATATATTAAGTGATAATGGGAAAAAGAATTGTCATCATTGGTCCTGCGCATCCTTTGCGCGGCGGATTGGCTTCATATGATGAGCGATTGGCCAGGGAATTTCAGCAACATGGATGGGATACCCATATTTATACGTTTTCATTGCAGTATCCGGGTTTTCTTTTTCCGGGTACAACGCAATTTTCTTCCGAACCACCACCCGCCGGACTGAATATACATGTTCGCATCAATTCAATTAACCCTTTTAACTGGTATAGTGTAGGCCGGGAACTGAAAAAAATTTCTCCGGATATTATTGTAGTACGGTATTGGCTGCCTTTTATGGGTCCCTGCCTGGGAACGATATTAAGGGTAGTTAAAAAAAATAACCACACCAGAATTGTATGTATCGCGGATAATATTATACCGCACGAGAAAAGGCCGGGTGATACCGCTTTTACACGGTATTTTTTAAAACCAGTGGATGCTTTTATTACAATGAGTGAAAAAGTACTTACGGATCTGCGCAGCATTGAACCTAAAAAGCCCGCGCGGTTTGTACCGCATCCTTTATACGACAATTTTGGTGAGAAGATCAGCAAAGAGGAAGCGCGACTTAAATTGGGTATCGGCCTTAATGAAAGAGTAGTGCTCTTTTTTGGCTTTATCCGCAAATACAAGGGTTTGGATATTTTGCTGGATGCCATGAAAATTGTGAAAGCACAAACCATCGAACGGCGTTTGCCCCCCGTTAAACTTTTGATAGCAGGAGAATTTTATGAAGACAATAAGCCCTATCTGCAGCAAATCAAAGACAATAACATTGAAGATGTACTGATATTAAAAACGGATTTCATTCCCGACAGTGAAGTGAAATTTTGTTTGTGCGCAGCCGATGTGGTGATTCAGCCTTACCGAAGTGCTACACAAAGCGGTGTAACACCATTGTCGTACCATTTTGAAAAACCGATGATCGTAACCAATGTAGGTGGATTGACGGCTATGGTTCCCGATGGTAAAGTGGGTTTAGTGGCTGAACCTGATGCCGCTTCTATAGCTGAAAAAATAATGCAGTTTTATGAAATGAGTGAAGACCATTTTATTCCGGGGCTTCGCGAAGAAAAAAATAAGTATACCTGGGATAATATGGCAAGGGCGATCCTGTCTGTTTGATATCCGGCACGATATGTAAAGCAGCCCTGTTTTTTTAACCTCTCTGTCACTCAATAAGTTACTCAATATTACTTTTCGTTTATGACAATGTCGTGACAGTTGTCAGGGGCAAGCGTGATTACAATCACGCCTGGCTGCCAAATGCCTCATCGTTTCCGGGATTTTGGAAACATACCTTTATTATGACAATGTTCTTAAGGTTGATCCTTTAGTCTTTTTCAACTAAAAATATACTGTTATGAAATTTTTACAAAGCAAGTATACCTGGATAGTAGCCATATTGCTTTGTGGGTATGGCTATATATTGAGTTGCACTCATGACGATGAGCTTATTGTTGGCTCCGGTCCTAATATCGAAAGGGGAAATGACAAGATGGGCTTAAGCGATTCAAAGGTAAGCTACGATAAAAGCCATTCCAATGTAGGTTGGGAAACTGCCTACATTGGCTCCACAGCACTTTTAACCGGTCGGTTTAATTCATTCGGAATTAACGCATTCGAATTTGATGAATCCAATGCGGCAGGCATCAGTTTCGACGCTTGGGTATGGGTTAATTCGGTAAATACCAGCGAACCCGGCCGGGATCAGGGCTGTTTGCAAACCACTTTCGGCACCAACACATCCATGACTACGGAAGCCGCGAACATAGCTGTTATAAAATCCAAATCAGTTGAATTCAGTAAAACCGACAAAGGCTATATCGTAAAAGCAGACTTTACTTTTCATGGTGTTACAAAAGAAATAACCGCTAAGCTGAAATATGTGGGTAAGGCGCCAAGCGGAGACGGCACCATAGAAGTTTACGGGTTTAACCTCCAGTTCAATTTTCTGGCAAAAACGGATTTCCAGATCTCCTCAAACAATATTGGAGACAATATAGATGTATACTGTAATGCCATTTTTAGAAAAAAATTGTAAGAAATGAAACTCAAGATATTCGTATCAGCTGCCATTGCATCGTTGATTATCGCAACAGCAGGTTGTTATAAAGATGTGTATTATCCTGATTTTGATCCTAATACGCCTATCAGTTTTAGTGCCGACCTGCAGCCTGTCTTTTCAAAAAGCTGTGCCAGTAGCGGATGCCACGATGATGGGCCTGCGCATAAGCCCGCACTCACTCCCGGTAAGGCTTATAATGCCATTAAGGCCGGGGGCTTTATTGACCTGAATGTACCGGAGAACAGCATGCTTTACCGCGTAATAAAATCAGGTGAAATGCCGCCTACCGGTGCGTTAAAATCAACAGATGTACAAAAAGTGCTGTACTGGGTTAAAAACGGCGCCCCCAATAATTAATTACAGAACTTAAATCTTCGACAATGAAACACATACGCATCACCGGGAGACTCCTGAAGCAGGTTACGCCGATGCTTTTCATATTGCTGCCAGCCGCGGCTCTTTTTGCCCAGGATACCACAGCTATTGAAACCCCTGAAGCCAGGGAGGGGGAAGCCGTTGAAGAAAACACAGCCGCTGCTAAAAAGTATGTGAAAAATACCTTTGAAAGTATCTGGCTTATTGATAATCAAACGGTAATGGTTCCTATCAAGGGAACTTTTGAAATGGATATTTTACACAGGTTTGGCACTATTGATAACGGGTATAAAGACTTCTACGGGCTGTTCGCCTCTTCCAACATACGGCTTGGCTTTAATTATTCTCCTACCGGGAGGCTAATGACCGGACTGGCCATTACCAAATCAAACATGACCTGGGAGGGATATGTCAAATATGCCATACTTACGCAAACAAGGGGAAATGAATATCCCGTTAGCCTGACATGGTATTCCAATATGGCTGTTGAAACCCGGCTGAAGGAAAATTATGCTCACGCGTCAGACCGCTTCTCTTATTTTCATCAGTTGCTCATTGCCCGGAAAATAAACGACAGGATATCTGTTCAGGTTGCTCCCAGCCTAACTCATATGAATTTTGTATATGGACAGTTTGTAGATACTTCCGTAGAAAAAAGCGGTAAGATCCGGGAAAGAAAACACGATCATTTAGCTGTATCCGTTGCAGGAAGGTTCAGGATAAAAGAAGGCATGCACATTATTGCCAATTATGATCAGCCCATTACGCAGCACAAAACGGGTAATCCTCATCCTAACCTTTCTTTAGGACTGGAAGTAACTACCAGCGCGCATGCTTTCCAGATTTTTATGGGGAACTACTATTTTATAACACCACAGCGCAATAATTATTATAACCAGAATAATTATCGGGATCAACAATTTGTGATCGGTTTCAATATTACAAGATTGTGGAATTTTTGAATCGAAAACCAGATTTTTAAACTCAAATTAATAAATTAATATACCATGAAAGCGAAGTCCGTGATAGTTTTTTCCCTGACTATGGTTGTTGTAACAACTGCGGGGTTCAGGATGCACGATCAGGAAAATCCCTGGCCTGTTCCTGATAAGTTCACGAATATGAAAAATCCTGTAAAACCTGATGAAGAATCGTTAAAAACAGGTAAAGCGTTATGGCTAAAGCATTGCCAGAGCTGTCATGGTAAAAGCGGGCTGGGCGACGGAAGCAAGGCAGCACAATTAAAAACGGATCCTGGTAATTTTTCGGTTGCCGCTTTTCAGAAACAAACGGATGGGGCCATTTTTTATAAAACCTCCGAGGGCAAAGACGATATGCCGAGCTTCAGGAAGAAGATCCCCGACCAGGATGATATCTGGAGCGTCGTCAACTTTGTGCGCACCCTGAAAAAATAAGCGTAATGGCTTTCAATCAGCATGGACAGGGTAACGCTTTGTGCCGGGGAAAACTGTGCAAGCCAGCCATGTCGAATCTGCCATATATTATAATGAGATAAATTTCATTTCCATGCCAGCAGAACAAGCAACAAGTTCGAGAAAAAAATTCATCATTGCCTGTTTAGGGATCATAGGGCTACCGGGTTCAGCAAGGTTCTTGTTTGAAAATAAGAAAGAAGAAACAAAGAAAATGCTTACGGAAGACGGCCGCTTAGTAGAGGTTGCCGCCGACAAGATTAAAAAGACAGGGAAGAAGGTTTCCAACAAGGATATCCATCGCTGGATAAAAAAATAATATTATCGCTTTAACCAGAACCTGTATGCAAAAAAAAGACACGTCAAGAAGAGATTTTCTGCTCAGCGGATTATTAACCGGAGCAGGTTTAGCGGCAGGCTGTTCAGGAAAAACAGCTTTCACGCCTGGTAATGCTGAACAGGTAATTCCTTCAGGTGAAAAAGTAAAGCTGCTGAGTATAGATGGTGAAGTGGTAGAAGTAGATAAAGCTTTTCTGAAGCCTGTACCCGATATACCATATCCACTTTCAAACGGGGAAGAAAGAGTTGGAATGCCCGGAAAGAAATTTGTAATGGTGATTGATCTTTCCCGCTGCAAAAACCTGAAGAAATGCCAATCGGCCTGCAACCACATGCATCATGTTCATCCAGGACAGAACTGGCTGAAAATATATGCCATGCAGGATGCCGAACATACGGCTCCGTACTGGCAGCCTACTACCTGCATGCATTGTGATGAACCTCCCTGTGTGAAGGTCTGTCCTGTAGATGCCACTTTCAAACGCCAGGATGGAATTGTGCTGATCGACAGCGATCGTTGTGTCGGATGCAGATTCTGCATGGCCGCCTGCCCTTATTCAACCAGGGTATTCAATTGGGAGAAGCCAGCGCTTCCGGAAGAAATTGCCGGTCGCGACTATTCATGCGAAACAAGTGTTCCGCAAAAGAAAGGAACGGTGGGAAAATGTGATTTTTGCCCCGATATGGTACGGAAAGGCGAACTGCCCCATTGTGTAACCGCATGCCCGAACGGTGTGTTCTTTTTTGGAGATATAAATGAAGATGTTGTGACCAACGGTGCGGAAACTTTCCGGTTTAGCGATCTGGTTCGCGATAAAGCAGGTTACCGGTTAATGGAAGACCTGGGAACAAAGCCCAGTGTGTATTATCTGCCTCCGGTAAACAGGAATTTCAAATTTGAAGAAGGCTTGAAAACGGAAGAACAAAAAACCAACGCATAAAACGATTGATCGTGGAAAATCAGAATACTTTGAATTCGAAAAAAACCACTCAGGATCTTTTGCCTAAAAAATTTGGTAAAAGGGGAGTGATATGGACAGCGATGCTTATTCTTCTATGCCTTATCGGGGCGTTTGCTTATTACAGGCAGTTGAGGTATGGGCTGGTAGTGACCCATATGGGTGACTATGTATCATGGGGCATTTATATTTCTAATTTCGTGTTCTTTGTTGCCATTAGTCTGGTCGGCTCTCTGGTAACCGCCATATTCAGACTGGGTAATATTCACTGGAGCACTCCACTGACAAGGATTGCCGAGATTATCGCCGTATCCGCCATCCTGTTTGCTTCTTTTATCATTATTGTAGATATGGGACGACCAGAAAGGCTTGTTAATCTTTTTATACACGGACGCATCCAGTCGCCTATCATGTGGGATGTGATCGTGATCAGCACTTACCTTGTCATCAGCCTTTTATTGCTATACCTCCCTTTATTGCCCGACCTGAAAATATTGAATGAACAAAAGGAAAAGAACATGGGATGGTGGAACAAAGTATACCTTTTTCTCGGTGGATTCTGGAAAGGAAACGCCCGGCAGGAAAGGATCAATCAAAAAGCGGTTCTTATATTGAGTATACTGATCATACCTGTTGCCTTTTGTATTCATACCGTTACTTCATGGTTGTTTGCCACTACTTATCGCCCGGGATGGGACAGCACCAACTTCGGTGCTTATTTTGTTTCGGGGGCGTTTTTGGTTGGTGCAGGCGCCGTGGTAATAGCCATGTACATTTTCCGGAAAATATATCATCTTGAGCAGTACATTACAGAAGTGCATTTCGACCAGATGGGAAGAGTGCTGGTGCTCCTGGCGCTGTTATATCTTTACTTTAACATGAATGAATACCTGGTACCGGCCTTTAAGATGAAAAAAGCAGAAGAAGCACACCTGGTTACTTTGTTTACAGGCGATTTTGCACCTATGTTCTGGTTCTCACTGCTTGCCGGACTTGTTATACCAGCGATCATTATGCTGTTCAAACAGGGAAGGAAGCCATTACCAATGTTCATCCTGGGCATTATGGTAGTGGTGGGGGCATGGTTTAAACGCTATCTTATCGTAACGCCTACCCTCCTGCATCCTTTTTTGCCTATGCACGATTCACCCGACCGGTTCAGGCATTATTTCCCAAGCTGGGAAGAGTGGGCCATTGCTATTGGATCGCTGGCAGGTGTACTGCTGATCATTACTTTTTTTGTAAGAATATTTCCTATTATCCCCATACAAGAAACAATTGTAGAACAAAATGCAACTCCTGAAAAATAAAGCCGGTCTCCTGGCCATATACTCGCTGGCATTTGCGCTTTCGGCAAAGGCCCAGGATGCAGCAGTAAGAACTGTGCTGGTAGATATCAGTTATCATATGCCTGTAAACAGGATACCTTACCTGAAGGTGACTGCCAAAGAAAAAACAGGCAGGAATTTTATCCCCTTAAAGGATATTAAAGGGAAAGTGTATATAGATGAAGAGGCGGAAAGTTCCCTGCTGGAAGAGATCCAAACAGACAGCAAAGGGGAAAGCAGGGTTTTTATTCCCGCTGCCTTTAAAGCAGTATGGGATGCTTCGGATTCCCACCGGTTTATTGTAGTTACCGGGGCCAGGGACGAATTGGAAGCCACCCAAAGTGAGCTGGAGGTAACCAAGGCAAAAATAGAGATAGATACAGCTTATAAAGATGGCGTAAGGAATATCATCGTAAAGGTTTTCAGGCGGCAGTCCGGTGAGTGGGAGCCGGCCGGTGACGCGGAGGTGAAGATCGCTATACAAAGCTTGTTGGGCAACCTGCCTGTAGGAGACGAGGATACGTACACTACTGATGAGGAAGGTATTGTATCGGTGGAGTATACGGAAAAAGATTTGCCGGGAGACGATCACGGGAACTATGTGATTGTTGCCCGGACAGACGATCATGAACAATTCGGGAATATTTTTGCAGAAAAAAAAGTCAATTGGGGTGTGGTTTTGGAACCACAGGACCTTTTAAGCGGGCGGTCGCTATGGGCTACAGGCTCACGGGCGCCTGTATGGCTGCTGGGGCTTGCCTTCTCCATAATAGGTGCGGTATGGGGTACGCTTATCTATCTTTTTATCCAAATTATCCGGATGCGTAAGGCAGGAAGAACAGCGGTTTAACAAACCATAAAGATCAATGCTCCCCTCATCTCCGGATACTTTGGTTTTGTGAATTAATATTACTTCTCAGCCTCCAACTGCTTACCTTTGCAATCATAAAATTCTAGATGCCTGAATGATCTATAGGAGCAAAGCGCCATTGCGCATTGGGCTGGCAGGGGGAGGAACAGACGTGAGCCCATATTGCGATTTATTTGGAGGGGCGATCCTTAATGCCACTGTTTCATTGTATGCGTATGCCAATATTGAACCCCTCAATGAGGAGATCATTGTTTTGGAAGCGGCCGACAGGAAAGAAACATTACAATATCAATGTAGCAAAACTTTGCCCGTAAACGGCAGGCTTGATTTATTAAAAGGCGTTTACAACCGCATACAGGAAGATTATGGTGTACCTACCATTGGCTTCAAATTGCAAACTTTTGTAGATGCTCCCGCGGGATCGGGTTTAGGCACTTCTTCTACTTTAGTGGTAGCTATTATTGGCGCATTTGCCGAAATGCTGAAGCTGCCATTAGGCGAATATGATATAGCGCACTATGCATACCAGATAGAGCGCAAAGACCTTTCCCTGGCAGGCGGAAGGCAAGATCAGTACGCAGCTACGTTCGGTGGTGTTAATTACATGGAGTTTTATGAAGAAGATAAGGTGATCGTAAACCCATTGCGCATTAAGGCTGAATACCTGAGTGAACTGGAAAATAACCTGGTATTGTTTTATACCGCTTCCAGCAGGGAATCGGCCGCTATCATAAAAGAACAGCAGAAAAATGTGGAGCAAAAAAAAGAAAGTTCTATCGAAGCAATGCACCAGTTGAAAGAGCAAAGCCGGAGAATGAAAGAAGCATTGCTGAAAGGGCGTCTTAATGAAATGGGCGAAATTCTTGATTTTGGCTTTCAGCAAAAAAGAAAAATGGCAGCCAATATTTCCAACCCGCTCATTGAGGAGATATATGATGCTGCAAAAAAAGCAGGTGCATCCGGTGCAAAAATATCGGGTGCCGGCGGTGGCGGATTTATGATATTTTATTGCCCTGAAAATACGCGTTACAGGGTAATTGAAACCATCCTTCGTTTCGGGGGGGAAGTAAAGCCCTATACTTTTACCCAAAATGGATTAAGTACCTGGGCTGTATGATGACACGCAGTTGATCCTGGTTCCTGTGTACGCAGTTTTTTTAAACTAAAGCTATGCTGAATAAAATAAAAGATATTGTGGCAGCCTCAATAGCAGTTAAGCAGGAGGTGTTGGTCAACGAAACATTGTTGCAAACAGTGGAAACTGTAACGGAAGCAATAACGAAAGCTTTTCGGCAAGGCAATAAAGTATTGTTTTGCGGAAACGGGGGCAGTGCTGCTGATGCACAGCATTTGGCAGCAGAGTTCAGCGGCCGGTTTTATATTGACAGGGATGCCTTACCCGCGGAAGCATTGCATGCCAATACTTCATACCTCACAGCCGTTGCCAACGATTATAGCTATGATGTTATTTATTCACGCCTTATCAAAGGGCTGGGCAATAAAGGTGATGTGCTGGTGGGTTTGTCTACCTCGGGTAACTCGAAAAATATCGTGTTGGCTTTTGAACAGGCTAAATCCAATGGTATGATTACTGTTGGCTTTACAGGAGCAGGCGGGGGTAAAATGAAAGCACTTAGCGATTATCTGATTGAAGTGCCGTCAACAGACACCCCCCGCATCCAGGAATCACATATCCTGCTGGGTCACATTATTTGCCAGTTGGTGGAAGAAGCATATTTTGCTAATAAATGATGCCGTTACTTTAATTTTTATTGAACTGCTGTATGCCCGGAAGCATTACTGAAGCCATAATTCTTGCAGGAGGACTGGGAACACGCTTACGGAGTGCAGTACCCGATCTTCCCAAATGCATGGCGCCGGTAAATGGTGTGCCGTTTATTGCCTATGTTGTTAACCATTTTCAGGCGCAGGGTATCCGGCATTTTATATTTGCTTTGGGATATAAAAGTGAATCCTTTGAGTCCTTTCTTCATACTATTCTTCCTGCAGGTAATTATGAACTTTCTATCGAAAACGAACCACTTGGTACGGGAGGCGCTATTCAGCTGGCTTGTTCGAAAACCCGGGAACCGGATGTAATAGTTGCCAACGGAGATACCTTATTCCGTATTCAGGTGCAGGGATTGACTGCATTTCATATTCAAAAGAATGCGCAATGCACACTTGCCTTAAAACCCATGAAAGCGTCTATCCGTTACGGTGCAGTAAAACTTAATGAAGATCACTCCGTGGAAAGCTTTACAGAAAAGCAGTATTTTGCTGAGGGACTTATAAATGGCGGTGTGTATGTGTTAAATGTTGCTGCATTTCTGAACAAAAAGCTACCCGGTAAATTTTCATTTGAAAAGGATTATCTGGAACGGTTTTATAAAGAGGGAAAGATATTTGGTATGGCAGCAAACGGATACTTTATTGACATTGGTATACCTGAAGATTACGAAAGAGCCCAAATTGAACTAACGCTGCCCGGCAATTGAGGCTAAGGAAGATAAAATCCCGAATTTCAGGATACCAATATTGACCCCATTCATTAGCATCTGAAAATGATTTATGCATGATTGACCTGAAAACGATTGATAAAAGCTGGACTTTATTCTTAGACCGCGATGGCGTGATCAATCATGAAACAGTGGGCTTATATATTACCCGCTGGGAAGATTTCAAGTTTTATGATGGTGTATTGAGCGCTTTAAAAGTTTTTGCGGAAAAGTTTGGACGAATTTTTATTGTCACCAATCAACGGGGTGTAAGCAAAGGATTAATGACAGAGCAGGATTTAAAATATATTCATCTCAATATGCTCGGTTTAATTGAAGCAAATGATGGCAGAATAGATAAAATTTATTATTGTATTGAAATGGAAAGTGAAAGTCCGAACAGAAAACCCAATCCGGGCATGGGTTTGCAGGCTAAAAGAGATTTTCCTGAAATTGATTTTAAGCGCTCCTTAATGATTGGAAATACAATGAACGACATGATATTTGGTAAAAAATTAGGTTGTTATACTTTTTTTATCGCGTCTAATCGCCCTGCACCGGCATTGCCAAATGCAACTACCGATGCTGTTTTTTCGTCGTTGAAAGATATAGCTGAATTGATGATACAATAAAAATATGATTATTGGTTTTTTTGATAAATGGTAATTACTCCTCTATTACAAAGCTCACGTATTTCAAATACACCTATATTTACAGAACCTTAAACTGATAACGATGAAAAGAAATTTATTTTTTCTATTGACTGTAGCTGCCGCCTGCACCTTGCTTTTATCCTGCAAAAAAGATAAAAATGGTACGCCTGAAGAAAAGGATCCGGATGCCGATTTGCCTGCATTAACCGCTGAAACCATACCTGGTTATTATGTTGGGTACTACGGATCGGGCATTAATGAACCGAATATTGATTATGCATTTAGATTGATGCCTAATTTTACAATTGTTGTATATGATCAGAGCGCCGATACAGTTAACGGCAGAAAGGCTTATGGCACCTGGCAATACAATGCCGGCACAAAAAAATTAAAGACTTATTATCGCTATAACGATGCAGAAGCAAAATTATATTCCACATATGGCGAGTTGAAACATCGTCGTTTTATCGGAACCTGGGGGCCTAACCAGGACAGTATAAGAGGGGGAAAATACAATGTAAGGTATACGAGTAACTGAGAATAAATAAACAGATATAATGGCAAAGGTCGTCTAAAGGCGACCTTTTTTGTGTGGTCCCCTCATTACATTTCCTGCCAAACTGGCATTTTAATATCCCCTTTTGATTATCTTTGCCACTTTAAAAGTTGAGGACATTATATGTTGGATGTATTGACACAGAAAGTGCACGATGAGGCCAGGCAGGGTGAGGCATTTGCTCCCTTTATCAATGATCCTGCTCAATATAAAAAGAAGTTTTATATAGAAAGTTACGGCTGTCAGATGAATTTTTCGGATAGCGAAATTGTTGCATCCATTTTGCAGGATGTGGGCTTTGGTGCTACAAGAGACTGTTCTGAAGCAGATTTAATATTGCTCAACACTTGTTCTATTCGCGAAAAAGCGGAACAAACCGTTCGCAAGCGGCTTACCGAATTTCGAAAGATAAAGGTAGCCCGGCCCGGTTTACTGGTGGGCGTACTGGGCTGCATGGCAGAAAGAATAAAAGCAAAGCTTCTTGAAGAGGAGCAATTGGTGGATATTGTAGTTGGTCCGGATGCATACCGTAGCCTGCCGGCTTTACTGGAAGAAGCGGAAGGTGGTCAAAAAGCTGTAAACGTATTGCTTAGCCGCGAAGAGACTTATGCCGATATTTCACCTGTGCGGTTAAACAGCAACGGCGTATCGGGATTTGTAAGTATCATGCGGGGCTGCAATAACATGTGTACCTTTTGTGTGGTACCATTTACCCGTGGGAGAGAAAGAAGCAGGAATGCCTTTTCGATCATAAAAGAATGCCAGGATTTGTTTGACCGCGGGTATAAGGAAGTTACTTTGCTGGGACAAAACGTGGACAGTTACTATTTTACACCAGAAACAACGGATGACACAGGCAGAGACACGGTAACCTTTGCATCGTTGCTGGAAATGGTGGCAAATATTTCGCCCTTATTGCGTGTTCGCTTTTCTACTTCACACCCCAAGGATATTACAGATGATGTGCTGCATGTAATCGCTAAGTATGAAAATATTTGCAACTACATACATCTTCCGGTGCAGAGCGGCTCAACCCGTATATTGCAAATGATGAACCGCACCTATACCCGCGAATGGTATTTGGCAAAAATTGACCGCATTCGCGAAATTATTCCCGGCTGTGGTATCAGCAGCGATATAATAGCCGGCTTTTGTACGGAAACGGAAGAAGACCACCAAAGTACTTTATCATTGATGGAGTATAGCGGCTATGACCTCAGTTATATGTTTTTTTATAGCGAGCGGCCAGGCACACTCGCCCAAAGAAGATACAAAGATGATGTGCCGGAGATGATAAAAAAAAGACGGTTACAGGAAATTGTGGATCTGCAAAACCGCTTATCAAGGAAAAGCAATGAAAAAGACCTTGGCAAAACCTTCGGGGTGCTGATAGAAGGCAACAGTAAAAAAAGTGACCAGGACTGGATGGGCAGAACTTCACACAACAAAGTAATCGTTTTTTCAAAAACCGGTGCTGATTGCAGCAAAGGCGATTATGTGAAAGTAAAGGTAACAGATTGTACAAAAGCAACCTTGCTGGGAGAGATAGTATAAAGATTGCCTGGGGGCATTAATAACGTGTAAAAAATGGATATACAATCAATAAAAAACAGGTTTGGCATAATCGGCAATTCGCCGGCATTGAGTTATGCATTGCAAGTGGCGGCACAGGTTGCTAATACAGACCTTACAGTGCTCATTTATGGCGAAAGCGGGGTAGGTAAAGAAGTGTTTTCACAAATCATTCACGCGTTATCTTCCCGGAAGCACAATCCTTTTATCGCGGTAAACTGCGGTGCTATCCCTGAAGGTACCATTGATTCGGAATTGTTTGGGCATGAAAAAGGATCCTTTACAGGAGCGGTTGACAGCCGTAAAGGATATTTTGAAACCGTGAACGGAGGAACGATATTTTTAGACGAAATAGGGGAGTTGCCATTGGGTACACAGGCACGCCTGCTGCGTGTTTTAGAAGCCGGCGAATACATTCGCGTAGGATCATCTAAGGTGCAAAAAACAGACGTAAGAGTTATAGCAGCTACCAATAAAGATTTGCTGGAATATACGCATAGGGGAAGGTTTAGGCAGGATCTCTACTACCGTTTAAATACGGTTCCCATACGCGTTCCGGCATTGAAAGACCGGCAGGAAGATATTATTCTTTTATTCAGAAAATTTGCTGCTGATTTTGCAGAGCGGTACAAAACACTCTCAGTACAGTTAGACGACGACGCAAAAGAACTGTTAATTCATTATCCCTGGCCCGGTAATGTAAGAGAATTGAAGAACATTGCAGAGCAGATATCGGTACTGAGTGAGGATAAATTAATAACTGCAAGACAATTACGACAATTTTTGCCGGAACATAATACGAACAGAATGCCTGTGCTGGCCGGAAGCAATGGGAGCGTATCGCATGCCGAGTTTGCCAATGAAAGAGAAATATTGTACAAACTTTTCTTTGACATGAAAAAAGATGTAACCGAGTTGAAAAAAATGTTTGTTGACATCCTTCAAAATCCCCAGCGTGCCGGCGCTATGGCAGCTTATACCAAGGAGTCGTTGCTCGGCGATTACCAGCCGGCTGAACGGGAAAAGAGTGCATCAGCGCCACCTGCGCTGGTTCAGCCTTCGCAACCCATGCTGATCAATAATAATGATATTTATGAGCATGAAGAAGTAGAAGAGTCGCTCAATATTATGGATAAAGAAAAAGAACTGATCGTTAAGGCACTTAAAAAGCACAGGGGCAAACGAAAAGATGCTTCCTCCGACCTGGGTATCAGCGAAAGGACCTTATACCGAAAGCTGAAAGAATACGACATTAATGAATAAAACGATGCTGAAAAGAAGTTTCTTCCTGGTAGCTGCCATCGTATCGGTTCAGGCTACGTGCAATTATACTTTTAAGGATGTAAGTATACCGCCGGAAGTTAAAACCGTAAGTGTACAATATATTGAAAACAGGGCAAGATATATTAATCCGCAACTGAGCCCGCAGCTAACCGACAGGTTACGCCAGAAGATTACCGGGCAAACCCGTTTAACCATCATTAATGGCGATGATGCTCATTATGACATTGGCGGCTATATAACGGATTTTTCGGTTAACACTTCGGGTATTTCAGGAAACCAGGCATCCAGCAATAACCTTAATGTAACCGTACATATTATATTCAAAAACCGGCTGGATGAAAAGAAAAATTTTGAAACAGATATCACCAGGAATTTTCCTTTTTCCGCCAGTATTAGTTTTACTGACGCGCAGAACCGGCTGATGGATGATATATTGAAGAATGTGTCGGATGATATTTTTAATAAAGTATTCTCAAACTGGTAAAGGATAGTATCTTCATGCTGATGAACCCTGATATGGATAATTTCATGCAAAAGTTTTTTCAGACAC
Source organism: uncultured Sphingobacteriales bacterium (assembly GCA_937991535.1). Classification (GTDB taxonomy): domain Bacteria; phylum Bacteroidota; class Bacteroidia; order Chitinophagales; family Chitinophagaceae; genus Agriterribacter. Next base: position 154,226 of record CALKHN010000051.1, read on the forward strand.
ACAGACTGGAAGAAGTGGATGTAATGAATATAGAACAACTGGTACGGCAATATCCTTATTATGCACCGCTTCAATACCTTCTGGCTAAAAAATACCGGCAGTTCGACAATACCCGGTATAAGCATCAGATTACCAAAACCGCTATTTTTTTCAGTAACCCACACTGGCTGAATGATTTATTATTGTCTGATGGAATAACGGCATCCGAAGAAAGTTTTACAGGTACCGGCGTAAATACCGCGACTCAACCAGGTGGGGATATGTTGCCCGCAAAGAATGATATTGTATCGCCGGAAGAGAATGCAGAACAAAAAATTGACGAATCGCTAAGTGTTAAGTATCAGGATACTACAAATGAAAATGAAGTTCCCGATGATATAGAGGTTGCTCAGCCCCTAAATGAAGTATCTGTTCCTGCTACTTCGCAGGCAGAAACCAATATGGAAATAATTCCTGCCGAATTACAGGAGGATATTTTACAGGAGATAGCCGAATCCTTTCCTGAAGGTATGCATGAGGATAAAGCGGCAGCAGAAGGGCAAGCAGAACCTTTGGAACCCGGGTCTGATATAGCAGAACAATACCAAAAGGAGAATAGTGTAGCCGCAGTTGATGCTTCGGTGGAAGCACCTGTATCCGCGTCATCTGCCTCGGAATTAGATCAGGAAGATGACAAAGAAAGTTCTGTAAGTCAGGATATGGATGCTATCGGGAGCAGCACAATAGCTGAAAAGCAGGAAACTGAACCACCGGCAGAAAGTTTATCCGGGGAATTGATTAAACCTGGTCTTTCTCCATCGCCAAATTCAGAGCATTTGCCACTTATACCATTAGAGCCCTTATATGCTATTGACTATTTTGCCTCTCAGGGGATAAAACTGAAAGATGAAGAAGGTAAGGACAAGTTGAGTCAAAAGCTGCGGAGTTTTACCGAATGGCTAAAAACAATGAAGCGGATTCATCCGGAAAAACTGGAACAGGAAATGGATCCTCAAACCTCTACCGTTATACAGCATATTGCCGAACATTCTAACGAGCTTGAAGATGTGGTAACAGAGGCAATGGCCGAAGTTTACGCCAGGCAGGGACTTAGGAACAAAGCGGCGGAAGTGTATCAGAAATTAAGTTTGCTTAATCCCAATAAAAGAGCTTATTTTGCAGCCAGAATTTCCAAATTAAAAGAAACCTGATATGGCGCTTTTGTTTTTAATTTTAATTATTATATGCAGTGTGGCAATAGGCCTTATTATTTTAATTCAAAATCCCAAGGGTGGCGGACTTTCAGGAAGTATTGCAGGGTTTAGCAACCAGTTTATGGGTGTTAAACAAACAACGGATGTATTGGAAAAGGGCACCTGGATTTTCGCAGCAATAATCGGTGGATTATGTTTGTTTTCTACTTTGTTTATGGGCTCGGGAGATGGTGATAACCAGTTCATCAAGGGCATTAATACAAATCAGCAACAGCAACAATCTTTGCCAATTGCCCCACCAGCTCAGCAGGCAACACCTGAACAAACTCCTGCACAGCCTCAACCATAAGTCATTTTTTAGATAAATTTTATTAACCCTGTTGTTTACGGCAGGGTTTTTTGTTTATATTCAACTCGTTTATAAAATAATAATCCAGGAAGATTATGTTCAAAAAATTGGTACTGCCTTTTTTAATTTTCATTCTTGTTATGATCATTTTTCTGGTCTGGAAAGCAGTGGGTCCCAACACTGCTTTCAAAGGAGAAAAATATTATCTCTATATAAAAACGGGAAGTAATTTTGAAAATGTAATGAAAACGCTTGAAGAAGACAGCGTTATTAAGAATCCCGGCATTTTTGCATTTATTGCCAAAAGAACGAATCTCCCGCAGAAAATTAAGGCAGGCAGGTATGAAATAAAAAGAGGAGCGGGCATTATGGGTATCGTGCAAACACTGCGCAATGGAAAACAGTCTCCTGTAAATCTTGTTATTACCAAGCTTAGAACAAAGGAAGATTTTGCCCGCTTCGCCGGACGGCAACTGGAATGTGATTCAGCCAGTATAAAAAGCTATCTTAATAATATGGATTCGCTGCAGAGCAAAGGGTTGGATACCAACAATGTAATGACTGCTATTGTACCCAATACCTATACCTTTTTTTGGAATACAACAGCGGCTAAACTGTTTAACAGGCTTTACAGCGAAGGAAAAAAATTCTGGAGGGAAGAAAGGCTGCAAAAAGCCAGAACGCTCGGGCTCACACCGCAGCAGGTATATATTCTTGCATCTGTAATTGAAGAAGAAACCAATAAATATGACGAGATGCCCTTAATGGCAAGTGTATATATTAATCGCTTAAATAAAGGCATGCCACTTGGGGCCGATCCAACTGTAAAATTTGCAACACGAAATTTTGCTGCCAAAAGAGTAACCTTAAAAATGATCAGCGAAAGTGCAGGGTCTCCCTATAACACTTACAGAAATGCGGGCTTACCTCCCGGTCCTATATGTACCCCTTCTATAAAAACAATTGATGCCACGCTTAATGCAACGACTACAAATTATCTTTATTTCTGTGCGAAACCCGATTTTTCGGGCTATCATGCATTCGCAGTAACGAATACGGAGCATCTTAAAAATGCAAGAGCTTATCAAAAAGCGTTGGACCGCTTAAAAATAAAATAAGTATTTTAGATAACATGACGAAGCTTGAACGCATCATTATAACGTCGCGGCCTGTTGAATTTGTGATAACCTGGTCAAAGCAGTTGATTTTGCCAGGTTTCAAAGGTTTGCCGTTGTATGATGTAGTATTGTTTTTGCTGCGTCAAATAAAAAAAGAAGGGTTAAATATCAGGGCGGCTGCTATATCTTTTAATTTATTAATGGCTATTCCACCCTTTCTTATTTTTTTATTTACGCTGGTACCTTACCTGCCCGGACAAAAGGATTTTGTAAATGAATTACTGCGGTTAATAAGGGATCTTACGCCCAACCGGGATACATATATATGGGTAAGGGATTTTATTATTGATTTTACAAAACCGCGCGGTGGATTATTATCCATAGGTTTTATTACGGCAGGCTTTTTCGCCTCCAATGCTATGCTGGGTATAATGAACTCGTTTAACCGTTCTTTGCATGTAATGTACAGGCAAAAAAGAAATTTTATTCAAAGCAGGGTTGCTGCGTTGAAACTCACTTTTTTTATTGCCTTGATATTTATGGCATCCATCCTGTTGCTGATCACACAGGGCAGTATTTTAAGAAATGTTTTGCGCTGGATGGATATAGAAAACGACACCATTCTCTGGTGGATCGGTTCTTTGCGCTGGATTGTAATTATTGCGTTGATTTACTACGCTATCGGGCTCATATATCGTTTTGCACCGGCAATACAACGAAAGTGGAATATCAACTCTCCCGGAACGATCTTTGCCACTTTTTTAATAATTCTCCTTACTGTAGTATTCAGTTATTGGGTTAATAATTTTGGCACTTATAATAAAGTGTACGGATCAATAGGTACCGTGATCATACTCATGTCTTCATTCTTTTTTAACTCACTGATCCTGTTAATTGGCTTTGAATTAAATGTTAGCATCAATCATCTTAAAATGGAGGCCGAGATAAGACAGGTTAAAGAAGACAAGAAACAGTAGTCCGCAATCATTTACAGCTTATACATGTATTGTAATGATGGAAAATCAAAGTGATTTGTTTAATTTGCTTAATTACCAATATATAAAAACCCCCGATTAATAATCAATCAAATCAACTCAATGCCAATTATAGCCCCGTCTTTATTAGCCTGTAATTTTTTGAAGTTGCAGGAAGAATGCGATATGCTGAACGAAAGTGAAGCAGATTGGTTTCACCTGGATATAATGGATGGGCGTTTTGTGCCTAATATCAGTTTTGGAATGCCGCTGGTAGAAAAAATACGAAAAGCTACGAACAAGCCCTGTGACGTGCATTTAATGATTGAAGAGCCGGGCAAATATGCTGCCGATTTTAAAATAGCCGGGGCCGATCATCTTATTGTTCATTATGAAGCCTGCCCGCACCTGCATCGTAATATTCAGCAAATCAAAAACCTTGGAATGAAAGCTGGAGTTGCTATAAATCCTCATACACCTGTGCAATTGCTGCAGGACATTCTTGAATACACAGATATTATTTGCATGATGAGCGTAAACCCTGGGTTTGGCGGACAGGAGTTTATACCCCACACGTTAACCAAAATACAATTACTCCGCCAGCGGATTGACCAGTTAAAACTCAATACTATTATTGAAGTAGATGGTGGAATTACGCTGCAGAATGCCAAAGCTGTTGTTGAAGCCGGCGCTCATGGTTTGATAACCGGAACCTCCATCTTTAATGCCCCGGATCCCAAAGAAGTAATACAACGATTAAAGCATATATAAAATGCTGATTCTCAATATTGAATACGCTATTACCGTTACGTATAACTCCCCTGTTGTATAATAAAGGTTTGCATGTATCATTAATTTCTACTGGTTTTTGATTAGCATAGGGTAATGCCCGTACAGAAAATAACAAACCTCATAATAATAGTTTTGCATGCCCGTTTAATGTATGATAATTCCAATTTTATCGAAATTAATTCTACCCCCGTGAAAAAATTTACTTTAATTGAACCCCAAACCATGGAGCAGGTTATAGCTATTTGTCAGCAGTATACTCCATTGGATGATGCCAGTCAGCAGGCGCTGAAAAGTATCATTACTTTGAAGGAGTACCGCAAAAATGATCATGTATTTGAACAGGATCAGTTTTGTGGCGATCTTTTTGTAATTGTAAAAGGCTCTTACCGGCTTTTTCATAAAACAACGCAAAAAGAGCATACTACCTGGCTGGGATATGATGATCATATCATATCTTCTCTCCATTGCCTGTTGTTTAATACGCCTGCCAGAGAAAGCATGCACATTCTTGAAGATTCGGTTATAGGTGTAATCCCTTATAACGAAATGCTGAGCCTGGGGCGCCAGTACGCGGCAATTGATAAACTGAACCGCACCATAATGAGCACATTTATTATGGAAATGCAGGAAAATCTTTTTGCTACCCGTTTTATGGAAGCAGCAGACCGCTATCATTATTTTACACAAAAGCAACCCGAAGCTCTGCAGCGTATTCCACTAACCTATCTTGCGTCTTTCCTGGGTATTACCAAAGAAAGCCTCAGCAGGATCCGCTCGGGGTTCAGAACCAGGGACAATAGCTACGGATTGAATAATTCTTATCTGCGAACAGCTTCCTAAATAAAATCAGTTAATAATACAGCAAGGGAAATTGAAATGCGTTTCAGTTTCCTTTTTTTATTGACGAATCAATATCAGAACGCTGATCTTTCGCCACATGCCTAATAAAATTACATGCATACCGAAATATTTTGCATAGAACATTCTATCAGGTTTAGCCAACTGGTCGGTGTCTCACCGACCGGAAAGTTAATAGCTAATCTCAAAATAATAATATATCCGCCATTGTTGGAGCTTCGCCACTGGAGGTGCTTCTACCGCGCTGCCGTTGTTGTGTATGTGGGATAGGTAATGCGGGAGGCATACCAACAACAGAAGCGATAGCAAAATACTATACACATTTAAAAGTGATACTGGCGCAGGTAGCGAAGACATTATGCGATTGCTGACCTGCTGCCTGAACGTTACTTGTTTAAGAAATTAAGATAAGTAAAAAGCACGGCAGCAGATCTGGCCTGGCACAAGGCAAAGCTACCAAACCTGCGCCAGAGGATACCGGTTATCCGCTGGTGACAACACCAGGCAGGGGCGGTGTAAAGGATGGAGGTACCTGCCGGCTGTGCCGGCAATAAATAATGTTATCACTATTGTCCGACTAAAATATAAGAAAATGAGCTAAAGAAAAAGGGCAGTTCCGAGGAACCACCCAGTTTAGTTATGTTTGAGTTACCACACAAAAACAATAACTAAAGGGTGAAAATAAAAAATTTAGCCTACCGGTCGGTGTCTCACCGACCGGAAAGTTAATAGCTGATCTCAAAATAATAATATATCCGCCATTGTTGGAGCTTCGCCACTGGAGGTGCTCCTATCGCGCTGCCGTTGTTGTGTATGTGGGGAGGGTAATGCGGGAGGCATACCAACAACAGAAGCGATAGCAAAATACTATACACATTTAAAAGTGATACTGGCGTAGGTAGCGAAGGCATTATGTGATAGCTGACCTGCTGCCTGAGCGTTACTTGTTTTGCAATGGTGGCAGGTGTAAGTGGTTATCCCGCCGGTGACAACATCAGGCGGGGGCGGTAGCAGAAGAACCAAATCACAAAAAACAAGAACCAAACAAATTTCAGACCTGTCCGCCGTGGCGGATCCGAATCTAAAAATCCGAAATTCGAAGGGGTAAACGATGAACTAACAAATCAGAAATCAGGCTATTATCCTGGGTTATCGCTTTGAGTACCTTTAATGCCGTCCCGGCCTTCGGTTATAAAATTTTCTTTGTGGTTTCCTGTTGCCCGATTTTTTCCGTGGGCGCCAGGCCGGCGTTTCGCCGAGGAACTGCGGCAAAACAGCTTTCTCCACTTCTTTGCCAATCAGCTCTTCAATTGCTGCAAAGCTGTTCTGTTCTTTTTCACCCACCAGGGTAAAGGCCATGCCATCGGCTTCTGCCCTTGCCGTTCGGCCAATGCGGTGAACATAATCCTCTCCATCGCGTGGCACATCGTAGTTGATAACCAGGTCAATGGTGTCAATATCAATTCCGCGGCTTAAAATGTCGGTAGCTACCAGTATCGGAACACGCCCGCTCGTAAAACTGATCAGCACATTTTCCCTTTGCGATTGCACCAGATCGCTATGCATCTCCTCTGCCATAAAACCATTTTGTTTCAGCATTCGCGTTAAAACTTTTACATTTTGTTTCCTGCTGCAGAAAATGAGAACACTTTTAAAAGGGGTTTTTGTTAATAAATATTTTACCAATGGAAGCTTTTGATCTTCATATATCACAAAAGCCCTTTGTACAATTTTTTCGGGAGGGCGGGAAATGGCAATATTAATTTCCACCGGATCAATAAGTATTTGCTGGGCTAGTTTTCGGATCTTGGGAGGCATGGTTGCCGAAAACAGCAAGGTTTGCCTTTTGGAAGGCAGTTGTGTTATTATCCTGTTGATCTCATCCTGGAAACCCATATCGAGCATCCTGTCGGCTTCATCCAGTACCAGAAACTCAAGGCCTTTTATGGATACATAACCCATATTAAGGTGGGCTATAAAGCGCCCGGGCGTACAAATAATAATATCGGCGCCCATCTGCAGCGCTTTTTTCTCGCCAACAAAGTTCTGTGCATCGCTGCCGCCGTATACAGCCAGGGAACTGATAGAAGTAAAGTAAGAAAGTCCTTCTAAGTGTTGGGAAATTTGTATAGCCAGCTCGCGGGTTGGCACAATTACCAATGCACGTACCTGGCCGTTCGTATCTTTTTCGAGCAGGCGATGAATGATGGGCAGCAAAAATGCGGCTGTTTTACCGGTACCTGTTTGTGCTGAAGCTATAATATCTCTCCCTGCCAGTATGGGGGGTATAACCTGTTGTTGCACCGGGGTGGCGGTTTCATAGTTGGAAGCTTCAATTCCTTCGAGGAGAGCAGGGTGAAAATTAAATTCTGTAAAAAGCAAATGATATAAGTATTTTATGTTATTTCAATAAGTTGGAGTTCCTTAGCGGGAACACGTAAAGATAATTCAAAATTACCAGTGCACCTTGTGAGGAGGAATGTAAAACATGCATTTTATTTTGAAAATGATCATCATGAAAATGTGATATAGCCGCATAATCTATTACGGCTTTTTCTTTAGGGGCGATACTTTCTTAATGTACTGGGCTATCCATTCATACACTCTTTTGCTGTAATTGGGGCGCATGACCGCATTGCGGGGCGGTGAAATCATACGTGTGCATTTCAAATTGTCGCCGGTTGATGGAGGCGCCAACCGGGGCGTCCGCTGTGGGCGGAACCTGCCTGACCGGTAGCTACCCTGTACACACATCTTTATTTGAACAATATGAAGAGCAAAGTGCTATTATTTGTGATCTTAAAAAGGTACAAAAAGTAAACTGTATAACACCTTGCTGTTCTCCTTTCTTTTTTGCCTGCCCAAAAAAGAAACAAAAAAAGGCACACGAAAACGAATACTGCCCGTTTTCGTGGTTGTTCCCTGATAGCACTTTTGTGCTACTGTGATCTCAGCAATAGACCGTTATTGCGGGCATCGAATTTAACCGGTTGTAGTTGATACAGAATACCATTACCTGTAACACGTTTACGACTTAAGCACCTAATGCTAAAAATAGATACTTATGCATACAGGGTAGCTGCCGGTCAGGCAGATCTCCACCGCCCACATGAAACAAAGCGATGCGACAATTTGAAATGCATCCAATGATAAGCCTCATAATCACTATGATTATGTAATATTGCCCTCTTAAACCAGTTTCATTTGCTGATGCCTGCTATCAGAACTATATTGGTGCAACTTTGTATACTGATATCTTCTGTGCTGCCGGCGCAACAAAAAACTGCTGTTGTTTCCGGTAAAGTGGCAGATGCAGATGAAAAACCTTTAGCCAAAGTAACCGTAACCATTTTAGGAAAGCAAACTGGAACAGCAACTTCCGATTCCGGTACATTCTCCATAAAAGTACCAGCCGGAAAAGCCATCGCGTTAGTATTTTCTTTCACCGGCTTCCATACCGTTCAGCGTAATTTTTATCTCAGTGAAAATGAACAGGAGAAAGTGGTCATTCGTATGGAAAGCAGTTCAAAAGTATTGGAAGAAGTTATCGTAAAAGATGAAAGAGAGCGAACAGAAACCGGGCTTATACGCATTAATCCAAAACATGCACTCACCATAGCATCCGCTACCGGCGGTGTAGAAAGCCTGATAAAGATATTTGTTGGCAGCAACAATGAGCTTACATCGCAGTATACAGTGCGTGGTGGCAATTACGATGAGAACCTTGTTTATATCAACGACTTTGAAATCTTTCGTCCTTATTTAGTGCGTAGCGGCCAGCAGGAAGGGTTGAGTTTTATCAATCCCGGGCTTACAGGAGGTATCAGCTTTTACAATGGAGGCTTCCAGGCCAAATATGGAGATAAGATGAGCAGTGTGCTTGATGTTCAGTATAAAAAACCCAAAGCCTTCGCAGGCTCTGCATATATTGGTTTGTTGGAACAGGGCTTTCACATGGAGGGTATTTCAAAAAATGGTAAGTTTAGCTACCTTGCTGGTGTGCGCAACAGGTCAAACAGGAATCTGTTAAGCACACAGGAAACCAAAGGCAATTACATTCCTTCCTCATCTGATATTCAGGCTTTATTTACTTACCGCTTAAACGGCAAATGGCAATTGGAACTGCTGGGTAATTTATCCCGCACCAAATTCACGCTTATACCTGAGGAAGCAAAACTTACTTCATCCGTTCTTTCGCCTTTATTCAGCGTTAACCTGGGGCTTGATATTTATTTTGAAGGAAGCGAGCAGGACCGGTATGCAACGAATATGATTGGTGTAAGTGCGCTGCAACAGGTAAATAAAAAATTGAAATTAAAATGGATACTGAGCAGGTTCGAAAACAATGAACAGGAAGCTTATGATATTACAGGCGCCTATTTATTCGGGGAAAGGAGTTTCGACAAATTGCAGCCCGATTTCGGATCAATCGTTAATCCATTAGGCGCAGGAGTATTTATAAATCATGCCAGGAATAAATTGGATATTGAAAACTGGAATATAGCTCACAAAGGGGGATGGGATAATAAAAATCATTTCATCCAATGGGGCGTGAGTGCGGGGAAAACAATAATATCTGATCGCTTAAGCGAATGGGAAGCACAGGATTCCGCGGGCTATAATCTTCCATATCAACCCGGGCTACTGCATCTGTATAAAGTAAGAAAATCGGCAACAGACCTCGATATCAGCAAGCTTTCTGGTTATGTGCAGGACAATATACGGTTCGGCGGCTCATCGCATATTACTGTGCAGGTAGGAATACGATTTAACTATAATTCTTTAAATAATGAATTATTGCTGTCGCCGCGTGCACAAATATCGTGGATGCCGGCTGCAGATAAAGACTGGGTTTTAAAACTTGCGGCAGGTGCATATGATCAGCCTCCCTTTTACAGGGAACTAAGAAGATACGATGGCTCAGTGAATACAGCCGTAAAGGCACAGCGAAGCTGGCAGTTGGTTGCTGGCGCCGATCATAATTTCAAACTGTGGGAACGGCCTTCCCGGATAACTTTAGAAGCCTACTATAAGCGTTTGCGCAATGTTGATCCTTATGATATAGACAATGTACGCATCCGGTATTTTGGCGATAACAGCGCCAAAGCATATGCAACGGGTGTGGAGATACGCCTGTTTAGCGAGTTGGTAAAGGATGCCGAAAGCTGGGTGAGTATAGGGCTAATGCGGACTATGGAAAAGATAAATGATTTCCATTATTACCGTTACAAAAACGCAAACGGAGAATTTATTAACGCTCAAACAGAAGACCAGATAGTTGCCGACAGCGTTCGTTTTGATAAAGGATGGATGCGGCGTCCTACAGACAGGCTGCTTACATTTGGTATGTTCTTCCAGGATTATTTAAGCACCAACAAAAATTTTAAAGTGCATTTGAATATGATTTACGGAACCAGTATGCCCTACAATATTCCCGGTAGCATACGGTACCGGAACGGCATAATAATTGATCCGTATATACGTGTTGATATAGGTTTCAGCGCTTTGTTGCTGAGCAGCGATAAAAGCAACCGAAGAAGTCATAATCCTTTTAGGAAATTCGATAATATATGGGCAAGCCTTGAGGTATTTAACCTGCTCGACCGCGACAATACCATTTCTTACATGTTTATCAAAGATTTTTCTAATACTGTATATACGATCCCTAACCGCTTAACTCCCCGCCTGTTGAATTTTAAATTACTGGCACGATTTTAAATAAGTATTCACATTTGTGTATAAGTAAATTTGTATTTTATAAACCGCGAATCGTTACATTTGATTGAATGGATGAGGTAGTCGAATGACTATTTGTGAACAATAAACCGAACTGAATTGACAGAAGCAATCATTAACCTGGAAACCGTTAACCCTATTGAATTTTTTGGTGTTAACAATGGGAAGCTCGATCTTCTAAAAAAGAAATTTCCCCTTTTAAAAATTCTCAGCCGTGGTACGCAAATTAAGCTGAGTGGTGCTCCTGAGCAAATTGAATCCGCAAAGGAAAAGATCGTGTTGCTTATTCAATACCTGGAACGGAACGGGCATGTAAGTGAAAATTATTTTGAGCAGATACTGGGCGGCGATGATGCAGAGACGGTTGATAATTTTGTGGAGCGCAACAGCAATGATATACTGGTGTTTGGGCCCAATGGTAAAAGTGTGAGGGCCAGAACGCCAAATCAAAAACGCATGGTAACGGCAGCCGAAAAAAATGACATCGTTTTTGCCATCGGTCCGGCAGGAACCGGTAAAACGTATACCGCCGTAGCTTTGGCGGTTCGTGCGTTAAAAAACAAGTCGGTAAAAAAGATCATTCTTACCCGGCCGGCTGTTGAAGCGGGGGAGAGCCTCGGATTTTTACCTGGCGATCTCAAGGAAAAAATAGATCCTTATCTCCGGCCATTATACGATGCGCTGGATGACATGATCCCTGCCGATAAACTGGGTTATTATATGAGCACCCGTGTAATTGAAATAGCACCATTGGCCTACATGCGCGGACGCACATTGGACAATGCATTCATAATATTAGATGAAGCCCAGAATGCCACTGACCTGCAGATCAAAATGTTTTTAACCCGTATAGGTGCTAATGCAAAAGCCATCATAACCGGCGATATCACCCAGGTTGACCTTCCAAAGCACCAGCGGAGCGGACTTGAAAAAGCCACCCGCATATTAAAGAACATAGATGGCATCACGCATATTCAACTGGATGAGGACGATGTGGTACGCCATCGCCTGGTTAAGGCCATCATCAAAGCTTACGACAGGGATCATGAGAGACTACAAAATATGAGTAAAGAAGGAAATGAGTAGATAAGATAAATAAAAATGCAGATGTTGCCTGTTCTACAGTAATTATATTATTCGGAGACTTCAATGCGCCTTACTTCTCCGTATTTAAACTCTTTTAGCGGTTCCGATAATTTTATTTTTTTACCGGTAGTTCTTAAATAATATGCGTTTAACGCCGGTACAGGCTTGCCCCATAGAAGAACGTTAGGGGCGTGGGGAATAGCCGCTACACTGTTGATATTAAATTGGTGCAATATGCGAACATACAATCCTGTAAAATTATGTCCGGATATTATTATATTTTTTAAAGGAAAGTGTGCAGGCGTGTCAAAAATAGAGAAATAATCAAGTGGGAATGAATTGTCACTAACCAGAAATAAGTTCTTTGGATATTTGATTATCTCGGTTGCGGTATTTACGAAGAGATCGTTTTTAAACCTGTTGTTTACATTTGTTTTACATATCCGGACTATCCCCCAGAATAATAGAAAAAAAATACATCCTATTTTTATTGCATAATAATTTTTATTGCGATAGCTGTCTCTGTCACAAGAAGAGAAATAAACCAATGTTGAAAACAACCATAGACAACCAACAACAATATAATCTGGCAGTTTCCAATTTACCATAAGAAAAGTCCATCCACCAATGATGCACATAAAAGACCCCAGGCAAATTAAGATATTGCGCTTTTTACAGGGATAGGCTAACAGAACAAAAAATGGTAATGCAAAAAATATTCTATTGTTAATAAAAAACCATTTTAATATTTCTCCCGAAAATATTGGATTAACTCTATTTCTGTCTTGAACAAGCTTATTGTGCATTTTTAAAAGCTTCCCTGAATTTAAAAAAGTAGTATCAATTGTTAACGCATATTTTATAAGCTGCTGTTCCGTTTCCCACTCTGAAGAAGGTATTTCATATAATGAATGATAGTTAAAAAATTTGTATAGGTTTTGCCTGTATCGCTCTTCCTGGGTCCAGTTAGGAATGTGTTTATTGTAATAGGATTGGTGTGTTTTATTAAGAAGAATTATAAAAATGACGACTAAAGCAAGGCTTCCGGTTACACGTAGAGCACTTTGCTGGCGAAAAGGAAAGAAAAGGAATGGGAGCGCAATGCCGACTAAAGGAATGATGGAATAAATACGAAAAGCGAAGGCGAGAAGCAGAAGCAATACTGCAGTGATATACTTGCGGGTGGAAAATGAAGATTCTGATACAGTGGAAGCCAATACTAATAGGGCGGCGCAGGTTAAAACTACTGATGTATTTGTAAAGCTGATGCTGAGTAGAAAATTACATTCAAAAACAACAAAAAGTACGCTGTAAAACAGAAATCCTTCCACTTTGGATGATGTCTTATAGATGACCTGGTAAAGAATAATGCTGCATGCCAGGAAATGAGCTGTAATCAGTAACCAGGAATACCAGTTAACAGTTGGGTTGAAGATAAACAAATTTTTAAGTGTCAGCGTAAGAACGGGATGTAGTAAATGAGCGTAATGAATGAGTTCAGTAGGGCTAAAATAAAATCCACCGCTTAGTAAATAAAGGCAAAATACATCATCCCCGCTATTAAAGATCGGTGTAGAAAATGCCAAAAACGAAAAGAAGAGAAGAAGGTTGTATAATAATGCTATTCCAACGTTATAGTTGACTTGTTTCATACAATAATGGAGTCTAATTCGCTGGTAAGTAGTGAATTTTCACAACAGAATCTTTCAGCAAAGGAAGTTTCGTATTGAAATATTTATTTAATATTACTCTAAAGGAATTTACCGGACTAATGCTGTCGTATAAAAGTCTGTAATCATTGTCAGAAAAATAAAACATACTCAGATTCATGTACTGTAATTCGGTTGTTTCCACCTCGGGGGCTTTATACCTATACCCGTGATCTCCTTCAATAATCACCACGCTGGGCCGGGCCCGGGTTTGATTGGCCGCCTGCGCAATCTGCTGAATAAGCTTATTTGCATATCTCACCTGTTCCAAATAGCCTTGTGAATCGCTGATTGGGGTATCTTTTTGTAGTGGATTTATACGCTGTCCGTTTCTGTCCAGATCAAATGGCGGATGGGGGAAAAGCAAATGGGTATATACAAGCCTGGGGGAATCGCTTTGGCTTTTTAATTCGGCGAGCGTACGCTTGAAATTTAAGGCATTATTATTATCGTCATATGTTTCGGAGTTGTTGTTATCACGAGAAGAAGGCCAAAACAATAAAAAATTCCACATTATATCGTGCTGAAATCTCTTCCAGAATGTTTCGCCGGATAAGATTTTTATATGGTTTCTGCGCGTAAATTTCGCTGGAGTCATTGTTCCATCAGCCCCAAGAGAATAATCGAGAACCCGGTATCCTATTTTTTTTAAAAACCTGTGCAGGAAATTCCGACTCAGCGAATACCAGGCTTGCTGTATTTCTTTTGAACCAAAAATAAGTTCTTCAGCCTCCAGGTTAAAGTATTGCATATTAAAGGTACTGGTAACAGACATTGGAGTTGAATTGTAATTGCTTTTTGAATTTCCGGCAATGTAAAAGTTGTAATTCCGCATAGCGGAATCCAGTGAGCTGTTATCAAAATTAAAATATTTCTTTAGGGCCTTTGTGCTGGTATATTCATCAAATACAATAAAATAAATATCAGGATACCTGCTGCTGTCTGCCTTGTTTACGATTATTTCCTGTTGGGGGTTCTTTCTAGAAAGGTTATTTAAACCGTTTGCACCGGTTATCGCGTTACCCCCAATTTCAACCAGTTCAAGAATCACAAGGATACAGAACAGAAAATTAAAAAAGATCGTAGCCCTGACCGGAGGTTCATTTGTTTTCAATTTAACGGATAACAACGATATTAGTATTATAGACAGGGATAAAAGGAAAGAATAGGAACTAAAAAAAGAAGAAGGGAACAGGTTTTTAACATAATCGTGAAAAGCTCCCCAAAAAAAGAAGAAAATCAATAATGCCATCGCCCATAACCCTGCCTTTTGGTTTGACTTATAAAAAAGTTTTCCAGCAAAAAACAAAACAACTGATAACAATAGATAATAGAAAGTATACCTGCCCGCTAAACTCATGTCCAGTAAACCGTAGTACTCATTCACGATATGCAGAACAAAGAAAGCGGGTAATAGCAGCAGATGCAATGGAAGTTGCTTTAGCCTTAAAAGCATACATTGTTATTTGTGTTTCATTAAATAGAGTATCCTTTTGGTCAAAGCAATTTTTTCCTTTTTTACAATCTCAAAAGTATCGGAAAATATGCTTTCAAAGGCAGACTCAGTATATCCTTCAAAAATATCAATGCGTGCTAATAGCATTTGCTTTACTTTCTCATCCTCCCTGGGCACAAATTCAATAACAAGGTATTGAGTTAGGGTACTTAATGTTTCCGCCACCCGCTGCAAGGGCACATTTTTTCCTATTACGAGGTGGTGGATAATGGCCAGCGCAAATACCATATCTACCCTGCACCGGTTTATGAAAGAACTTCTTTCTTCATTGCGCCAGCCTGTTGATGGCGTTGGCTGGCAGATATCAACCATGAGGGGCAATATATTGGTATTGCCTGTTTGTTTGCAGTGATTGTATAACCTGTCAATGCAATCCGCATCCGAATCTATCGCTATAACACTTTCCGCATAGGGTGCAGCAACTTCAGCAAACAAGCCGGTATTCGTTCCCGCATCCAACAGGGTTTTTACAGGTATTTCTTTCAACCAGCCTGTTACAATGGATCGTTTGTCTGTTACATATTTTTGATTCAGTACGGTTTCATCATAATATCGGTTCCAGGTTGTTTTTACCTTTTTTAGTTTCAACCCCGAAACAAATGATGTCAGGTTGCTGGCAATGTTTAACAATTTTGACCGGGAAAATGCAGGTTTCTCCGCTGAAGTTCGATTTGATTTTTGAGATACCCTGTTCTGTAAATAAATATGCAGGGCAACATTGAAATTAAACCGGCTGCGAAAGGGTAGCCATTTTGATGCAAGCGAAAGGGGAATGCCATCCGGATAGATCTGTAATAACTTCAGCATTTCCGGCGACTGATAAACGCTCAGCAATAAAGGAACTATAAAAGATTCGGTAAACTGGCGGTAAGCAACCCAGGGTTGGGTAACATCATATTTTTCAAAAGACAGGGTGTCAATAAAAACCGGCCTGCCATTCTTAAATTGAATATTGAAAGGAGTAGCATCTTTTAATATCATACCATATTGTATGGCTTCCTTTAAAATACTTAGGGTGAGCAACGCGGCATCCTTTAACTGGCTGAAACACCACTCATACGGCCACGAAAGAAAGGTTATTTGTTCGGGTAACAAGGTACAATACCAATCCGCAGAGTTGCTAAAATTTTCATCCAGTTCAATATGCGGAATAAGTTTTTTTTCTTTAACCATTTGGTTATACAGTCCTGATTCTTTTAGAAATATATAGTTATGTTTAAAGGACTGGTTCACCTGCCTGTAATATTTTCCTTCATACAAAAAAACAAACCCCGAGGGATCCTTAAAGGAGGCCGGATGCTTTTGTATTTTATCCATTCTTTTCTTCGTCTTTGGATGGTGTTTCTTTCTTACCTCCGAAGAAGGATTTAACAGTAGCCCATATCGTTTTAAAATAAAAGGCAATGGCCAGTATGCCGGCAATGATCATCTGCACCAGGTAGCTTCCGCTACCGGGGTCAATATATGCTGTTATATTCATTGCTCCGGGTTTTGCATTTTAAAAGTAATTCAGCTTCGTTTTAGGCGTTAACGTAAGCAACGTTTCATACATTAACCTGATCGTGTTTTCGATATCTTCTTTGTGCAGCATTTCTACTGTAGTATGCATATACCGCAGCGGTATGGAAATAAGTACCGAGGGGCAGCCATCATTGGCATATGCGAATGATTCGGTATCCGTTCCGGTGCTACGGCTTACCGTACGGAACTGCACAGGTATTTTTTTATCTTCCGCTACTTTTTGCACCACATCCAGTAATTTGTTGTGAACAGCGGGGCCAAAAGCCAGGGATGGGCCTTTTCCGCAGGCTACATCACCTTCAATCATTTTATTGATCATAGGGGTAGTGGTGTCGTGGGTTACATCTGTAATAATAGCAACATCGGGCTTAATTCTGCGGGCTATCATTTCTGCCCCTCTTAATCCTATTTCTTCCTGTACCGCGTTTACAATATATAAACCGAAAGGGAGCTTCTTTTTATTTTCCTTCAGCAGCCGGGCCACTTCAGCGATCATAAAACCGCCGATGCGGTTATCCATAGCCCTGCCGATGTAATAGTCATAGGCCAGTTCATCAAAGCCCTCTTCATATGTTGCTACAGCGCCAATCTGAACACCTAAAGCATCTACTTCTTTTTTACTTCTCGCCCCGCAATCTAAAAAAAGATTATCCACTTTGGGTTGTGTTTCTTTCTCGCCTCCACCCATGCGGGTATGTATGGCAGGCCAGCCGAACACTGCCTTAACCGCTCCTTTTTTACCGTGAATGATCACCCTTTTGCCCGGTGCTACCTGGTGATCCACACCTCCATTTCTTTTCAGATAAATCAGTCCGTCACTGGTAATATAATTTACAAACCAACTGATTTCATCTGCATGGGCTTCTATCACTACTTTAAATTGCTCATCCGGGTTTATTACACCTACCGCAGTTCCATAGGGATCAGCAAAATGATTGTCAATAAAAGGCTTGATATAGTTGAGCCATAATTTCTGCCCGCTGCTTTCAAAGCCGGTTGGCGAGGCGTTGTTGAGATAATTTTTAAGAAAGAGAAGAGAACTGTCGTTTACTATAGATTTTTGCTTTGTCTTTGTATTTTTTGCCATTTTAAATTGAATTGGCGCAAAAATAGTTAAATCCTGAACAACAGGGTTAAAAGCGAAGAAAACATCATCAGCCCATCCAGTATGAAATAGTACAGGTAGTCGCTAAAATGCCTCCGGGCATAATTATATAAACCCAGCACAATGCCACCGGGTATCAATAAAAGGACAATGGAAAACGGAGAAAAGGACTGCGTGCTTAATGCAACCGTACTGATCACAAACAACAGCAGGGCAACCAGGAATATTACCAATATATGCTTCTCACTCATCCAGGTGATCATGCTTTTAACTCCCTGCGCCCGGTCTGCCTCCCTGTCGCGGTAATCGAATAAAATACAAATCGCATATATCAGAGAAAAACGACTGATACAAAAAAGCGTATGCGCCATTGTCCAGCTGGTATCAGCTATTAAAATCGGTAGTGCTGTGGTAACATACATCCATACAAAAGTGAGAAAAAGGGTTTTGCCCACTGCTATTTTGGAAAGAAGTGAAAAATATTTATGTGGAATTTTAGGAGCGGTATATAGGAAAGTGGCTAAAACCCCAACGCTTAATGGCAACCAGTGCGCTGTCAACTGCAACGCAAGTATTGCCGAAGCAACGAGCATTACGATATAGATACTCAATAGCAAACGGCGGTGGGCATCATTCCAGGCAATGCGTAGCGAAGTGGAAGTTACAAAGGGGGTGAGGTACCAGTGAAAGTTATAACTGCATAAGGTAGCGCAGAATACAAAAAGGTAAAATATGCGGGTATTGTATTGTAGTTTAAAGAAATGATTCGTTTGCGTGATCATTAGTACAGCACAAAGCGATATATAGAGGTTGCTATATATAAATAAACGAAATATACGGCTCACGTTTACAGCATTTGCATGCAAGCTATTGTTTTAAAATGGTAAGTGGGTCGAGCGTTAAAGTATCACTGTGGTTACCGGCTTGATCTGTAATCCAGAATTTAAAAATCGCCTCCTCAGAAGGTTGGGATTCGTTACATCTTTTATCTCCTGCATATTGCGTACGTGTTAATGAAATAATAATTTCTCCTTTTTGATTAGTTGAAGGAGGTACATCTTTGTCAATTGTAAAAAAGGTAGTGTCTAAAAAAGAAGGATCAAGCCCGATATTGAAACAGGGCGATAAAGAAGAGATTTTTTCAATACAGACTGGCATTTCTGCCAGGTCGCCCTGGGCATCTGTATACTCAAAGGTAAAAGTTAAAGTAGCACCTACCGGAACAACGGGGCTGGGTGATACGGATTTTAATTTGAGTATCGGTCTGTCACTAAATTTATCTTTTTTGCACGAAGCGGTAATAAATATTAAAAAGAATATTACAAGTCTTATTTTCATATTACTGTATTCATTAAAACAAATGTAAATATTCCCTTTGAATAAACGTTCATCACATACAGGTATAGCCACACGAATATTTGATTTTAACATTTCGGGCTTTGAAAGTCTGGCCATTGATGTGTTTCGTTTTCAGTATATAAACAACGGCATTTACCGGCAGTTTGCCGATGCATTAAGGGTTGATGCGGCCGGCGTTAAATCGCTGGAGCAAATTCCTTTTTTGCCGGTAAATTTCTTTAAAACGCATCGCATACAATCTACCCCGTTTGAGCCGCAGGTAATTTTTGAAAGCAGCGGAACTACTCAAACCACCAACAGCAAACATTATGTAAGGGATGCTTCCTTGTATACGCGAAGTTTTTTAAAAGGGTTTGAGCAGTGTTACGGAGATCCTGGAAGTTATTGTATCATTGGCTTATTGCCTTCCTATCTCGAACGCCGGCATTCATCGCTGGTGACGATGGTGGATGAACTGATCAGACGAAGTAAACATCATAAAAGCGGCTTTTATTTGCATGAATACGCCCAATTGGCGGGTACCTTACAGGAGCTTGAAAAA
This sequence comes from uncultured Sphingobacteriales bacterium, assembly GCA_937991535.1. Classification (GTDB taxonomy): domain Bacteria; phylum Bacteroidota; class Bacteroidia; order Chitinophagales; family Chitinophagaceae; genus Agriterribacter. The sequence goes on from CALKHN010000051.1 coordinate 174,083, forward strand.
ATGGAACAAAAAGTACTGCTGATAGGGGTAACATTTGCTCTGCTTGATTTTGCGGAATTGTACCCCATCCCTTTAAAACATACTATTGTAATGGAAACCGGCGGTATGAAAGGCCGTAAAACAGAAATGACCAGGCAGGAAGTGCATACTATTTTAAAAGAAGCCTTTCAGTTGCCGCATATCCATTCGGAGTATGGAATGACCGAACTATTGTCGCAGGCCTATTCAAAAGCAGACGGCATATTTCATTGCCCCAAATGGATGAAAATACTGCTTCGCAATGAAGATGATCCTCTTGAAATAATTAGTTCGCCTAATAATCCTGCAAGCGGCGTGGTGAACGTTATTGACCTTGCTAATATTTATTCGTGCTCCTTCATTGCTACAGAAGATGCAGGCAGACTTTATTCCGATGGTAGTTTTGAAATACTGGGACGAGTAGATAACAGTGACATCAGGGGATGTAGTTTGATGGCGGTTTGAGCAATTTGGAAATGTGGAAATTTGAAAATTTGAAAATGTGAAAATGTGAGAATGTGGAAATGTGGAAATGTGGCGGTCAGCACGCGGCAAAGGAGCGTCAGACCGCTGCGGTAAGACGCTTCGAATTTCGAAATTAAATATTCGTGCTTTATTTGTGATTTTACATTTGTATTTTGGATTTTCTTTCAATATTCAACATCCATCAGTTCGGTGCAGTCAACGGTTCTTTTCTCCTTATGGCTTTGCATAGCCAGTTCTATGATCCTTATGGTGTTAAAGCCATGTTCTGGTTTTTCTTTCACCGGGTGTCCGTTCATTATACTTTCATACAGTTCATGATAATAATCCGCATAGCTGCCCTTATGAGAAGGATATTTTTCCCTGATTATTTTGCCATCTTTTTCAGTATGGATCAATCCAAATATTTCTTCGGCTTCCAGTCCCCAATCTTCACCAACAGGCGGATCACCCGCTCTTAGCCGGGCTTCCTGCGGATCTTCTCCGTATTTAATAAATGACCCCAATGTGCCTTGTATCATATATCTTGGTCCGGGCTCCCTTACCAGCATACCTGCATGAAGGATTACTTTTGTAAAGCCATAATCCAGCCACAGGTTAAAATAATCATCCACTTTTGCATGAGGACGCTGCATTCTTATATCTGCAGTAACAGACGACGGCGTACCAAAGAAATATAAAGCCTGGTCTATTATATGGGGCCCCAGGTCATATAAAATACCGCTGCCGGGCAATGGCGCTTCCCGCCATGCTGCCGGGCGCGCTTCCATACGGTAGCGATCGTAATGCGCTTCAAATTCGTGTATTTCACCCAGCATTTTTTTATCTAAAATTTCTTTCATGGTACGAAAATCACTCACATACCTGCGGTTCTGGTATACGCTCAGTACTTTTCCGGAATGCTTAGCTATGTTTACCAGTTGCCTGGCTTCTACGGTAGTATTGGTAAATGGTTTTTCCAGCACTACGTGTTTACCTGCTTCCAAAGCTTTTTTAGTGTAGGGGAAATGAGTATCGTTAGGTGTGGTAATTACAACCAGATCCATTTCGGGATCAGCTACCAGTTCATCTATATTCCTCACTATTTTAATGGAGGGGTATTTTTCCCGGGCTTCGTTGCCATTTCTTTGCAGTATGCTTACCAGCTCATATTTACCGGACAGTGAAGTAATGAATGGAAGATGAAATACTTTGGCTGAAATGCCGAATCCAACTAACCCGGCGCGTATTTTTTGGGGGGGCATGCGGTATTTGGTTTATAATTTTTGTTTCACAAGATCGAGCGCTATCTGTAACTGTTGTTCGGGTGTAATGTTGGAATTATCGAGCACTACTGCGTCTTCAGCTTTTCTTAGCGGGCTTATCTCCCGGTGAGAATCAATATAATCCCGCATCTCCAGGTTGTTTTTTACCTCTTCTATGGTAATATTTGGATTCTTGGCGTACATTTCCCGGAACCGCCTTTCTACCCGTATGGCAATATCTGCCGTCATAAATATTTTCAACTCCGCTTCCGGAAAAACAACAGTACCTATGTCTCTTCCATCCATTACTATCCCCTTTTTTTCTCCCATTTTTTTTTGTTCTGCAACTGCAAATGCTCTCACCGCTTTAATGGTCGCTACCTCGCTTACTTTTTCCGCAATGATCAAATCACGGATAACATATTCCACATTTTCACCGTTAAGATATATTTCGGTTTCCATGTTTTTTTCATTGGGTCTGAAATCCAGTTCAATATTTTTCAGGGACTCATGAACCTGATTTTCTTTTGTCCAGTCTACCATATTGCGCAGAAAGTATAAGGTAATAGCCCGATACATAGCACCGCTGTCGATATACACATACTGAAGTGCTTTTGCCAGTTGTTTGGCCAAAGTACTTTTGCCACAGGATGACCAACCGTCTATGGTAACAATAATCTTTTTCATATCCAATGCACTGCAAATTATATATACTGTATGAAAAAGAAGAACGGAAGAAGAAATTTTTCATTAGGCATAAAAAATGCCGGCCTGTGAAAGGCCGGCATTGCGCTTATTCTCATGATGTATTAAGCTTCCGATTTTTCCTTCTTGCTTTCTTCCTTTAAGGTAAATTTCAGTAACGATTTTTCTTTATCCAAATCAGCAATCAGTATATCGCCTGCTTTTATATGCGTATTCAGTATTTCTTCCGCCAAAGGATCTTCAAGATACTTTTGGATGGCCCTGTGCAGCGGCCGGGCGCCAAATTGCTGATCATATCCTTTTTCCGCAATGAAATTTTTGGCCTCCAGGGTAAGTTCAAGTGAAAATCCAAGCGTACTCAAACGTTTCATAACACCCTTCATTAATATGTCAATGATCTGGAAGATATGTTCCTGCGTGAGTGAATTGAAGATCATTACATCATCTATCCTGTTTAAAAACTCAGGACTGAATGTACGCTTCAACGCTTTTTCAATAACGGCCTTATTGTTCTCCTCTGAGGTTAGTTGCCTTGCTGCTGTTGCAAAACCCACTCCTTCGCCGAAATCCTTCAACTGGCGTACACCAATATTGGAAGTCATGATGATCAATGAGTTCTTGAAATCCACTTTCCTGCCTAAGCCATCTGTTAGCTGTCCGTCATCCAGTACCTGCAATAAAATGTTATAGATATCAGGATGTGCTTTTTCAATTTCATCGAGCAATACTACTGAATAGGGTTTACGGCGTACTTTTTCAGTTAGCTGTCCGCCTTCTTCATACCCTACGTATCCCGGAGGCGCTCCTATCAAACGGCTTACCGTAAATTTCTCCATGTACTCACTCATATCAATACGGATCAGCGCTTCGTCCGAGTCGAACATATATCTTGCCAACGCTCTGGCGAGTTCTGTTTTACCAACACCCGTGGGGCCAAGAAAAATAAAAGAGCCAATAGGTTTCTTGGGATCTTTTAATCCTACCCGATTACGCTGTATGGCTTTTACAACCTTTTGAATAGCATCATCCTGTCCTACCACTGCACTTGCCAGGTCTTCTGCCATGCGGCGCAGTTTGTCTGTTTCGGCCTGCACCATTCTTTTTACAGGAATGCCTGTCATCATGCTTACCACTTCGGCAATGGCTTCTTCATCTATCGGGTAACGTTTATGCTTGCTTTCTTCTTCCCAATGCGCTTTTGCTTTTTCAAGATCTTCCTGCAGTCTTTTTTCATTGTCCCGCAGTGATGCAGCTTCTTCAAAACGCTGGCTTTTTACTACTTTGTTTTTTTCCTGTTTAATGTCTTCTATCTTCTTTTCCAGTTCCACGATCTCGTTGGGCACATTAATGTTCTTCAGGTGTACCCTTGCGCCTACTTCATCCATCACGTCTATGGCTTTGTCGGGGAGCAGCCTGTCGGTAACATAGCGGTCGCTTAATTTTACACAGGCGTCAATGGCATCCTCTGCATAGGTTACATTATGAAAATCTTCGTATTTTGACTTAATGTTCTGCAGTATCTGTATGGTCTCTTCCACGCTCGGGGGGTCAACCAAAACTTTCTGAAACCGGCGATCCAATGCACCGTCTTTTTCAATATACATGCGGTATTCATCCAGCGTTGATGCACCAATGCACTGCAGTTCGCCGCGGGCAAGGGCCGGCTTAAAGATATTGGAAGCATCTAAGGAACCGCTGGCTCCTCCCGCCCCCACTATGGTGTGGATTTCATCTATAAAAAGAATAACATCCCTGTTCTTCTCCAGCTCATTCATGATGGCCTTCATCCGCTCTTCAAACTGTCCGCGGTATTTTGTACCTGCTACCAACGCAGCAAGGTCCAGCGAAACCACCCTTTTGTCAAACAACACCCTTGATACTTTTCTCTGCACAATGCGCAGCGCCAGTCCTTCCACGATAGCCGTTTTACCTACGCCGGGCTCTCCAATAAGAATAGGGTTGTTTTTTTTGCGGCGTGACAGGATCTGTGATACTCTTTCAATTTCTTCTTCCCGGCCAACGATAGGATCTAAAGTACCCATTTCGGCGAGCCGGGTAATATCACGTCCGAAATTATCCAGAACAGGCGTTTTGCTTTTGGTATTTGCCGCCTGCGTTTTTGACTTTTGCTGGTAACTTTTCTTTTCATCATCAAAATCGTCGTCAGCATCGTCGGTATATTCACTGCGCACATCATTGCTTTTGACCATGCCCAGCTCATTTCTGAAAAGGTCGTAGTCCACGTCAAACTGATTTAAAATTTGTGTAGCAATATTTTCCTTGTTTTTCAGGATCGAAAGCATCAGGTGTTCCGTTTCAACCGTAGGGCTCTTAAGCGCCTTGGCTTCCAATACAGTAACCCGAATTACTTTCTCGGCCTGTTTGGTGAGGGGCAAACTGTTAATATTGGCGATATTTTTTCCTGTTTTATCTTTTACTGCCAACTCTACTTCTTTACGCAGTTCATAGAGGTCAACGTTAAGATTCTTCAGTATCTTCACCGCCATATTTTCCCCTTCCCTGATCAATCCCAGCAACAGGTGCTCTGTTCCTATGAAATCATTTCCCAACCTCAGTGCTTCTTCCCTGCTGAATGAAATAATTTCTTTTACCTGGGTAGAAAAATTATTATCCATGTAAATAGAATTTAAATAGTGATCGATACAATAATAACTAATAATTTTGACTTCTTATGATTAATAGAACATTGCAGGTGTGTGTATTATTGTGTTAGTGAGCATCAGGGCATATTTATTGTCTTCCAGGAATGGAATTATGCAAAAGATAAGACACACTTTTACGTATTCAGATAAAGCATGAAAAGCGGTAAACTTTACCTGTAAAAATCAATCTATCAAAAGAACTCAAGAATGAACTTCAAAATAGATACCAAGGAAAAATTTCATGTCATATCGCTTAATGAACCTCAATTCTCTGCTAATATGACAGATAAACTACATGAATTGTTTACTGAAGTTACACAAAATGATGTTAAACATATCATTCTAAACCTGAAAACTGTTCAAACCCTGGAGCAGCCGGCTGCACAGTTTCTGGCAGACGAGCAACAAAAAGCCTACGCGTCGAGCCGTTCATTCGTTTTATGTGAGATCCAGCCACCTGTAAAAGATACACTCAAAAAATTTGATCTGCTCGACCTGCTTAATGTTACACCCACCGAAAGCGAAGCCTGGGATATTGTACAAATGGAAGAGGTAGAAAGAGAACTGCTCGGAGGGGGGGAAAACTGATGTCTGTGTTCCTAAACCGAAGCTGGTATGTAAAAAATAAATATTTAAGTATTGCGGTGATTATTCCACATTCATGCCTTTCGCTCCCGTGTATCTTCTCCATTTTTCAATAACCGACTGCATGTCGGCAGGGATCTCACTGTCAAAAAACATTTGTTTTCCCGAAGTTGGATGGATAAATCCCAATGTTTTGGCATGAAGTGCATGGCGCGGGCATAACGCAAAACAGTTTTCAACAAACTGTTTGTATTTGGTGAAAACCGTCCCTTTAACGATTTTATTGCCGCCGTAAGTTTCATCGTTAAAGAGGGGATGACCTATGTATTTCATATGTACACGGATCTGATGCGTGCGCCCGGTTTCCAGCCGGCATTCAATCAAACTTACATAGCCCAATCGTTCCAACACCCTGTAATGAGTAACAGCTTCTTTTCCATGCTCTGCTTCGGGAAAAACATCCATGATCTTACGTTGCCGCTGGTGGCGGCCTACATGGGCTGTAATGGTGCCGCTGTCGTTTGTAAAATCGCCCCACACCAGCGCAATGTACCGTCTTTGTACAGTATGGGCTGCAAACTGGCCGGCCAAACGCACGGAGGCTATTTCATTTTTTGCCAATACCAGCAGACCGGTGGTATTCTTATCTATACGATGGACCAATCCGAAGCGGGGAAGCTCGGATTCAGATAAATTTGGGTTTTGTTGCCGCAAATACCACGAAATCCCGTTTACCACTGTTCCGGTATAGTTGCCCGATCCGGGGTGCACCACCATGCCGGCAGGTTTGTAAAGAATGATAATATCATCATCTTCATACCGGATATCGAGGGGAAGCTGTTCCGGAATCACTTCCGTTGATTCAGGGGCAGTATCTGAATACATGATGATATGATCTCCGGGGCGGATTTTATAATTGGATTTTACCACCTGGTTGTTTACCAAAACAAATCCTTTTTCAATACCCTGCTGCAATTTATTCCTGGTGCCGCCTTCCATTCGGTTAATGAGGAATTTATCAATCCGAACGGATTCCTGTCCTTTATCTACGGTAAAGGACATTCGCTCATAGCGCGATTCACTGCTATCGTCATCTTCCAGTTCACTTTCCCACTCCGTTTCTTTGGGCATTGTCTGCTTGATTTTTGGCAAAGATAGCAGTTAACAGGAACAAGCCCGATGCAACAGTTTATTGGATGTGCCAGCAACAGGATCTTTAGCCCTAAAACTTCCTATTGTTTGCGCATCAGGCCGGGAAGCTTGTGCAACGGCGGTTCAATTTCGGCCGCGGGCACTTTATTGAAAGCTTAAAGGAACGGTTTCTGAACGATAATTTTTATGGTACACCATGAAATAAATGAACAGTTAAAAATGCTTATGCAACTGAAGTCCGGAACCTCGCCATTGATTTTGAAAGAGTGCTGCAGGAATTTTGCTATTTTTATGATAAATGCAAACGTTTCGATGAGCGGCATTGCTTCGGTATCAATGATTCCAGATCAAACAAAATCGAAAACGATAAACCTTTAGGCAATACATACAATATGAAAATAGTCATTTCTCTATCCTGTTTTCTTTGCATCTTGTTTGCTTGCAATGAAAAGAAAGCCGTTTCCAAAACTGATTTTGTGATAGCAGACGGTCAAATACCAAACATAACTAAAGATCGTATTGGCAACATTCATTTGGTATATGGAACAGGCGATAGTATTATGTACACCAGCTTTTCGGATAATGGCGGCACATTTGCCAAGCCTTCTCTTATTGCCGTTTTGCCTAATTTATTTTCTTTTGCCACCCGTGGCCCGCAAATTGCAGTTACCAGCAAGGGTATTGTTGTAACCGCATGCACTTCTAAAGGAAACATATATTCTTATTATTTAGAAAATAAAGTTTGGAAACCAGGTGCAAGGGTAAATGACGCAGATACCGTAGCCAAAGAAGGCTTAATGGCCCTGAGTGGTGATGGAGAAAATGCGATTGCAGTGTGGTTGGATATTCGCAATAATAACGGAAAAGGTCAGCGGATATTTGGAGCCAGATCAGATGATGGTGGCAGAAGCTGGCAGAAAAATATTTTGGTGTATGCTTCACCAGATAAAACTGTTTGTGAATGCTGTAAACCCTCCGTTGCTATGCAAGGGAACAATGTTTATGTTATGTTTCGTAACTGGCTTGGTGGCGCCAGGGATTTGTATGTGGTACAATCTTCCGGTAGCGGCGCTTCGTTTGGGCAGGCACAAAAGCTTGGTACGGGTAGCTGGAAATTAGATGGCTGTCCTATGGATGGTGGCGGTTTGGCCATAAGCAAGAATGGAGAGGTGCAAGCAATTTGGAAAAGAGAGGCAAGTATTTATACGGCAACGCCGGGCATGCCTGAAAAGGAAATTGGCGAGGGCAAAAGTTGCACAATAGAAACGGTTAATAATAAGAACGTTTATGCCTGGACAGAAAATGGTAAAGTAGTTTTTATAAAACCGGGAGGGCTGAAGGAGGTCATCGGCTATGGTAGCCTGCCCGTTTTAAAAGCGATTAACGATAAGCAGGTAATGTGCGTTTGGGAAAACAGCAAGCAAATTCATGCGTCCGTACTGGAGTTATAAATACCAAAATCTTGTAAATCTTTTCTGTCATTCTGTAAGAGCAGTCCTTTACGATCATAGTAGCTTTGCCGTATCAAAATAATATTTGGTCTGATTACGTTAATAACATTTTAACAAACATAAATCATATCAATCCTCTAAAAAAGTGTATACATTTGCAGGTCTGAAATGAAAAAGTTTCTCATTCTTATATTAACCTTTGCCTACATTGCCTCTACTTCCGGGGCTACGGTGTACCTGCATTATTGCATGGGCAAAATGGTAGAATGGAATGTGCTGGGGAACGATAAAAACAGGTGTCCTAATTGCGGCATGGACAAAAGCGAAAAGGACTCCGGGACGTGCTGCAAGGATGAACATAAACAATTAAAGGTTACCAATGACCATAGCATTGCAGCAACTGCTTTCCAGGGAATGCAGTTGCTTGCTTTTGCCGTGCCGGTTTCTTACACTGAAATACCTGATGTTCACTTTTCTTCCATAATGGAAGAAAACCCTACCGGCAATGCACCCCCCCGAAGTGGCAGCACCCCCATCTACAAGCGCAATTGCCTCTTTCGTATTTAAATTTTGCCTTTCTTTTTGAGCCGGACAGTACACTGTTGGGCTAAAGGCGTTTCTGCTGCCTTCGTTTCTCATAATTATTTCAATCAACCACCATTTTATGAAATCGCTCAAATTTATGCTACTGGCAGCATTACAATTAAACCACTAAGATTATGGTACATCGTATTATAGAATGGTCGTTGCGCAACCGCTTCATTGTTCTGGTGCTGGTGGCAGGCTTGTTTGTGTGGGGTGCTTTTTCTGTAAAAAACAACCCGGTTGATGCCATTCCTGACCTTTCTGAAAACCAGGTCATTGTTTTTACCGAATGGATGGGACGCGGACCGCAACTGATAGAAGATCAGGTAACCTATCCGCTGGTTACGAACCTGCAGGGGCTTCCCCGCATCAAGTATGTACGGGGCTCTTCCATGTTCGGCATGAGCTTTATCTACATCATTTTTGATGATGATGTGGATGTTTATTGGGCAAGGGAACGGGTGCTGGAGCGGTTAAGTACCATTTCCCGCAACTTACCGGCAGGCGTTAGCCCGCAGTTAGGTCCTGATGGCACGGGCGTAGGGCATATTCTCTGGTACACCCTCAATGCGCCGGGAATGGATTTGGGCGAACAAAGAGCCTTACAGGACTGGTATATCAAGTTTGGCTTGCAAAATGTAAAAGGCGTCAGTGAAATCGCTTCCTTTGGCGGGTTTCAAAAGCAATATCAAATCACGCTTGATCCCAACAAACTTTTATATTACAAACTATCCGTAAACAATGTTATCAGTGCTGTTCGTTCCAACAATAATGAAACCGGTGGCAGCAAGTTCGAGTTGAGCGATATTGGCTACGTCATCAAAACCTCCGGCTACTTAAACTCCATCGAGGAAATTCAAAATATTCCGCTGAAAACCGATAATGGTATTGCCATTCGGGTAACTGATGTAGCCAGTGTGCAAACCGCGGGCGAAACAAGGCTGGGCATCTTTGATCAGAACGGAGAAGGAGAAAAAGTAGGCGGCATTGTGGTAATGCGGTATGGCGAAAATGCTGATGAAGTGATCAACAATGTAAAAGCCAAAATGGAGGAAGTGTCGAAGGGATTTCCCGAAGGTGTGAAGTTCGAAATTGTTTACGACCGTGGCGAACTGATCAGGCAATCCATTTCTTCCATCAAGACCACACTCATTGAAGAAATGATTGTGGTATCATTTATTGTAATCATTTTCCTTTTTCACTGGCGCAGCGCTTTTAGCATTGTTATTCAAATTCCGATCACCATTGCCATCAGCTTTATCCTGCTGAACGCCTTTGGCATTTCCTCCAACATTATGTCGTTAACCGGCATTGCACTGGCTATTGGGGTGATCGTGGACAATGGCATTATTATGAGTGAAAATGCCTACAAGCAACTGGCAGACCGCTATGCCCACTGGCAGCAGGAACAAAAAAATAAAACCGAATTATGATCTGGCGTAAAAAAAATAAAAAGACAAAGGAAAGCTGGATTACGGAAGAAGAACGGCTTTCCGTTATTGAAAAATCCAGCAAGCAGGTATCAAGGGGCGTTTTCTTTGCTACAGTTATCATCATTACCTCTTTTCTTCCGGTGTTTTTGCTTACCGGGCAGGAAGGAAAATATTTTCATCCGGTAGCTTATACCAAAACGTTCATTATGATCGTAGATGCCTTGTTGGTAATAACACTGGCGCCCGTGTTGATTTCCTTTTTTATGAAAGGAAAATTCAGGCCGGACAATACCAACCCGGTGAACCGTTTTTTGGAGAGGATTTATACCCCTATCATTCACTGGGTAATGAAATGGCGTAAGACTACACTTGCTATTAATATACTGGCATTACTCGTTTCCATTCCGCTGTTAAGAAGTTTGGGAACCGAGTTCATGCCGCCACTGGATGAGCAAAGCGTTTTGTTTATGCCGGTTACATTGCCTGATGTTTCCAATGGAGAAGCAAAGAGAATATTGCAGGTACAGGACAAGATCATCAAATCCGTTCCTGAGGTAGACAAGGTTTTGGGAAAAGCAGGCAGAGCCAGCACTGCAACAGATAACTCACCCATCAGCATGATTGAAACCATTATCACGCTGAAGCCACATAAAGAATGGCGGGATGGAATTACCAAAGCCGACATCATTAAAGAACTCGATGCCAAGCTTCAAATTCCGGGTGTGGTAAACGGGTGGACGCAACCCATCATCAACCGCATTAACATGCTTTCCACCGGTATCCGAACCGATGTGGGTATTAAAGTGTTTGGACAGAACCTTGACAGCATTGCTTCGATTTCCGAACGGGTAAAAACCGCGCTGGAAGGCACTGCCGGCGTAGCCGATTTATATGTTGAACCGATTACAGGCGGGAAGTATCTTTCTATTGATGCGCGCCGTGCCGATTTGGGTCGTTATGGTTTGAGTGTAGATGACGTAAACCAAACGGTGGAAACGGCTTTGGGCGGTGCTCCTGTTGGACAAACCGTAGAGGGGCGCCAGCGATTTACGATTAATGTTCGCTTAGCACAGGATTACAGAAACAGCGTGGAACAGATCAAAAGAATACCGCTCCAGTCAGCAGGTTTTGGAGAAGTGCCTTTGAGCGCGGTTGCCGATATAAAATTTGAAGACGGACCACCAATGATCAATTCCGAAAATGCCCTGTTGCGTGGCGCAGTGTTATTCAATGTGAGAGGCCGTGATTTAGGTAGCACTGTAGAAGAAGCAATGGAAAAATTGAACCAGCGAAAAGGCATTCTGCCAGCCGGTTACTTTCTCGAATGGAGCGGACAGTACGAAAACCTGATCAGAGGTCAGCAAACACTCATGTGGATTGCACCCATAGTGCTGCTCATTATTTTCTTCTCCCTGTATTTTGCTTTTCACTCTATTCGGGAAGCATTTTTAAGTCTTATAACCGTTCCATTTGCCTTAATAGGTGGTGCTTACCTTATATATTTCTGGGGGGTTAATCTTTCCGTAGCGGTAGCCGTTGGTTTTATTGCACTGTTTGGAATTGCGGTTGAAACGGGTATTGTCATGGTGATTTACCTGAACGATGCTATGCACCAGCTTATTAAGCTAAAAGGCAACTCAAGGGAGAGCATTACAAAAGCAGATCTGCAGGAGTACGTGATCCATGGTGCGGCAAAAAGATTGCGGCCTAAAATCATGACGGTTTGCGTTTCTCTTTTTGGGTTGGTGCCGGTACTGTGGTCAACCGGTGTGGGAACGGACGTCATGAAGCCGGTAGTGTTACCCATGATTGGCGGTGTGTTTACTTCCGCTGTACATATCCTGCTGGTAACGCCGCTCATCTTTTTAATGGCAAAAGAATATGAATTACGCAAACACGGAAAACTGGAGGTGTACGATGTTCAACATTAAAAACTATTTCTGCTTAGCCTTACTACTTCCATTCAGCGCAATGGCACAGCAAAAAGAAGTACTAAGCCTGCCTGAAATCATACAAAAGATAGACAGCAGCAATATTGTACTGAAAACCTATGGTTTGCGGGCAGAAGGTTACAGGTACAGCGCCGATGCTGCCACCGCCTGGATGCCGCCAATGGTGGGTTTGGGTACGTTTATGATGCCTTATCCATTTCAGAAAACGATGGATGGTAGCGACAAAGGTTCAGTGATGTTGCGGCTGGAACAGGAAATTCCCAATGCGAAAAAATTGCAGGCAAAGAAGAACTACATTCAATCGCAGGGCAATATTGAAAAGGCCAACCGTGCCGTTACGCTGAATGATTTAAAAGCGCAGGCAAAAATGCAGTATTTCAACTGGCTGACAGCAGCGCGGAAAATCAATGTAATTGAAGCCAATGAACGGATATTGGAAACGATGAAAAAGATTGAAGAAGTGCGGTATCCTTACAATCAATCACAATTAGGTACTGTGTACCGGGCAGAAGCCGAGATACAAAAAAACCGCAACATGCTGCTGGTACCGCAGGGCGACATTGCCCAGGCAAAAGCTTATCTCAATTCACTGATGAACCGCCCGGGCAATATTGATTTTGGGATTGATACCACCTTTGAACCTCGTTTTATTGCAGCGGACGGTTATGACACGGCAAGCCTTGCCACGCAGCGGAAAGACGTGCTGCGCATGAACGAAAGCATTCGCTCTATGCAGCTCAATATCGAAGCCATGAAGCTGGAAAGAAAGCCCATTTTCAGCATTCAGTATGATCACATGTCACCTCTGTCATCCATGATGCCGCAGGCATTTAGTGTGATGGGTATGATGTCCATTCCTATTGCTCCCTGGTCTAAAAAAATGTATCAGTCAGAAATCAAATCCATGCAGTCAAACATCAGTGCCATGGAAAGCGAAAGGACTGCCATGCTGCAGGAAACACAGGGCATGTTGTACGGAATGCAGGCACAAATTCAAACCATGCAGCAACGCATCAAATCAATGGAACAAAAAGTGATACCGGCGTTGCAAAAAACATTAGATGCCAGCTTTCTTAGTTATCAGGAAAACAAGCTGACGCTTACAGTTGTGCTTGATAACTGGGAAGCCCTGAACATGATGCAGCTTGACGTGCTGGACGAAAGACAAAAATTATTTCAAACGATCGTTGATTATGAAAAAGAATTATTCAGGTAAATGGCTCCTGCCGCTGTTGGTTGTGTTGCTGCTGTTTTCCTGCAAGGAAAAAACGGAAACGGCTGCTACGGAAACCACCCATCAGCACAGTGAGCAGGGAAAATATACCTGCCCCATGCATCCGCAAATCGTTCAGGACAAGCCGGGCAAATGCCCCATTTGTGGCATGGACTTGGTACCTATGAGCAGTTCCCACGAACTGCACGTTGACAGTAGCTTGTTGCCTTTATTGAAACCTGTTAACGAGCAGGTGGTTTCTTCCATGCCTGCCATCAAAGCGGAAACGGGTTCACGGATTTTTTCCTTGCCAGTGCAGGGCATTGTTAACTACGACCCCAGAAGACAGGAGAGCATTTCCAGTCGTGTTGCCGGAAGGATTGAAAGAATGTATATCAAATACAACTATCAGCCGGTAAGCAAAGGCCAACTTATTATGGAAATTTATTCTCCCGACTTAGCCGCAGCTCAAAGGGAATTAATTTATATCAGCACGAACGACAACAATTCTCCTTTACTGCAAAAAGCCAAGCAGCGGTTAAGCCTTTTAGGGATGCAGCCGGCACAAATCAGCCAGGTTATCAAAACAGGAAAACCATTATACCGTGTGCCGGTTTACAGCAACGTTAGCGGGTATATTGTAGAAAAGAACGTAGCGGCTAACACTACCGGCACTGGCGTAATCATGTCTTCTTCCCCCGCTTCCGGTGGGATGGGCGAAATGGTTGGTGGTGCTTCCGCTGCCAATACAACCCTACGGCAGCAGGCAATCAGTCCCACGACGGTTCTAACCAGGGAAGGGCAATATGTGGGTGCAGGAGAAACGGTTTTTACCATCTACAAGGATAACAGCATGGTAGCAGAATTTTCTTTTGCTTCTTCGCTGGCGGCCGAAATCAAAAGGGGGCAAAAACTGGTATTTCATACCGTTGCCAATCCCTCCGGTGTAAAAACGGGAACAATTGGTTTGATTGAGCCAACACAAAGGAATGGTGAAAGCTTTACGGTTGCCCGCGTGTATTTATCTAATACAAATTTGAAGCCGGGGCAATTGTTAACTGCCGATATTCCGGTTGTAAAAAATGACGCGTACTGGCTGCCGCAAAAAGCTGTGTTGCAATTGGGAACAAAAACGGTTGTGTTTAAAAAGGAGAAAGGTGTTTTCGTTCCCAAACAAGTGCAAACCGGTATCAGGGTAAATGGCATGATAGAAATACTTGATCTTATCGGCGACTGGCAAGTGGCTAAAAATGCCAACTTCCTGGTGGATGGCGAAAGCTTTATCCGGCTGACTTCAAATCATTCAAAATGAAAAAGACACTAAAAGCACTCACTGTTCTTCTGCTTGCCGGTACAGCTCTCCTGGGCTTTTCCTCCTGCAACGATGGGGAAACGGAACGGCATACGGAAACAGCCCATAAACAAACCTACACCTGTCCCATGCACCCGCAAATTGTTAGCGATAAGCCGGGTACCTGCCCCATTTGCGGAATGGACCTGGCGCCGTTTGATAAAAGCAATGTTTCCGATTTTCTCACATTAAGCGAGCCCCAGCAAGCGCTGGCTAACGTAACAACAGACACCGTTAAAACAGGTTTGTTTTCTTCTTTCAAACAATTAAATGGAAGGCTGGCAGTGGATCCTTCGCAAACCGAATTTGTATCGAGCCGTGTAGCCGGAAGAATTGAAGCCCTGTACATAAAACAAACCGGTGTGCCGGTGCGGAAGGGACAGCCCCTGTACAAGATTTATTCAGAACAACTGGCAGCTTTGCAACAGGAATATTTAGTAACCATTGCACAGGCAAGTCAGTTCCCGAACGATAAAAAGTTTGAGCAATTAGCAGAAGCAGCCAAACAAAAATTGCTGTTATACAACCAAGCCGAGGCACAGGTACTGCAAATGAAAAGCAGAAAGCAAACCAGCCCCTATGTTACCTATGCTGCACCGAAAGATGGCGTGGTGTCAGAACTTTTTGTTACCGAAGGACAATACGTAGCCGAAGGGTCTTCTATCATGAGCTTAGAAGCCTATCACACCATTTGGGTAGAAGCAGATTTATACCCTGCCGAGGCAAGCCTTGTAAAAAAAGGAAATGTAGTAAAGGTAACTGTTGTAGGTTTTGAAAATGAGCCGCAAAAAATGCACATTGAGTTCATTGCTCCGGCACTGCAGGCAGGCAGTCAATTGCTTACTATCAGGGGTAGTGTACCCAATTTTAAAAACCAATTCAAAGCCGGAATGCAGGCGGTGGTGGAGCTACCTGTTGCCAACACGTCCAAAGCCATTACCCTACCGGTGGATGCCGTTATTCACGATAGCAAGGGTGCTCATATTTGGGTAAAAACGGGTGTTGGGAAATTTGCACCCAAAATGGTAGAAACAGGCGTAGAAAACTTTAACCGCATCGAAATAACCAAAGGTGTGAACGAAGGTGATGTGGTAGTGGTTTCCGGCGCATATCTTTTGTACAGCGAATTTGTTTTGAAAAAAGGCAAAAATCCAATGGCAGGACACAATCATTAATTCATTCATTCATAATTTAAAATAAAAAGCAATGCAATATTTATTGAAAACAGTGATCCCCTTCGCAGCAGCCTTTATTCTTTCATCCTGCGCAGGCAACGGCAGTTTCGAAAGTAAACCTGAAACCACAGCCATCCACGACCATGCCACAACAGAGCAGGCACAAAACCCAGGCACTGCGAAACCGGTTCTAAAAAATGACAAGCTTAATGCTGTTTACCAGCATTACATCCACTTAACTGCGGCGCTTACGAATGGCGATGCAGCAGAAGCCAAAGTGGCCGCCAACGCCATTGAAGCTGGTGCAAAAAATATGGATGACGGGAGCTCTATTGGGTTATCGGCTGCAAAAATTACCACTGCAACTGACATCGAAGCCGAACGATCCGCATATGCAAAAATGAGTAAAGACATAGCTGCTTTGATCAAAAAAGAAGGCTTATTAAGCGGTGAGTTATATGTGGCACACTGCCCAATGGCGTTTAACGACGAAGGCGCTTCCTGGATCAGCGGTAGTAAGGAAATCCGTAATCCTTACTTTGGAGATAAAATGCCTGGCTGCGGTGAAGTGCGGGAAACAATAAAATAAAATAACTTTACCGGCATGCAGGAAGTTTTTTTTAAAGACCTGGGCGCTGTCGGGTACAAAGATGCATGGAATTTCCAGGAACAATTGCTTCAAAAAAATGTGCGGGCAAAAACATTGGCTAAAGCCGGTTTGCCTTATTCATCCAACGGTGCCGGACAGCAAACCGATAGTGGCAGCCCAGCCGCCACACACCATTATTTGCTGTTGTGCGAGCATCCTCCTGTATATACTTTAGGAAAGAGTGGGCACGCCGAAAATGTACTGTTAAGCGAAGCAGCCCTTCATCAAAAAGGCATTGAATATTATGAAACCAACAGGGGAGGAGATATTACCTTTCACGGCCCCGGGCAAATTGTAGGCTATCCCATTCTTGATCTCGAAAAATATTATACCGATATCGGCAAGTATTTACGTAACCTGGAAGAAGTGGTTATTCTTACTTTGCAACAATATGGTATAAAAGGTGAACGATCTCCTGGAGAAACAGGTGTATGGATAGAGCCTTCGGTAAAAGGGCGGGAAAGGAAGATATGTGCCATGGGTGTGCGCTGCAGCCGTTGGGTAACTATGCATGGCTTTGCGCTGAATGTAAACACCAGCCTGGATTATTTTAATTATATCATTCCCTGCGGTATCGCCAATAAGCAGGTAACTTCAATAGAAAAAGAATTGAGCTTCAACCCCGGAACGGAGGATGTAAAAGCGACTCTGAAAAATTGTTTTGAACAGGTATTCGATTGTACACTGGTTGGTGAAAGCTAGTGCTATGTCAAACGTGAAACCTGCCAGCCGGCAGGCTGGTGTGAGAAGTG